>JAFIEL010000001.1 GCA_020832585.1 Natronohydrobacter sp. | reverse complement strand
CACGATCACGCCAGAGAACGGATCGACCGACTGAACCGGCAGGAAATTCAGCACCTCAAGCGAGGCATTCCACAAATAGCGATTCACCTCTACCGTCACGCTGGGCGGTTGCGCGTTCGAGAACAAATCCCACACGGTTGACCCGCGCGAAGGCCCGGCCAGACGATTCTGTTCATGAACTTGCGCAGCTGCCGCGCGCGACCGCTCACCCGACTGAAAGAAATTCCCGAAACCGCCGCCGCCGCAGCCTGACAGAACCAGAACCAACCCGAATATGGCGGCAATGCGCGACGCGCCCTTATAAGTCATTGCAAAGTTCCCTCGCCAAAGTTGCACCTTGTCTAACTTGATAACCTGCATGGAACAAGAGTGTAGCGCGCAGTTCGCCGCGTGATGCCCGCCGCATGCGATGCCGTCCAGGTCAGAGGCGTGACAAATCTGCATCATTTCCCGCCGGTTCAAACCAGCCCCCCCGCTTTGACTTGAAAAACACCCGTAAAAGGATGAAACAAGCTCAGACCTCGCCGGATTTGGTGAGGCGAGGAACTCCTTACACAACGAGGGAAAAAAATGAAAAAGCTTCTTCTTGCTTCGACCGCTCTGGTCATGTCGGCAGGTGTCGCAGCAGCAGACGTGTCTCTGTCGGGCGACGCTCGCATGGGCATCATGTACAACGGCGCTCTGGCATCAAACAAGGCATCGTTCACCAGCCGCGCTCGCGTCATGTTTACACTGTCGGGTGAAACCGATGGTGGTCTGGCATTCGGCGCTTCGTTCCGCGCACATCAAGCCGCTGGCGCCAATGCTGGTACGAACGGTTCGGTTTTCGTATCCGGTGACTTCGGTCGCCTGAGCATGGGTGACGTCGATGGGGCTGCTCAGTTCGTGATCGGCCATGTTGATGGCGTTGGCCTCACCGGTCTGGGCGATCACAACGAGACGTTCTACCTGGGCAACAACACCGACCTGAGCCCCGGCGGCTACCAGGCATCGCGCCCGACCGCTCGTTATGACTACTCGATGGATGGCTTCACCTTCGCTGTGTCGCACACCAATCCGGGCAACACCGACACCACCGCAGCAGTCGGTATCGGCTACAAGATGGACGGCTACTCGGTTGGCATCGGTTACGAGAGCCTGCGTTGGCCCGGCATCAACGCCAACCAGGTTGTGCTTGGCGTGAGCGCAGAGTTTGAAGGCATCACCGCAAAAGCCAACTACGGCCGCGTGAACTCCGGCTTCGGCTCGGCAAAGCGTGACCAGTATCAGCTGTCGCTGGCAGGTACCTTCGACGCAACGACTGTGACCGCGTTCTACGCACGCAATCTGGGCGGCGCAAAGTCGGCAGGTGTTGGCGCTTCCTATGATCTGGGCGGTGGCGCATCGATCGTCGGTGGCATCGTTCGCACCAACACCCGTCCTGTCGGTGCTGGCAGCGAATGGAACCCGAAGACCGGCACCCCGACTGCAGCACGCACGATCGCTGACTTCGGTCTGTCGTTCAGCTTCTGATCTTTTCAGGATCAAGCGCGGAAAGAGCGGGCTTTTGCCCGCTCTTTTCTTTTTGACCCCTGTGGTCTTTTCCTGCGGCACATTGTGACCTAAAACAAGGGATCAGAAACGTCCCAAGGTCCAGCGCATGTCGATCCGCCTGCCCCTCGTCCTGATCCTTGCTGCCAGCCTGTTGGCCGCGTGCGAAACCACCTCTGCAGCGCTTGATGGCGTCGGCGGTGTTTTTGCCGGGGCCAGTCAGGATGTGCGCAGCCTGAACCGGCGGTAGCATCATGATCCGCGCGCTCCCGTTCCTTCTGCTTTGCGCCATCCCGGCACATGCCCAGAACAGCGGCCCTGCCGTTTCCGGGGATGCGCGTATGGGGCTGGTCTGGCAATCAGGGCCCGACTGGGCCGGGCAGCGCGAAAACGGGTTGCGCATGACCAGCCGGGCGCGGCTGAAGTTCCAGTTCACGGGCGAAACCGATGGCGGCGTGACCTATGGTGCCGAGATCAGGCTTGATCAGGACAGGAAGATCGCCCCTCGCCCACAGGTTTTTCTTGGTGGTGGTTCCTGAGCGCATGTCCCTGACCGACATCCAGACCCGCATCGCGCAGGCCGAAGCGCGGGCACAACGCGCCCCCGGTTCTGTGCACCTGATCGCTGTCTCCAAGGAGCAACCCGAAGCCCGTGTCCTGCCGGTGCTGGAAGCGGGCCACCGTGTCTTTGGCGAAAACCGCGTGCAGGAAGCCGCCGGGAAATGGCCTGACTGGCAGAACCGCTTCGGCAAGGTGGAATTGCATCTGTTGGGCCCGCTTCAGACCAACAAGGCGCGGCAGGCGATGGCACTTGTTGACGTGATCCATTCGCTGGACAGGCCGAAACTTGCTCAGGCCCTGGCGCGTCTGGCACAAGAGATCGGCGATTGTCCGCAGCTTTTCGTTCAGGTCAATACCGGGATGGAGCCTCAGAAGGCCGGGATATTACCCGCTGACGCAGACCAGTTCATCGCGGAGTGCCGCGCGCTTGATCTGCCGGTGATCGGGCTGATGTGTATTCCCCCTGTCGAAGAGGACCCGGGGCCACATTTCACGCATCTGGCGCAGATCGCGCAGCGCAATGACCTGACTCAGCTTTCGATGGGCATGTCGGATGATTTCGAGACGGCCATCGCGCATGGGGCCACGCATATCCGTGTCGGTTCTGCGATATTCGGGGCGCGCAGATAGCCTGCTTCATTCAGTCTTGTCCAAATATCCTCAGGGGGTGAATGCGCCGCGAAGCGCGCAGAGGGGGCGCGAGCGCCCCCTTTACCCCGCCAGAGAGTCAGGCACGATCAACCGCGTCTGATAACGGATCAAAGGGGCCAGATCCTGCAAATCCGTCCGACTCAAGGCGATACACCCTGCGGTCGGATAGCCCGGTCTGCGCCATTGATGGATGAAGATCGCAGAGCCCCGGCCGCGCTCTGCCCGTGGCCAGTTCCAGTCGGTGATGAGGACAAGATCATACAGTGGATCAGCGCGGCGCAGGCGTTCGTGACTGTGGCCATAGGGTGCGCGCACCATCAGGTTGTAGTCCTCATGGGTCATGTCATCCGACCACAAATCACGCGGACGGATCGGCAGCGCCCAATCCGCGGGCTGCGCCATCCGGTCAGGCCGATACAGCATGCCCACCAGCCGATGCACCCCCACAGGCGTCGCCCCGTCGCCTTCGCGCTTGTCCGCCCGCACGCCCCCGCGCCCGATGGTGCAGGGCCAGAGCCGCCCCATGAAACGCAGCCCTTGACGGGTCAGAACCATATCGAACCGTGTCATCCCTCTCTCCTGCAAGACGCCTGCGCCACAGCCTCTGGCCGCGCTATTGAGCCACTCATGAGGGTGCAGGCAGGCACGCTGACCAGACACTTCCACCGGATCACAGCAAGTGTCCCGATTTCAGGGCCTTGGTCGCCAGATAGGCGCGATTCTCTTCGGTCTCGCCCACACGCAACGGCACACGTTCCACCACGCGCAAGCCTTGGCTGTTCAGCATCTCGACCTTGCGCGGATTGTTGGTCAGCAATCGGACCTCGGAAAACCCCATCTTGCGCAGCAACCCCGCGCCCACGCGGAAATCGCGCTCGTCATCCTCGAATCCAAGGCGATGATTGGCCTCTACCGTGTCGAACCCCTGATCCTGCAGCGAATAGGCGCGCATCTTGTTGGCCAGGCCGATCCCTCGCCCTTCCTGATTCAGATACAGCAAGACGCCCCTGCCCTCGCGCCCCATCTGCGCCAGTGCCGCGCGCAGTTGCGGCCCGCAATCGCATTTCAGCGAGCCAAGCACATCCCCGGTGAAACAGGCCGAATGCAGTCGCGCAAGCACTGGAGCATCACGGTCCGGCTGGCCGATCTCGATGGCATAATGCTCGACCCCGCCATCTTCGGGACGGAATACATGCACGCGCCCGGCTTTCGCGGCTTCCATGGGCAAACGGGCGGAAATCACTGGCGCAAATTCGCTTTCCCGTGCCAGTTCCCGTGCCAGCACCTCGACCTGAACTTCGGTCAGATCCGTCAAGCTGGTGCCCGTTGGCACCGGCAGTATCAGCGCTGCAGGCAGGAGCTGCGCCGATTTCACCAAGGCCAGCCCGACCCGTGCAAAACCTGCGCCGCCATCTCGCAAGCTTTTCAGCGGCCCTTTCATCGGCACCCGGAGATCATCTGCAGGATCAGCAACAGCGCGCAGCCATCTGCGATCCGCGTCATCGGGGACCATGATCCGTGCCAGATCGCCATCATAGGCGGGTGCTTTCAACGTTTGAGCGCGGTGCTGCGTGATCGCGAGAACCAGGCCGGACGCCAGGCTGCGCAACGCGTTCAACCGCGCCGGGGTCAGCACTTCGGCCGCCACAAGCACAGCCCGATCAGGGCCGTCAGACAGAACCACAGGCACACCCAGCCGCAGATCGGCGCGCGCGCGGTTGATCCTTTCGATCGGGGTCAGGCCGAATAACATGGTGCACGCTCCGGGTCAGGCGGGGTCAGATGTAGCCCGGTCCTGAAGGAATTGAAACAATCCAGCGCCCTGTGACACGTCCGCGTGAGAGTTTTGTTGCAAATCTTGCAGCCGGGCAGACGGGTTCGCATCTTCACAACAGTAACACGAAAGGGTGACCCTATGGCGAAGCTGAACAAGATTCTTCTGGTGGATGACGACGACGATCTGCGCGAGGCCTTGTCCGAACAACTGGTGCTGACCGATGAGTTTGACGTGTTCGAGGCCGCAAACGGGGCCGAGGCCATGGAGCAGGTGCGCGCGGGCCAGTTCGACATGGCCATTCTCGATGTAGGTCTGCCAGACACCGATGGGCGCGAATTGTGCAAGCGGATGCGCAAGGCCGGCTTCAAGTCGCCGGTCATCATGCTGACGGGACATGATTCTGACGCCGACACGATCCTTGGTCTTGATTCCGGGGCGAATGACTACATCACCAAACCCTTCAAGCTGCCGGTCCTTCTGGCCCGCCTGCGCGCGCAACTGCGCCAGCATGAACAGTCGGAGAACGCCGTCTTTCAGCTTGGGCCCTATCTGTTCAAGCCCGCGCAGAAGATGCTGGTCGACGAGAATGACCGCAAGATTCGTCTGACGGAAAAGGAAACCAACATATTGAAATTCCTGTATCGCGCACCTGAAGGCGTCGTGCCGCGCGATGTACTGCTGCACGAGGTCTGGGGCTATAATGCCGGCGTCACCACCCATACGCTGGAGACACATATCTATCGCCTGCGTCAGAAGATCGAACCCGATCCGACGAATGTTTCGCTTCTTGTGACCGAGTCGGGAGGCTATCGTCTGGCCTCGTAATGACCTCCACCACGCCTTATTGTTGCCAATTTCGTAGGTAATGATACACTCATAAGGCGATTGTTCTTCAATGTGACCTTCCCTTTGCGCCGGGGTAATGGCGCACCCTCCTCCCTGTTGGACTGTCCGGGCATTCTTGCCCGGACTTTTTTCTACCTGCATTGCCCTTGCTGCCTTGGCCCTGTCATGCGACTAAGATCCGCTTTCGACGGGAGACAGATAAATGGCCTTCACGCTTGCCACATGGAATATCAATTCAGTCCGCCTGCGGGCTGGGCTGGTCCTGAAGCTCTTGCGCGAGGAAGCGCCTGATGTGCTGTGCCTGCAGGAATGCAAAAGCCCGGTCGAAAAAATTCCCTTCGATCTGTTCGCGAATGCAGGCTATCTACATTGGGTCGCACGCGGGCAGAAGGGCTATAACGGCGTGGCGATCCTGTCGCGCCTGCCGCTGGAAGATGCGGGTCATATCGACTGGTGCGGCAAGGGCGATGCGCGCCACGTTGCCGGACGGTTGGAAAACGGGGTTACAATCCACAACTGCTATGTGCCTGCGGGGGGTGATATTCCCGACCGCGATCTGAACGATAAATTCGGCCACAAGCTGGACACGCTGACCGAGATGCGCGACCATTTCCGCGATACCGCGCCCGAAAAGTCGATCCTTGTGGGCGATCTGAATATCGCACCGCGCGAAGATGATGTCTGGTCGCACAAGCAACTTCTGAAGATCGTCTCGCATACGCCTATCGAGGTCGAGCATCTGAGCGCCACGCAAGAAGCGGGCAGATGGATAGATATCACACGGCAGGATATTCCCGAGGGGCTGCTTTATTCCTGGTGGTCCTATCGCGCGCGCGACTGGGATGCCGCTGACAAGGGCCGCAGGCTGGATCATATCTGGGCCAGTCAGGACATTGCCGCTGCCGGTCATGGCTCTCGCATCTTGCGGGATGCGCGCGGTTGGGACCAGCCTTCTGATCACGCGCCGGTCTTTGCCAGTTTCGACCTCTGACTCCCCTTTTCCTGTGGGCGCAGACAGCCCATATATCCTACGCATCCGACATATAAGCACGAGGGCAACATGCTGGAATTTGGCGACAAGACCACCGAGGCCAATCTGATCATCGACGGCACTGATCAGGGATTCATGACGCAGGTGATCGAGGTCAGTCAGCAAGTGCCGGTGATCGTCGATTTCTGGGCGCCCTGGTGCGGACCCTGCAAGACGCTTGGCCCGGCACTGGAAGCCGAAGTGCGCGCGGCACAAGGCAAGGTGCGCATGGTCAAGATCAATATCGATGAACATCCCGGCGTCGCAGGCCAGTTGCGTGTGCAGTCGATCCCGACGGTCTATGCCTTTTTCCAGGGCCAGCCTGTCGATGGATTTCAGGGGGCGCAGCCGCCGTCGGCCCTGAAGCAGTTTGTGGCGAAGCTTGCAGCACTTGCCGGGGACGGTGGGTTGTCAGATGCGCTTGATGAAGCCGATACCATGCTCGACGATGGTGCGGTAACAGATGCCGCACAGATTTTCGCAGCCGTGCTGGCCGAAGACGAGGCAAACGCGCGCGCCTTTGCCGGGCTGGTCCGCGCACAGATTGCCGCGGGCAGTCTGGATCAGGCCGAAGCGCTGCTGAACAACGCGCCGCAAGCCATCGCAAATGCCCCAGAGCTTGACGCCGCGCGCGCCATGTTCGCGCTCGCGCAACAGGCCCAATCCGCAGGCCCGGTGGATGACTTGCGCGCGACACTTGATGCAGAACCGGACAATCATCAGGTCCGGTTTGATCTGGCGCAGGCGCTATATGCGAACGGACAGGTTGAAGCGGCGATCGAGGAATTGCTGGAACTGTTCCGCCGCGATCGCGACTGGAACGACGGCGCCGCGAAGGCCCAGCTTTTCACCATTTTCGGCGCGCTCAAACCTACCGACCCGCTGGTTGCAAAAGGCCGTCGCCGTCTGAGTTCGATGATATTTGCCTGATCCCGCACGCGCATTACCTTACCCTCATGACGCGCCCTCAGGATTGCCCAGAGACCATTCCGATTTTCCCGCTTCCGGGCGCGTTGCTGCTGCCGCGCGCCCGGCTACCGCTGCATATCTTCGAGCCGCGCTATCTGGCGATGATCGAGGATTGCATGAAGACACCCCATCGCCTGATTGGCATGGTACAGCCACGAGACGTGCCCGGCACGGACCCGCGCCCGCTGCATTCCATCGGGTGCGCTGGTCGCCTGACCGCCTTTTCCGAGACCGAGGACGGGCGCTACCTGATCACGCTGACCGGGAAATCCCGGTTTCGGGTCCGTGAAGACGTGACCGGCTTTACGCCGTATCGGCGCTGCGCGGTGGACTGGACGAGTTTCACACAGGATCAAGGGCAGGAAGAAACCGATCCCGGCCTGAAACGCACGGCTTTCTTTGCCTTGCTCAAGCGCTTTTTCGGCAAGCACAAACTCTCGACCGACTGGGACAGCCTGACCGATGCCGAGGATGAATTGCTGATCAATTCGCTGTCCATGCTCTGCCCGTTCGAACCGGACGACAAGCAGGCGCTTCTTGAAGCACCATCCTTGCAAACCCGGCGCGAAACGCTTGTGATGCTGATGGAGTTCTCGCTGCGCGGGGGCGGTTCAGACGAGGTATTGCAATGACCGATCCCGAGACGCCTCAGCGCCTGATCAACCGGCAAATGCTGGAAGCGCTGGTCTGTCCCGTCACCAATGGTCGATTGAGTTACGACTCAATCCGTCAGGAACTGTTATCGAAAGCAGCGCATCTGGCTTTTCCGATCCGAAATGGAATCCCGATCATGCTTGTCGACGAAGCCCGTGAGATTGAGTGACGCTTGCTGACCGGATTCGCTGTGCTGCATGGTGCCCTGAAACGTGAAGCGCCCTGACCCCTTGGAAGGTCAGGGCGTTCTGAGCAGAAACCACGCGACGTTGTTCAAGTGCCGCGCTTGGAGATCGGACTTCCAGGTTGCTTATGCTTCCCTGTCCGAATTGTGGTCAGACTAACTTGCAGTCCTTAACTTTGCGTTACGTTGATTATGGTTTATTCACGGAGAATTCTCAATCAAAGCCAACGCTTTGAGCACGATTTTAACCATTTTTTCGACAAGATTCTGAAGCGCACAGCAACCAAAGAAAACAATCTATACGCGAAGCCGTTTTTGTTTCCAAACGAGCGAAAACTTAGCGCCGGTTCTACAGCCAGTCGCGCAAAACGGGAATCAGTGGCAAATCCGCAGGCGGCATCGGATAGGTCCGCAAATCCTCTGGCCGCACCCATTTCAAGGCCTGGCCCTCGCGACTTTGTGGCTGTCCCTGCCATTTGCGACAGACAAATAGCGGCATCAGCAAGTGAAACCCGTCATAGGCGTGGCTTGCGAAGCTCAGAGGGGCCAGACAACTGGCCCATGTGTCGATTCCCAGTTCTTCCTGCAATTCGCGAATCAGCGCGGCTTCGGGCGTTTCGCCCGGTTCGATCTTGCCACCGGGGAATTCCCACAAACCCGCCATGGATTTGCCTTCTGGCCGCTGTGCCAGAAGCACGCGGCCATCAGCATCCACCAACGCCACGGCAGCCACAAGAACCATCTTCACGAGCGGTAATCCGCGTTGATCTCGATATAGCGATGGGTCAGGTCACAGGTCCAGACCGTCGCACTGCCCACGCCAAGGCGCAGGTCAACGCCGATCACCAGATCCGCGTTTTTCATGTAGTTCGCGCCGATCTCTTCGGCGTAGCTGGGGGCGACCTGTCCGTTCACCGCCACCAGATGCGGCCCGAAACGGATCGAAAGGCGGTCACGATCTGCCTCGGCCCCGGATTTGCCTACGGCCATGACGATCCGGCCCCAGTTAGGATCCTCACCCGCAACAGCCGTTTTCACCAGTGGCGAATCCGCGATCGCAAAGGCCACCTTGCGCGCGTCAGCGTCCGACCGGGCACCGGTCACGACAACTTCGATGAACTTCGTGGCCCCTTCGCCGTCCCGCACCACCTGATGCGCCAGATCAAGCATCACGCCCCCAAGGGCCCTTGCAAAAGCCTGACCATCGGCGCTGGTCGCATCGGTGATCTCTGGGGCATTGCTTTGCCCGGTCGCCGCGATCAGCAGCATATCAGAGGTTGAGGTGTCACTATCAACCGTGATGCAATTGAAACTGCGATCCGTCTCGCGTGTGATCATGGATTGCAGCACAGGCCGCGAAATCCTTGCGTCGGTGAAAATATAGACCAGCATTGTCGCCATATCCGGCGCGATCATGCCAGAGCCCTTCGCAATCCCCGCAATCTGGACCGGCGCGCCCCCGATCTCGACCGCTGCAGCGGCACCTTTGGGGAATGTATCGGTGGTCATGATGGCACGGGCGGCATCGGGCAATGCCTGATCTGACAGGCCAGCTACAAGCTTATCCAGTGCATCGGTGATCTTGTCATGCGGCAGTGGCTGGCCAATCACACCGGTTGAGGCGGTGAAAACACGGCTCTGCGTCAGGTTCAGCTTTTCAGCGACGCCCGCGCAAATCGCGTTGACACTGGCAACGCCGCTGGCCCCGGTAAAGGCATTGGCATTGCCGGAATTGACCAGAATAGCCGCGCCCTCTGAGCTGTCGTGACCGATTTTCGCCTGTGCATCCAGCACCGAAGCCGAGCGCGTGGCCGAGCGCGTGAAAGTCCCGGCAACCACCGATCCGGGTGCCAGATGCGCCAACATGACATCTGTGCGCCCCTCGTAGCGCACACCTGCCTTTGCCGTGGAGAAGCTTGCGCCCTTGATCACGGGAAGCTCTGGAAAAGTTGCCGGAGCCAAGGGCGAGACCAAAGCCGCACCCTTGCTGTCATTGTCGCCATGCGCAGAGAGTTGCGCCTTCAGAGCCTTGATCTTCTTCTTGAGCTTTTTCTTGCCCATCGGACGCTCCATGTCAGACTGCCAGCCCGTGATCGGACTGGCCCTGTCCTACACTGGCACAGATCAGTCGTCCAGAAGATCGCTCCGCATCAGGATCGACGTGTCCAGATCCTCATAGGCGCGTTCGATGGTCGCCGCATCTGTCGCGCGTGTCAGTTCGGCCTGAGCGGCCTCGCGCTGGATATTCTGCTCCAGCGCCTCGCGCACCTCTTCCAGCGGCGGGGCAGAGGACATGCGCGAGTCGTTCAGAAGCACCAGATGCCAGCCGAAACGGGTTTCCAGTGGCCCCATGTAATCCCCGACCTCGAGCGCCTGCACGGCTTCCTCGAATTCCGGGATCATCGCACCAAGGCCAAACCAGCCCAGAGAACCGCCCCCCGCAGCGGCACCATCCATCGAGTGTTCGCGCGCGAGTTCCGCGAAATCAGCGCCATCATCGAGCATGGCCTTCAACTCCAGCGCCAGTTCCTCGGTTTCGACGATGATATGCGAGGCATTGAATTCAGGTGTTGGTTCGCGGCCATCAAATTCGGTCACAAACGCCGTGTAGGCCTCGGAGATGTTCTCTTCGGTCAGCGCGGCTTCGGCGGCACGCGTCAGCGCGGCATTGGCGATGAAGGCACGCTGCTCGTTTTCCAGTGCAATCTGCTCGCGGGCCGTCAGGGTGCCTTGGGCTTCCTGCATGATCGCAGTCTGTTCGATCAACTGCTCCATCAGGGGGGTGAACAATGCGTCTGCGGGCATGGCCCGGAACTGGTCGGGCAACGCATCTCGCGCCGTCAGCAGATGCCCGAGCGTGATTTCGGTGTCGTTCACTCGTGCCAACACCGTGTCGCGCGACAGGTCATCTTGTGCAAGAACCGGGGTCGAAACAGCGAGGGCAGCCGCAAAGGCCATCGAAACTCGCGAAAAACTGAGCATTATTCCTACTCCTGACTGGGCGCGACGGGCGCGCAACGTTGACACTTTTGGGGCCGCCCATTACATCGCTGGCAGGTCTGGCCTGCTTGGGGTCGTGCGGTTCACCTGCCCTTCTATGGAAGCCAGTGCGCGCCGACAAGCCCGGCATCTCCCAGGGACCATGACGATTTGGTTAGCGGCAGGGCATCTGACCGCACAACGGTATAAAGGGCGAAATACGCATGCTGGGTCTTGGCGCGATCACGAAGAAGGTTTTCGGAACTGCGAATGATCGCAAGGTAAAGACAGTTCGCCCGTTGGTCGCGACGATAAATTCACTGGAACCCGAGTTCCAGGCGCTGTCCGACGCGGGGCTGATTGCAAAGACCGAAGAACTGAAAGCGCGGGTCGCAAATGGCGAAAGCCTGGACGCAGTGCTGCCGGAAGCATTTGCAAACTGCCGAGAGGGGGCGCGGCGCGCGCTTGGCCTGCGCGCATTCGATGTGCAGTTGATCGGCGGGATTTTTCTGCATCAGGGCAATATTGCAGAAATGAAGACGGGCGAGGGCAAGACGCTGGTCGCCACCTTCCCCGCCTATCTGAATGCCCTGACCGGCCTTGGTGTGCATATCGTGACGGTCAATGATTACCTGGCCCAGCGCGATGCCGAGTGGATGAGCAAGGTTTTTGCAAAGCTGGGCATGCGCACAGGCGTGGTCTATTCGCAGCAACCCGTGGCCGAAAAGCGGGTAGCCTATGCTGCCGATGTCACCTATGCCACCAACAACGAGCTGGGTTTTGACTATCTGCGCGACAATATGTGCATGCGCATCGAGGATATGAACCAGCGAGGCCATTTCTTCGCCATCGTGGACGAGGTCGACTCGATCCTGATCGACGAGGCGCGCACGCCGCTGATCATTTCCGGCCCGTCCGAGGACCGTTCGGATCTGTATGTGAAGGTCGATGCCCTGATCCCGTCGCTGCAGCCTGAACACTATGTAATCGACGAAAAAATCCGCAATGCCACCCTGACCGATGACGGCAACGAGTTCATCGAGGAGAAGTTGCGCGAGGCCGGTCTGCTGCCCGATGGACGCGCGCTGTATGATCCGGAATCCACCTCGCTGGTCCACCATGTCAATCAGGGTCTGCGGGCGCATAAGCTGTTCCTGAAGGACCAGAATTACATTGTTCGCGATGGCGAAGTGATCCTGATCGACGAATTCACCGGCCGGATGATGGTTGGTCGCCGTCTGAACGAAGGGCTGCATCAGGCCATCGAGGCAAAAGAGAATGTCGCGATCAAGCCGGAAAACGTGACTTATGCTTCGGTGACGTTCCAGAACTACTTCCGTCGCTACAAGAAACTTGCGGGTATGACCGGGACCGCAGCGACCGAAGCCGCAGAATTCCGTGAAATCTACAATATCGGCGTGGTCGAGATCCCGACCAATCTGCCGATTGCCCGGCTTGACGAGCATGATCAGGTCTATCGCACGTCCAAGGAAAAGCTTGATGGCGTGCTGCAGGAAATCCGCGAGGCGCATGCCAAGGGCCAGCCGATCCTGGTCGGGACAACCTCGATCGAGAAATCCGAGGAATTGGCGCTTTTGCTGAAGAATGCGGGCATACAGCATAACGTGCTGAACGCCCGGCAGCATGAACAGGAAGCGCAGATCGTGGCGGATGCCGGACGCTTTGGTGCGGTGACGATTGCCACAAACATGGCCGGACGCGGCACCGACATCCAACTTGGTGGCAATGTGGAAATGCGCGTGCTGCAGGCACTGGCCTCCGACCCCGAAGCCGATCCGGAAGCGACCCGCGCACGCATCGAGGCCGAAGTCGCCGACGAGAAGGCCAAGGTGCTGGCAGCGGGCGGGCTTTTCGTTCTGGCCACGGAACGTCATGAAAGCCGCCGGATCGATAACCAGTTGCGTGGGCGCTCTGGTCGTCAGGGAGATCCGGGGCGCTCGGTGTTCTTCCTCAGCCTCGAAGACGATCTGATGCGGATTTTCGGATCAGAGCGGCTGGAAAAGGTGCTGTCCACGCTGGGCATGAAGGAAGGCGAGGCGATCGTGCACCCCTGGGTGAACAAATCGCTGGAGAAAGCACAGGCCAAGGTCGAGGCGCGCAACTTCGATATCCGCAAGGAGTTGTTGAAATACGATAACGTGATGAATGACCAGCGCCGGGTGATCTTTGACCAGCGGTTGGAAATCATGGAATCGGATGACCTGTCCGAGATCATCGACGACATGCGCCATCAGGTGGCGGACGATCTGATCGACCTGCATATGCCGCCGAAATCCTATTCGGAACAATGGGACATGGCCGGCTTGCGCGAACAGGTGCGCGAGAAACTCGGTTTCGACATTCCTGCCGAAGCCTGGGGCGAGGAAGATGGCGTTGACCAGGAAGTGGTGCGCGAACGTCTGATCGAAGCATCCGACGCGCTGATGGCCGAAAAGCAGACGCAGTTCGGGGAAGCGACGCTGCGCAATCTGGAAAAGCAGGTCCTGCTTGAAACCATTGACCGCAAATGGCGCGAACATCTTCTGACGCTGGATCATCTGCGATCCGCTGTCCGTTTCCGCGGCTATGCGCAGAAAGATCCGCTGAACGAATACAAATCCGAAGGGTTTATTCTGTTCGAGAAAATGCTGAACTCGCTGCGCGAGGATGTGTCGCGCTACCTGTCGCGCATCCGCCCGCTGAGCGAAGAGGAACAGCGCGAGATGATGCGCCAGATCGCGCTGCAGCAGCAAAGTCTGGCAGTGGCAGAGGCGAATCAGGGCGAAGCGCCAGAGCCGTTGATTGAGGGTTTCGATGAAACCGATCCAGGCACCTGGGGCAATCCTGGTCGCAACGATCCCTGCCCCTGCGGATCAGGCAAGAAGTTCAAGCATTGTCACGGGAGCGTACTTTAATCGCCTCTGGGGGTCGATTTTGTTTCACATTCTGGCTGTGTGACATTGTTCGGCCCCAAAACCGCCCGAATTGACCTGCAACTTGCACTCAACCGTTCGAAGTTGGGTGCGAATAATGGAAAAGCAGACGATCATTCGTGGAGTTGCAATCGCCGTGGCAGGGATTGCTGCATCGGTCTATGGCACTCATATTCTGATGGGCAATCCGGACACGACCGCTTCTGTCGCTCAGAACAGTTTGTCAGGATCGGTTGCGCAAGTGAAAAGCGCCGGGTTCCTGGGCAGCACCACTCAAACCCCGCCTTCGGAAGAGCACAGAATCGAGGTGAACGAGGCCAGTTTCACCGCGCTGACCGATGATACCAGTCTTGCATCGACCGAGGCCGTGATCGATTTCGCACAGCAACTTGCGCAGGCAGATGATGCCCCTGCGCCAACCGGTCCAGACTGCACGCCTTTGCTGACGGCGCATCCTGCGATTGATGCGCTGATCGAAGTGTCGCTGACTGCACCATGTCACCCGCAAGAGCGACTGGTGATCAGTCACGCTGATCTGGCGTTCAGCGCATATACCTCTGACAATGGCAGTTTCTCGACCTATGTTCCGGCATTCACCGTGGATGGCAGGATTGACCTCTTTCTGGGTGATGACATTTTCCTGCAGACCGCAGCGCAGGTGACAGATTTCGATGCCCATATCCGGGTAGCGCTGCAATGGATGGGGGATGCAGGCTTTGCACTGCACGCCTATCACATGGGCGCGCGTTTTGGAGATTCGGGGCATGTCCATGCACTCAAGCCCTTTGATGCCGAACTGGACGAGGCTTTCCTGATCTCACTGGGTGAGCAGCGCGGCCCGGAGCCGATGCTGGCGCAAGTCTATTCCATCCCGGCACATCTCGCCGGCAACAGCCGTGTTGAACTGGCGTTGGACTTCAGCGGACAGGATTGCGGAAGCGAGATGTCGGCTTTCGTGTTGCAATCCGGTGGCGGTGCAGCGACTGAAGTCAACGATGTCAGCTTTTCTACCCCGGACTGCCCCAGTGACGGTGGAACGCTGGTGATGCCACTGGCGCTGCCGATGGCGCAACATGCGCGGGTCGCTCCGGCAGAGGGTTCTTTGTTGTCCGGGGTGATTGACTGACCTCATGCGCCAAATGCTCGGGGCGCGCGCGGTCCAAGTTGAATTGAGTGGATGCGCTTTGATTTGTCATAGCAGCCCCTCGCTGCGGAAGCTGGTTTCGCGCGATTGCCCGATGATCAGATGATCATGCACTGTGATCGACAAGGATTCTGCGGCCAACCGGACCATCTGCGTCATGGCAATATCAGCGTCTGACGGGGTCGGGTCGCCGGAAGGATGATTATGGACAAGAATCAGAGCCGACGCATTCCATTCCAGCGCACGGCGCACTATCTCGCGCGGGTAGACTGGCACATGATCGACTGTCCCCTCACCTAGCACCTCATCTGCGATCAGGACGTTCTTGCGATCCAGAAACAGCACCCGGAATTGTTCGGTTTCACGATGCGCAAGTGACGTGTGGCAGTAATCCAGCAACGCGTGCCAGCTTGAGATCACAGGTCGATTGAGGACCTTGGCTCGCGCCATCCGCTGTGCACATAGCTCCAGAAGTTTCAGTGCTGCCACAGCTTCATTCGACATTCCACTAATGGCCCGCAAGCGCGCAGGAGAGGCCGCGACAACCCTGTTCAGATCCCCGAACGTATCAAGCAACTGCTGCGCCAGCGGTGCGATATGCATATCGGAAACCGCAGAAGACAGAATCAACTCCAGCAGGTCACAGTCCGAAATCGATTGCGCGCTTCCATGGCCCATGTGTTTTTGCAGTGCGGCGACGCGTTGCGCTGCAAGAGGTTTCGATCGCCCCGACCGGCCGGATGACACGGCTGGTACCGCAGAAAACAACGGCAATCCTTGATCTGTGAAACTGGCATGTTCGGTTCTCATGCCGACAGCTTGACTCAGGGAATCATAACAATGCCTTAACTACGGTTTTTTTCTACTCAGGAATATTGCCAGACCCTGACTCTGGTGCTAGCATCATCACAAGTGTGGCATTTCACTGTGAACTAGCAGGATTCCGCGCACTTGACGGGGCATTTTGAGCAGTAAGAAAATCATAAAATCAAATCTTATCACTTGGAGGACTACAATGAAGAAAATCGCACTCCCGGCTCTTGCCCTGGCAATGGCTCCGTTTTTCGCGACACCGGCGGCTGCATGGAAGGGTCACGTTGTCGAATGTTTCGACAAGGTCTATGTGGCCCCTGAATACAAAACGACCAAGCATCTGGTCAAAGCCGCGAAAACCACTTTGGAATATCGCAATGGCAAAGGCGTAGAGCAAGTTTACCGCATGCACTACCCGGCAATCTACGAAGAGAAGAAGCATCTCGTACGTCCGGGTCACTATGTGATGCGTCCTGCGCCTTGCCGCAAAGGCCACTAAGGCTTCGGTCAACTGACCTCTGAAAAGATCGCGCGTCCATGAGCGGGTAACTTTTGGTCGCAGAGGATTGACAGGACAGAGGTTTAAAGCTCTTCCCTCGGCGCGTTCGCGTAACGCGCCGAGTCTATATGAAACTTGGCTGTGTCAGCTTTCTGGCTGGGCACTGATGTTGAGGGAAGTAGAACATGCGCGCATTTCTATTGCTGGCTGGCACTTTGGCGATTTCCGGGTGCTCTCAATTCTTCCCGAGCAGATCAGACACCACTTGCGAAGCAGCGAGCCACGCGCTGAGAGTGCACGACTCGCGGATCGAGGCCGCGCGCTCCAGTGGCAGTATGGGATTTACGGCAAATCTTGCGACCAGAGGCTATCAGACCTATCACTGCGTCACGACACGCGGCAATCAGGTTGCTTGTTCACCGATTGAAAGTGGCCTGCGCAATCACGCCTCCACACAAGTCAACCGACTGATGCGCGAACGCAGCGCAATAGAGAACCGCGTCGCCCGCGCTTGCGGGGTCTGATCAGCCTTTCATACCGTCCCAGAACCCTTTGACCTTGTCAAAGAAACCCGAGCTTTCCGGATTGTTCTCTGCGCTGAGCTTTTCAAACTCCTGCAGCAGCTCTTTCTGACGCGGGGTCAGATTTACCGGCGTTTCCACGGCAAGCTCGATGAGCATATCGCCATGTCCACCCCCACGCAGCGCGGGCATGCCCTTGCCGCGCAGGCGCATCTGGCGACCGGACTGGCTGCCTGCAGGCACTTTCACGCGCGACCGACCACCGTCAATTGTCGGAACCTCTACCTCGCCACCCAGCGCGGCCCTGGCCATGCTGACGGGAACGCGGCAGTACAGCGTCAGATCATCCCGCTTGAAGATCTGATGATCGGCCACATTTACAAAAATATACAGATCACCCGAAGGCCCGCCCCGCAGACCGGCCTCGCCCTCGCCCGAAAGCCGGATGCGCGTTCCGGTCTCAACTCCGGCAGGAATGTTCACAGATAGACTGGCTTCTTTCTCGACGCGCCCCGAACCGGTGCAGACTTTGCAAGGGTTCTTGACGATCTGCCCAGAACCGCCGCAGGTCGGACAGGTCCGCTCCACCGTGAAAAAACCTTGCTGCGCGCGCACCTTGCCCATGCCGGAACAGGTTGGACATGTGACAGGTTCAGCGCCCCCCTCGGCACCGGTGCCGCTACAGGATCCACATTCGGACAGTCGCGGCACGCGAATGGTCTTCCTTGTGCCGGAATAAGCCTCTTCCAACGAAATCCGCATATTGTAGCGCAGATCAGAACCCCGCGTCGCGCGCGACCGGGCATTGCCGCGTCCGCCGCCCACGAAATCACCAAAAAGGTCTTCAAACACGTCCGAAAACGCGCTCGCAAAATCGGGATTGCCGCCAAAGCCGCCTGGCCTGCCGCCACGCCCTGCACCCATGCCACCATCAAATGCCGCATGGCCATAGCGGTCGTAAGCCGCTTTCTTGTCGGGGTCTTTCAGAGCGTCGTAAGCTTCGTTCACTTCCTTGAACTGGGCTTCCGCGTCAGGGTTTTCGGCGTTGCGATCAGGGTGCAACTCCTTGGCCTTCTTGCGATAGGCTTTCTTCAGCTCCTCGGCAGAAGCGTTGCGGTCAACCCCGAGCACATCGTAGAAATCGCGTTTAGCCATGGCGTTTTCACTCCCAAGACGCCACCCGGTCCGAACTGATCAGACCGGGTGGGCGTTTCATCACCAGAAGGCTTACTTGCGCTTGTCTTCGCCGAGATCTTCGAAATCGGCGTCCACGATGTCGTCATCCACGCTGCGCGGACCCTCTTCGCCCGCATCGTCGGAAGCGGCTTCAGCCTGCGCCTTGTAGATCGCCTCGCCGAGCTTCATTGACGCATCGGTGACATTCTGGATGCCGGACTTGATCTTGCCTGCATCCTCGCCTTCAAGCGTGTCTTTCAATGCTGCAATGGCAAGCTCAATCGCCTCGACCGTGGTCGGGTCAACCTTGTCCTTATGCTCCTCGACGGCCTTCTCGGTCGAATGGATCAGGCTTTCGGCCTGATTCTTGGCCTCGACCAGTTCGCGGCGTTTCTTGTCGGCTTCGGCATTGGCCTCGGCATCGCGCACCATCTTTTCGATATCCTCGTCAGACAGACCGCCAGAGGCTTGAATGGTGATCTTCTGCTCCTTGCCAGTGCCCTTGTCCTTGGCCGACACATTCACGATGCCGTTCGCATCAATGTCGAAGGTGACTTCGATCTGCGGCATGCCACGCGGTGCAGGCGGGATGTCTTCAAGGTTGAACTGACCCAGCAGCTTGTTATCGGCCGCCATTTCACGCTCGCCCTGGAAGACCCGGATCGTCACGGCGTTCTGGTTGTCCTCGGCGGTTGAAAACACTTGCGATTTCTTGGTTGGAATCGTGGTGTTGCGATCGATCAGGCGGGTAAAGACGCCGCCCAGTGTCTCGATCCCCAAGGACAGCGGCGTGACATCCAGCAGCACCACATCCTTGACATCGCCTTGAAGAACGCCCGCCTGAATGGCAGCGCCCATGGCCACGACCTCGTCAGGGTTCACACCCTTATGCGGTTCCTTGCCGAAGAAGCTGGTCACTTCCTCGATCACCTTGGGCATGCGGGTCATACCGCCGACTAGGATAACCTCGTCAATGTCGCCTTTGGACAGACCGGCATCCTTCAGCGCGGCAGCGCAGGGCTTCAGCGAGTTCTTGATCAGATCGCCAACCAGCGATTCCAGCTTGGCGCGGGTCAATTTCATGACCATATGCAGCGGCTGGCCGGTGTTTCTGTCCATCGAAATAAAGGGCTGGTTGATCTCGGTCTGTGACGAGGAAGACAGTTCGATCTTGGCCTTTTCAGCCGCTTCCTTCAGACGCTGGAGCGCCATCTTGTCCAGCGTCAGATCGACACCATTCTCTTTCTTGAACTCGTCGGCGAGGTAATTGACGATACGCATGTCGAAATCTTCACCACCAAGGAACGTGTCCCCGTTGGTCGATTTCACTTCGAACAGGCCATCGTCGATTTCCAGAATGGTAATGTCGAAGGTGCCGCCGCCAAGGTCATAGACCGCGATGGTGCGCGTTTCCTTCTTGTCCAGACCATAGGCCAGCGCCGCCGCAGTCGGTTCGTTGATGATGCGCAGCACTTCCAGACCGGCGATCTTGCCTGCGTCCTTGGTGGCCTGACGCTGGGCGTCGTTGAAGTAAGCGGGCACTGTGATCACTGCCTGCGTGACCTTCTCGCCGAGGTAGCTCTCGGCGGTTTCCTTCATCTTCTGCAGTATGAAGGCTGAAATCTGGCTAGGGCTGTATTTTTCACCACGCGCTTCGACCCAGGCATCGCCATTGCCCCCGTCGATGATCGAATAGGGGACAAGATTCTTGTCTTTCTCCACCTCGGCATCGGTCAGACGGCGCCCGATCAGGCGTTTGACCGCAAAGACCGTGTTGGTCGGGTTGGTGACGGCCTGACGCTTCGCGGGCTGGCCGACAAGGCGCTCATTCTCGGTGAAGGCCACGATGGACGGTGTGGTGCGTGCTCCTTCGGAATTCTCGATCACACGCGGCTGGCTGCCATCCATGATGGCCACGCAGGAGTTGGTCGTGCCAAGGTCGATACCGATGACTTTACCCATGGTCTTGCATCCTCTTCTTCAAGCGATGTGGCAGCGGGCTGGTCCCATCAGGCCCCGGCCCATCTGAACTGTGTGAAAGCCCCGTCTCGGGGCGTCTTGGGCGCTATATAGGAAGGGGCTTCGGGCGCTGCAACCGTCACAGAGCTGTGAAAAAGTGGCGACCTCGATTTTTCTTCGTATCGGGCCTGTTCCTCGATCAGTTGCCATATGCGGCCGAACGTGGCATTCCGCGAAGGTCACTGAACAGGAGTACTGTAATCATGCTATATGTGGATATTCCCACGCAATCCGAGATCAGCCAGATCATTGCCACACGCGGTGAGGCTCTGGTCAGCATTTATTTGACGACAACCCCCGAGACGCAGCACATCGACGCGGCCCGGACACGGCTGAAGCAGCTTGCTGGTCAGGCTGTGGCGCAACTGGAGGAAGTTGGCGTCGCCAAGCGGACCATCTGGCCCATCGAAGAACAGCTGCATGACCTGATGGATGATGATGAGTTCTGGCGCGTGCAGGCCAATGCGCTGGCGATCTTCGTAACCCCCGACAGCCTGCGCAGCTACCGCCTGCCCAACCATCTGACCGAGACCGTGCAGGTTTCCGACCGTTTCCATGTCAAGCCATTGCTGCGCGCGGTCTCGATGCCGCAGCACGCATTCGTTCTGGCATTGGCAGAGAACGAGTTGCGCGTGATCGAGGTTCTGGGTGATCAGCCCGCACAGGAACTGCGTGTGCAGGGCCTGCCCAAGGATGCCGCGTCCATCGCAGGGACGGCGAATGTCAATTCTCGCAGCTATTCGGGCCGTCTGGGCAGCGGCGAAGGGCAGAAACACCACCTGCGCCAGTATTGCCGCGCCATCGACGCAGCGCTTCGCGGGCTTCTGTCGGGCCGCCATGAACCGCTGATTCTTGCAGCAACCGACCCGCTTCTGTCGATGTATCGTTCGATCAACAGCTACCCGCATCTGGCCGACAGCGCGATCACTACAAGCCCTGTGCGTATTCCGGCGCATGAATTGGGCAGCCAAGCACGCGCGATCCTTGATGAGATCAATGCAGCTTCAGTTGCGGCCTTTGGTGAGCTTTATGCAGCGCGCGAGAATGAAGGACGCGCAACAACGCAGGTGGCGCGCGCAGCGCGGGCCGCGACTTTTGGGGCGGTCGATACACTGCTGGTCGATATGGATAGCGTGGTTCCCGGTCTTGTGGATGAAACCACCGGCGAAATCACCTTCGACGAGAATGACAGTGCGGTAAGCTATGGCGTGATCGACGAAATCGCCGGACGCGTCATCGCCAATGGCGGCAAGGTCATCGCTGTCCGGCGCGCGGATATTCCGCAAGAGGCAGAGCTTGCAGCGGTCCTGCGCTACGCGCTCTGATCTAAGTTACAAGCTTGTAGGGGCCGGAGGTTTGCGCCTCCGGCCCTTTTTCATGCAGCGAGACCCCGACCTTTGAGCAGCGCCTCGACCCCCGGCATCCGACCGCGGAATGCGGTGTAGAGCGTCTCCGCCTCATCGCTTCCCCCGGCTGACAGGATGAAGCGCTCCAGTCTTGAAGCAGTCTGCCGGTCAAACGCATCGCCGGTTTCGCGAAACGCCTCGAACGCATCGGCATCCATCACTTCCGACCACATGTAGCTGTAATAGCCACTGGAATACCCATCGCCTGAAAAGACATGCGCGAAGTGCGGCGTGGCATGGCGCATCCGTATCGCGCGCGGCATGCCCAGCGCGTCCAGAACCTCGGCCTGTTTTTGCATTGGATCGGCAGGCGGCGGACCATCGTGAAATTCCAGATCCACCAGCGCAGAGGCCACATATTCGACAGTTGCAAAACCCTGATCGAAATTCTGCGCGCCAAGCAAACGCTCCAGCAAGTCAGCAGGCATCGCTGCGCCCGTTTCGACATGGCGGGCATGCTGGTTCAGGACTTCGGGCACTTCCAGCCAATGCTCGTAAAGCTGGCTTGGCAATTCCACGAAGTCGCGCGCCACAGATGTCCCGGCGATGAAGCCATGCGTTACATCCGACAGCATCTGGTGCAGCGCGTGGCCGAATTCGTGAAACAGCGTGCGCGCATCGTCATAAGACAAAAGCGCCGGGTCGCCCTTGGCAAAATTGCAGATATTCACGACGATTGGCCGCACATCGCCCCCCAGCTTGCGCTGGCCGCGCATGGTCGAACACCAAGCACCCGAACGCTTCGATGCCCGCGCGAAGTAATCGCCGATGAAAACTGCCATATGCCGCCCCTCGCGCGTAACTTCCCATGCGCGCGCATCCGGATGATAAAGCGGTACGTCCAGCGGGCGAAATTCCAGCCCGAACAGGCGACCCGCGCAGTCGAAGGCCGCAGCTATCATGTTGTCGAGCGCGAGATAGGGCTTCAACGCGGCCTCATCGATATCATGCTCGGCGCGACGCAGCTTTTCGGCATAGTAGCGCCAGTCCCACGGCTCCAACGGACCGGCATGACCATCGGCGCGCAGCATCGCTTCCAGCTTTTCGGCATCCGCCAGCGCCTTGGACCGCGCCGGTTCCCAGACCTGCATCAGCAACTCACGCACCGCATCCGGCGTCCCCGCCATCTCGGTTTCCAGCTTGTAGCGCGCGAAATTCTCATAGCCCAGAAGCTGCGCACGTTCCGCCCGCAGCGCCAGGATCTCGGCAGCAATCGCGCGGTTATCGGTCGCACCACCATTGGCCCCACGCGCGACCCATGCCTCATAGGCGATTTCGCGCAGGTCGCGACGTTCAGAGAATTGCAGGAAAGGCACGATCAGCGAGCGGCTCAGTGTCAGCACATAGCCGTCGCGCCCGCGCTCTTCAGCAGCGGAGTTTGCACTGGAAATCACGAAATCCGGCAGGCCTGCGAGATCCTCCAGTGGCATCATCCAGTCGCGCTCATCCGCAAGCAAGTTCTGGGTGAACTGTGTCCCCAGCGTTGCGAGCCGTGATTTCACTGCGGTCAGCCGCGCGGCATCTTCGCCTTCCAGCGCAGCGCCAGCACGCAGAAACATGCGCCGATAGAGCATCAACACCCGTGCCTGCTCGGGCTCAAGAACCAGCGTATCGCGGGCTTCCCACAGGGCCTCGATCCGTTGAAAGAGTGTCTTGTTATTCACGATTTCAGAGGAATAGGCAGAAAGCTTCGGCGACAAGTCGCGCTGCAAGGTTTCGCGCGCCGCGTTCGAGTCACTGCTGGAGAGGTTGAAGAACACGCCCGCTACCCTATCGAGCAATCCATCGGCCTGTTCCATTGCCGCAATGGTGTTCGCGAATGTCGGTGGCTCGGCGGCTGCAGCAATGGCCGCATAGGCTGCACGGCCCGCTTCTAGTGCTGCGTCGAAAGCCGGGGCGAAATCCTCATCATGGATATCCCGGAACGGGGGAAGCTGAAACTCGGTCTGCCAGTCGGCTAGAAGCGAATTGGTCATTGTCGGCCCTTTGCGATCATGTCTCGGCGAAGCTAGGGGCATTTCAGGGCAGGTTCAATGCAACTGCACGATTGCCGCAAGTTATCCAATCTTTTCCAGTCTCACCCTCGCCCGAAACGATTGATTGCGCCGGTTCGGTCCGGCGCGCCGTCAGTCGGTGCGCAGGGGGCTTCCAGTTCGGACAGGATCGGGCAATCGGGCCGATCATTGCCGTGGCAGGCACGGGCAAGCGCCTCGAGCGTCGACGCCATATCTTCCAGATCCGCAATCTTGCGGCGCAGGTCGGCGACATGGTCAAGGGCCAGCCGCTTCACATCCGCACTTTGTCGCGACTGGTCACGCCACAGACCAAGCAGCTCGCTGATACCGTCTACAGTAAAGCCCAGATCCCGTGCACGGCGAATGAAGCGCAACATATGCACGTCCTGTTCAGAATAGACGCGATAGCCCGAGGCGGTGCGCCCGGCGGGTGGGATCAGGCCGGTTTCCTCGTAATAGCGGATCATCTTGGCTGAAACGCCAGAGGCTTTCGATGCTTCGCCAATATTCATGCCAACTCCTTTCCTTGGGTGACAGGCGGCATCCAGCCGCGCAGACGCAGGGCATTCGTCAGCACGAAAACCGACGACAGCGCCATCGCGCCAGCCGCGAAAATCGGTGAGAGCAACAGGCCGAAGGCAGGCCAGAGCGCACCTGCTGCGACAGGGATGAGCGCCGTGTTATACGCAAAAGCCCAGAACAGGTTCTGCTTGATGTTCCGGATCGTGGCTTTTGACAGCGCAATCGCATTCGGCACTGCTTGCAGGGTGCCCGCCATCAAGACCACATCCGCCGCCTCGATCGCGATATCGGTGCCGGTGCCGATGGCAATACCGACATCAGCCTCGGCCAGGGCGGGTGCGTCGTTGATCCCGTCGCCCACAAAAGCCAGCTTGCCATAGCGCGTGCGCAGATCGCGCACGGCATCCACCTTGCCGTCTGGCAACACTTCGGCCACGACATGATCAATGCCCAGTTGATCCGCGATTGCCTGAGCGGTGCGCTGGTTGTCACCAGTGACCATGGCGACGCGCAAGCCAAGATCATGCAGTGCGCGGATCGCCTGCGGAGTGGTCGGCTTGATCGGATCCGCCACAGCGATGATCGCGGCCAGTTTTCCATCAATAGCCGCGTAAAGCGGGGATTTGCCCTCTGTTGCCAGACGCTCGGCAGTCGCTGCGAAGGGGCCTACGTCAAGCCCAAGGCTCACCATGTAGCGGTCAGCACCGATTTCGACCTGCTGGCTCTCGACCATTGCAGCAACGCCAAACCCGGTCAGGCTGTCAAAAGCCGACAAAGCAGGCAGGGTCAGCCCCTCACCTTTCGCCGCGTCCACAATGGCCCGCGCAATAGGGTGTTCGGAGCGTGCCTCGACCGCCGCGACTTTCCTCAGAACATCCTCGCGCGTGAAACCTGCTGTCACCTCCAGATCGGTCAGGGCCGGCTTGCCCTCTGTCAGGGTGCCGGTCTTATCGAAGGCCACAACGCGGGTGTCGCGCAACTGCTGCAGGGCTTCTCCCTTGCGAAACAGAACCCCCATTTCCGCGCCCCGCCCGGTCCCCACCATGATCGATGTGGGCGTCGCCAGCCCCATGGCACAGGGGCAGGCGATGATGAGAACGGCCACCGCATTGACCAGCGCGAAGGTCAGGGCCGGAGAGGGGCCGAAAACAACCCAGATCCCGAAAGTCAGCAGCGCTGTGGCCATGACGGCCGGGACAAACCATAATGTCACCCGGTCGACCATTGCCTGTATCGGCAGTTTCGACCCCTGCGCGGCCTCGACCATGCGAATGATCTGCGCCAGCATCGTATCCCCGCCAACCGCTGTGGCGCGGAAGGCCAGCGCGCCGGTCTGGTTTACCGTGCCTCCAACGACCTCTGCACCGGCTGTCTTGACCACAGGTACAGGCTCGCCGGTGATCATCGATTCGTCGATATAGCTCTCGCCCTCGATCACCGCACCATCGACAGGCACACGTTCGCCAGGGCGCAGTTCGATCACATCGCCGGGGATGACGTCCTCGATGGACATCTCTGCCAGATCCTCCCCGCGCCGCACCCGCGCGGTCTTGACCTGCAAGCCGATCAAACGCTGTATCGCCTGCGAGGTTCGGCCTTTGGCGCGGGTTTCCAGATAGCGACCGACAAGGATCAGGGTGACAATGACAGCGGCAGCCTCATAATAGACATTCACAGTGCCTGCTGGCAGCAGCGCAGGCGCGAATGTCGCCACCATCGAATAGCCATAAGCCGCCAACGTGCCCACAGCGACAAGGCTGTTCATATCCGGGGCACCGCGCAGAAGGGCGGGAAAGCCATGCGCATAGAACCGGATGCCCGGAAACGCCAGAACCAGCGTGGTCAACGCGAACTGGAGCAGCCAGTTGGCCTGCGTGCCAATGGTGGCCATGATCAGATGATGAAGTGCCGGGATCATGTGCGACCCCATCTCCAGCACGAAGACCGGCAGAGTCAGCGCGGCCGCGATCATGACATCGCGGCGCAATGTTGCAGCTTCGGCATCACGGCGGGCCGCCGTGCTGTCGTCTTCGACCGCGCGCCGCTCATATGCGTCGAATCCAACCGCGCCGACGGCTGCGATCAGCCGGGCCGGATCGACATGGCCTGTCACAGTTGCGCGTTCCGTCGCAAGATTAACGTGCGCCGCGCTCACGCCCGGCACCGCGCCCAGCGCGCGCTCGACACGACCCACGCAAGAGGCGCAGGTCATGCCTTCGATCGCAAGGTCAATTTGCTGTTGCGGAACGTCATAGCCTGCCTTCTCAATCGCCGCGACAAGCAATAAACGGTCCAGATTGGCCTCTGCCTGCACATCGGCGCGCTCGGTGGCCAGATTCACATGCGCAGCAATGACCCCCGGCACGGCCGCAAGTGCACGCTCGGCGCGGCCGACGCAGGATGCGCAACTCAGGCCCTTGATCGGCAGCGCATGCGTGCTTGGGGATTTCATGGCTGCGGTCATCGCTCTCTCTTTGTATCTCGCTTCTTGTTTGAGACACCTAATCCTTCCCATGATGGGAAGGTCAAGGTTTAACTCGCACAGGAATTAATTCCACTCATCCTCTTGACCTTCCCATCATGGGAAGGCCTATGTGACAGTGTATCAGAGACACGAGAGGACATCCTGATGCAAATTCACATAGCGAATATGGAATGCGGCGGCTGCGCACGCGGCGTGACGCGCGCGATCCAGTCCGTTGACCCGAAAGCCATCGTTCAGGCCGACCCGCCGGCTCGCCGCGTCTCGATCCAGTCCGATCACCCGCAAACCGCCTTTTTGCCCGCGCTCGAAGCTGCAGGCTTCCCGGCGACCGTTGTTCAGGGAGATCACACATGAAGAAACTGTCACTTGCATTCCTGCTTGGCGCTGCTGTCACGGCGGGGGGGCTGGCCTATGCCCAGTCTCAGATGGGGCATGGCGATCATGGGCATATGGACCATAGCCAGATGGACCACGGCGGCCATGCCAGCCATGGCGCAACAAGCGATGACCCCGTTATCGCGGCCTATATGGCGGTGAACACACAGATGCATCGAGACATGGATATCACCTTCACCGGTGATGCAGATGTCGATTTCGTGCGCGGCATGATCCCGCATCATCAGGGCGCCATCGATATGGCCAAGGTGGTGCTGGAGTTCGGCAGCGACCCGGAAATCCGCGCTCTGGCGGAAGAAGTGATCGCAGCGCAGGAGGATGAGATTGCGATGATGCGGGACTGGCTCGCCGCACGCGGTCTGGACTGATGCACAAGGACCAGAGCGGCCTCCAGCCGCTCCGGTCGCTCTTGGTCTTCTCGTGATGCTATGATCGACGCATCACGGCGTCACCCGCCAAGTTCGGTCCAACTGCCGCCATTCCTTGATGATTTCAGGCAGGCGTTGATGAAGCGCATGCCTGATAGCCCATCGGCCAGACCCGGCAGGACATGCGCGGTGTCACCGGCGCGAATGGCCTGAGCCGCCTCGCGGTAGAGTGTGGCAAAACCTTCCAGATATCCCTCGGGATGCCCCGCGGGTGTGCGGATCGTGGCAAGCCCCGCATCACCAGCCCCAGCGCCGCCGCGCGTCAGGATTTGTTTCGGCTGGCCGAAACGGGTAAACGTCATCTGATTGGGGTTTTCCTGTGCCCAGTCAAGCGATGCCTTGTCCCCGATCACCCGCAAGCGCAGCGCATTTTCATTCCCCACCGCCACCTGAGAGGCCCAGAGCATCCCCTTGGCACCACTGGCATAGCGCAGCATGACATGGGCATTGTCATCGACCGCGCGCCCCTCGACAAAGCTGGTCAGATCGGCGGCAAGGGCCGATGGTGTCTGGCCCGTGACGAACTCGGCCAGTTGCCAGCCATGCGTGCCGATATCCCCGATCGCGCCGCCAGCGCCCGACCGCGCCGGGTCCGTGCGCCACTCGGCCTGTTTGCCGGTCGCCGCCTCGGTCAGCCAATCCTGCACATATTCGACATGGACCAGCCGCAAGCGCCCCAGATCGCCGCGCGCGACCATCTCGCGCGCCTGCCGGATCAGCGGATAGCCGGAATAGTTATGCGTCAGGACGAACAGCTTGCCCGAACGCGCTGCAACTTCTTCCAGCGCCAGCGCATCTTCAAGCTTTGAGGCCAACGGCTTGTCGCAGATCACATGAATCCCTGCTTCCAGAAAAGCGCGGGCGACAGGAACATGCATATGGTTGGGCGTGACGATGGCCACAGCGTCGATCCCGTCATCGCGCGCGGCTTCGGCCTTGGCCATTTGCGCGAAACTGTCGTAACTGCGTTCGATACCAAGGGCCGCGGCCGAGGACCGCGCGCGTGCCGGGTCCGACGATAGCGCCCCTGCAACCAGATCCCATTGCCCATCGATGCGCGCTGCGATCCGGTGGACGGCGCCAATGAAGGCACCTTCACCGCCACCAACCATCCCAAGCTTCAGGGTCATGCTCATCGCTCTGACCCCAGCATGGCGCGAATCTGATCCAGATCGACAGCCCCGCCCGCGAAATCATCAAAGGCCTTGTCGGTCACGTCGATGATGTGGCTTGCGATGAAAGGCGCACCCTCTGCCGCACCCTGTTCGGGCGATTTCAGGCAACATTCCCATTCCAGAACGGCCCAGCTGTCATAGTCATATTGCGCGAGTTTCGAGAAGATCGCCTTGAAATTCACCTGTCCGTCACCAAGCGAGCGAAACCGCCCGGCCCGGTTCAGCCACGGCTGATAGCCCGAATAGACCCCTTGCCGCCCGTCGGGATTGAACTCGGCATCTTTCACATGAAACGCACAGATTCGGTCGTGATACAGGTCGATGAAGGCCAGATAATCCATCTGCTGCAGCAGGAAATGCGACGGGTCATAGTTGATCTGCGCGCGGGGGTGTTCGTTCAGCGCATCCAGGAACATCTCCCAGGTCGCGCCGTCAAAGACATCTTCGCCGGGGTGGATTTCATAGCCCAGATCAACCCCATTCTCGTCATAGACATCGAGAATGGGTTTCCAGCGCCGCGCCAATTCGGCGAACGCCTCCTCGATCAACCCGGCGGGGCGTTGCGGCCAGGGGTAGAGATAGGGAAAGGCGAGCGCGCCAGTGAAGCCGACCGAAGTTGTCAGCCCCAGATGGCGGCTGGCAATCGCGGCTTTCTTGACCTGATCCACAGCCCATTCCTGCCGCGCTGCGGGCTTGCCATGCAGAGACTTGGGCGCGAAAGCGTCGAATGCCGCATCATAGGCCGGGTTCACGGCGACAAGCTGGCCTTGCAGATGGGTCGAAAGCTCGGTGATTGCGACCCCGGCGTCAGAGCAAATCCCCGCCACTTCGTCGCAGTAATCCTTGCTGCCTGCGGCGCGGTCCAGATCGAACAGGCGCGCGTCGAATGTGGGGATCTGCACACCCTTGTAGCCCAGTGACGCGGCCCATTTCGTGATTTCGGGCAAGTTGTTGAAGGGTGCCGCATCGCCTGCGAATTGCGCAAGAAACAATGCGGGGCCTTTGATATTTGCGGGCATGGTCGTCTCTTCCTGTTGTCGTTTTCCGACCCGTCAGACAGGGTCGGCTTTGGGCAGATAGTCGAAGCTGCGAAACCGGGCGGGGCGGGCTTGCCCGGTGATGTCAAAAGCCAGCATCCCCACGAAGGCCCCGGTGAAAGAGCCATGCTCTCCGCGCCCGCCTTCGTCCGAGATGACGGCGGCATCCAGCGCCGGGCCAAGCGCCTGCCAGTCGCCGCCCTGATGCCAGTAGAATTGCTGCACCGAACGGCTGACCTTGACCGCCAGCCAGATCGGGCCGGGGGCCAGCGCGACCGGGTCGCAGGGCCAGTGCAGCGCCCCGTCGGGCCAGTCGCCGGGACAGGACAGGATCGTCAGGCAGCGGCCAAGGGCCTCGTCCCATGTCACAGCCGCGAAATGGAACTTGTGCCGGTTGTAATAGGTCGCAAGCCCTGCGGCCTGTTGATAGGTTTCAGGCTCGAAAACGGTCAATTCCGTTTCCGCGCGGTATTGCAGATGTTCCTGCCTGCGCGCGACCAGTGCCTGTTCGAACCAGCTTCCGACACTCTCGCGCCCATGCAGCACCAGCCCGTCATCGCCCAAGGTGAACAGGCGTTCGGGGTGGGGGGTGCGGAGCCATTGGAATTCCGGCGGCAGATCGGGGCTGTCGAACACCCGCTCTACAGGGGCCACAGCGCGCGGCGCGGCGGGCATGGGGGCAGGCACATCCAGCGCAGGCACCGCACTGCCATGTTCCAGATACAGCCAGTCATCATCCCCCCAGACACATTTCTGGATCGCCGTTTCCCGCCCCAGCGGCGAGAACCGGCCGGGCAGGGGGCGCGAACACAGATGGGTGTGATAGACCTCGCCCGAAGGCGTCTCGACGATCTGGCCATGACCCGCACGCTGCAAGGGCGCGTCGGGATGGTCTTTGGACGTGATCAGATGCGTTTGCGGATGCATTTCATACGGCCCTTCGATCTGCCGCGCGCGCGCCATGGTCACAGCATGGCCGTAGCCTGTGCCGCCCTCGGCCGTCGTCAGGTAATACCAACCCTTGCGCTTGAACAGATGCGGCCCTTCGACCAGCCCGAGGGGTGATCCGGCAAAGATGTTGCGCACAGGACCGGTCAGGCCGCGTTCCGGGTGCCATTCCTGCAGCAGGATGCCGTCAAAGGCCGGGCTTTTCGGCTGTCCACCCAACGAGCGCCCGCGATGGTTCCATTGCATGTTGAGGAACCATTTTCGGCCATCGTCATCATGAAACAGCGACGGGTCGAAGCCCGAGGAATTGACGTAAATCGGATCAGACCACGGCCCCTCGATAGCCGGGGCCGTGACAATGTAGTTATGGGCATCCTTGAAATTGCCATCGAAGCGTTTGACATCCGTATAGACCAGCCAGAACAGGCCGTCGGCGTGCGACAGGCATGGTGCCCAGACGCCGCAACTGTCGGGATTTCCGCGCATGTCCAACTGGCGGGCGCGGGTTAACGGACGACAGGCCAAGTCCCAGTTCACCAGATCGCGTGAGCGGTGGATCTGCACGCCGGGGAACCACTCGAAGGTCGAGGTGGCGATGAAATAGTCATCACCCACCCGGCAGATAGAGGGGTCCGGGTTGAACCCCGGAAGGATCGGATTGCGGATCATTCGGGCGCGCTTTCCTGCGACGATCTGGCCCAGAGGTTGATATCCTCCTCGGCTGCACAGCGGTCGATTTCGGCCAGTTCCTCGGGGGTGAAATCCAGATTGTCGATGGTGCCCACGCAATCGACCACCTGTTCGGGACGCGACGCCCCGATCAGCGCCGTCGTGATCCCGCCATTGCGCAGCACCCAGGCAAGCGCCATCTGCGCCAGCGTCTGCCCGCGCGCGGCAGCGATGTCATTGAGCGCGCGGATGCTCTCGATCGCTTGCGGGGTGATCATCTCGCGCGCCAGTGATTTTCCCTGCGTCGCGCGGCTGCCGTCTGGAATGCTGTTCAGATATTTCGTGGACAGCATCCCCTGTGCCAGCGGCGTGAAGGCGATGGACCCGATGCCCAGTTCCTGCAGCGTGTCCTTCAGCCCGTCATGTTCGATCCAGCGATTCAGGATGTTGTAGCTGGGCTGGTGGATGATGCAGGGCGTACCAAGCTCGCGCAGGATCGCCGCCGCCTGCCGTGTGCGGGCGGAATTGTAGCTGGAAATGCCGACATAATGCGCGCGCCCTGAGCGCACGATGAAATCGAGCGCCGCCATGGTTTCCTCAAGCGGTGTGTCGGGGTCGAACCGATGCGAATAGAAGATATCGACATAGTCCAGCCCCATGCGTTTGAGCGAGGCATCGCAGGACGAGACCAGATATTTCCGGCTGCCCCATTCGCCGTAAGGGCCGGGCCACATGCGATAGCCTGCCTTGGTGGAAATCACCAATTCATCCCGGTAGGGTGCGAAATCATTGCGCAGGATCTCGCCAAACGCGGCTTCTGCCGCACCCGGTTCCGGGCCGTAATTGTTGGCCAGGTCGAAATGCGTGATGCCGTGGTCAAAGGCCGTGCGGCAGATGCTGCGTTTCAGCTCATGCGGTGTGTCATCGCCGAAATTGTGCCACAGCCCCAACGAGATCGCAGGCAACAGCAGGCCAGAGGCCCCGCAGCGGCGATACTGCATCCGTTCATAACGATCATCTGCCGCGCGATAATCGCTCATGCCAGCAATCCTTTCGCAGCCTCTGGCGACAGGGCTTCGGGGCGATCGCATGTCGTCGCAATCTCCAGCACCTGCCCGGTTTCGCCCGCGCGCAGGATCGAAGTCATCACATCAACCACATGCAGCGCGAATTCCAGGCTGCAGCGATGCGCGCGCCCCTCGGTGATCGCCAGCGCCATATCGGCCAGCCCGGCGGCGCGATAATTGGCATTCACCCCGTCATTGGCACGGCCAAACGGGTGATCCCACGCCACGCCCGCACTGGTGAAGGCCGCCTTTTGCGTCATCCTCACTTCACCGCCGAAGAAATTCGGGTCCGGCACATGCAACGTGCCTGTCGCGCCGTACAGCTCCATCGGGGAATGGCCATGCTGCCAGACATCCCAACTCGCGCAATAGGTGACTTGCGCACCGGACTGGAATTGCAGGATCGCATGGATGGTGGTGGGCGTGCCGACCGGAATTTTCTCGCCATAGCGCGGTTGCGAGGTGATGGTGCGCTCGGCTTGCGCGCTCATGCTCATCGCCGTCACGCGTTTGACTGGTCCCAGAAGCTGGACAAGGTTCGAGATATAGTAGGGGCCAAGATCAAGGATCGGTCCGCCACCCGGCTGGAAGAAGAAATCGGGGTTGGGGTGCCACATTTCCATGCCGGGGCTTTGCACGAAACAGGTGCCGGAACTGATCTTGCCCAAGCGGCCCTCATCAATCAGGTGCCGCGCAAGCTGATGCGCACCGCCCATGAATGTGTCGGGCGCGGACCCCACGCGCAGACCCTTTTCAGCGGCCTTGGCGGCCAGCTTCTGCCCCTCTTCCAGCGACAGCACGAAGGGCTTTTCGGAATAGACATGCTTGCCTGCCTCAAGGCATTGCATCGAGACGGCGAAATGCGCGGCAGGCACGGTCAGGTTCACGATGATGTCGATATCGTCGGCGCCCAGCAGCCCCTCTACCGATTCCGCGCGCAAGCCGAATTCCGTCGCGCGCGCCTGTGCGGCGTCAAGGTTCAGGTCCGCACAGGCGCGTATCTCGATGCCGCGAAACAGCGGCGCAAGGCGCATATAGGCCGCCGAGATATTACCGCATCCGAGGATGCCAACTCCAAGTGTCTTGCTCATGTCGCCCTCTCAGAACGTACGGAAATTGGTGATCGACCGGCGCGCGAAACGCTCCAGATCGTTGGGGTTGTCATGCTCCATCACGAACAGGCTGACGCCCGCGCCATGCAGCGCGGCTGTGATCGCGGGCCAGTCCATGACGCCGCAGCCCACATCGGCCCATCCATCCTCGTCCGCGCATTCACCTTCGGGAGCGATGTCTTTCACATGCGCCGCCGTGATGCGGCCCGCATGATCCGCGATCCATGCCAGCGGATCACCACCCCCCCGCACGATCCAGGCAATATCGGCTTCCCATTCCATCGATGGCGCACCTTCCAGCAGCAGCGTCATCGGGGTTTCGCCCGTTGGCAATGCCATGAACTCCCAATGATGGTTGTGCCAGCCAAAACGCAACCCGGCATCCTGCACGCGCTTGGCGGCCACCTCCAGCCGCGCAGCCAGATCGCGCCAAGCGCCCGCATCCGCGCCTTCGCGATAGGCATCATCAGGGGCAGGGCAGTAAAGCTGCGTCATGCCCAAAGCTTTGGCTGCCGCGATGGTCTTGTCGAAATCCTCCTCGAAACTGGCCAGCGGGAAGAAATGCCCCGACGGCATAGACAGGCCGCGCGCATCAAGTGCCGCGCGAAAGGCAGGCGCGTCCTGATAGACGCCGCCGAAGCCCTCGACCTGTGTGTAGCCATTTGCGGCGAGAAGATCGAGCACGCCCTCCCACGGGGTGAAGTTGCGTGCGGAATAAAGCTGGAATGAAACATCCATCCTGCGACCCTTTCGAGTTTGGTTGTGGCTCTGTCAGAGCCGTTTTTCTGTTGTCTTGTCAAAAAGCGACAGCCGCGCCGGGTCGAACCCGATGGGCATACGATCACCAATCGCCACCGCTTCCTGCCCATCCATGCGGAAGCGCAAATCCTGCCCGTTCACCTTGGCCCAGACCTGCGTATCGGACCCCATCGGCTCGACCATATCGACGAGAGCCTCCAATTGCACGGGCTGGCCCTCGGCCCAGCGGCCCGATTGAATATGCTCGGGCCGCAGTCCCAGCCAGACCGGGCCGGATGTGGGGGCGCTGGCAAACTCATAGCCCTGCACGGAAAAGTCCAGCCCGCGCCCGGTGTCGAAACGCTGCGCGGTGCTATCAAGCTGGCCTTCCATGAAATTCATCGCAGGCGAGCCGATGAAGCCTGCGACATATTTATTCACAGGCCGGTTGTAGATTTCCGAGGGCGGTGCAAGCTGCATGATCTGCCCGCCCTTCATGATCGCGATGCGGTCCGCGAGGGTCATCGCCTCGACCTGATCATGGGTCACATAGATCATGGTGTTTTTCAGCGTCTGGTGCAGGCGCTTGATTTCAACGCGCAGATCGGCACGCAGTTTTGCATCAAGGTTCGAGAGCGGTTCATCGAACAGAAACACATCCACATCGCGCACCAGCGCCCGGCCAATGGCAACCCGCTGACGCTGCCCGCCCGACAGCGCGCCGGGCTTGCGTTTCAGAAGCGGTTCGATCTGCAAGACTTCTGCAGCACGCGCGATGCGCTTTGCAATCTCGTCCTTGGGGACGCGCGCGTTTTTCAGACCGAAAGTCAGATTCCCCTCGACCGTCATCTGCGGGTAAAGCGCATAGGATTGGAACACCATGCCAATCCCGCGTTGCGACGGTTCTTCCCAGGTCACATTGCGGCCCTGAATGTGAATCTCGCCATCGGTGATGTCCAATAGCCCCGCGATGCAGTTCAGAAGCGTGGATTTCCCGCAACCGGACGACCCAAGCAGCACGAGAAACTCGCCCTGCCCGACCTGCAGGTTCAGGTCTTCCAGCACGGTCACAGCGCCGAAGCTGAGTTTCAGTTCCTTGATTTCGATTGAATGTGTCATGCCCTCAGCCCTTGACTGCGCCGGCAGCAATGCCGCGAACGAATAACCTGCCAGAGAAGAAATACACCACCAGCGGCACCAACCCCGTCAGCAACGTGGCCGCCATGTTGACATTGTATTCCTTCACGCCCTGCACCGAATTGACGATATTGTTCAGCTGCACGGTCATCGGATAATTCTCGGGTCGCGTGTAGACGACCCCGAACAGGAAATCGTTCCAGATGCCCGTGACCTGTATGATGCCGGATACCACGAAGATCGGCAGTGACATCGGGACCACGATGCGAAAGAAGATCCCCCAGAAGCCTGCGCCATCGACGCGCGCGGCCTTGAACAGCTCTTCGGGCAGCGCGACGAAATAGTTTCGGAACAACAGCACGTTGATCGGCATGGCAAAGACCGTATGCACCAGCACCAGCCCCCAGAGCGACCCGAACAGCCCCAATTCGCGCAAGATGATCACCAGCGGATACAAGAGCACCTGATAGGGAATGAACGCACCCAGCAGAAGGATGCCGAAGAAGATTTCCGACCCCTTGAAGCGCCAGCAGGCCAGAACGTAGCCGGTCAGCGCTGCAACCGACACGGACAAGATCAGCGACGGGATCAGGATACGCACCGAATTCCAGAACCCGCGCGACAACCCGTCGCAATTGATCCCGGTGCAGGCTTCAGACCATGCCTTGACCCAGGGCTGGAAGGTGATCTCGACCGGGGGCGAGAACACATTGCCAACCCGGATTTCCGCCATGCCCTTCAGCGATGTCACAAGCATCACATAGAGCGGCAACAGGTAGTAGATACTGAAGATGATCAGTGTGCCATAGAGCATGATATTGCGCGGCGCGAAGGGGTTTTTCGGCTTGGCCCCGCGCGGGGCGACAGCGCTGGCGTTTCTGGTGGCCGTGGTGATTTCGGTGGCACTCATTGGCGCTTCTCCCGGAATTGCATATAGGCCCAAGGGATGAGAATGATCGCGACCGTGACCAGCATCATGGTCGAGGCGGCAAAGCCCTGCCCCAGGTTCTGGCGGGTGAAGAGCGTGTCATAGACATATTTCGCAGGCACTTCGGACGCGATACCGGGGCCACCTGACGTCATGGCCACGACCAGATCATAAAGCTTCACGATCCCGCTTGTGACCAGCACCAGCGCTGTCACGAAAACCGGCTTCATCATAGGGATGATCACGATGACATAGGTCTTCCAGACCGGGATTCCGTCGACGCGGGTGGCTTTCCAGATATCCTCATCGATACCGCGCAGACCGGCCAGCATGATCACCATGATCAGACCTGTCCCTTGCCACAGCCCGGCGATCAGCAAGCCGATGATGACCAGATCAGGATTGTAAAGCGGATCGAAGTTGAAATTCGCGAAACCCAGCCCCCGCATGATCGACTGGATGCCGAATTCCGGGTTCAGGATCCATTGCCAGACCAGACCTGTCACGATGAAGGACAGTGCGAATGGGTAAAGAAAGATCGTGCGGAACGTGTCTTCGTAGCGGATCTTGCGGTCCAGAAGGGCGGCCAGCAGAAAGCCCAGGCACATGGTCAGGACCAGCGACACGATCCCATAGACCGCAAGGTTCTCGATCGATACCAGCCAGCGCCGCGTGCTCCAGAGCCGTTCATACTGATCAAACCCGACCCAGCGCAGACGTGGCAACAGGCGCGAGTCGGTGAAGGAATGAACGATCGTCCAGATCGTACCGCCAACAAAGACACCAAGGCCCACAAGAACCATGGGGATGGCGGCGAGTTTGGACGAGAAGTTTCTGAACATTCGGATGGGCGGGCGTGCATGAGCGCCGCCGCTTCTGGCGCGGGACATCAGGGCCTCCGGTCTGTCTGGGGAATATGGCCCTTCGCTATAGCGAAGGGCCACGGCCTTGCGGATCAGTCCGCGTTGGCGATGATCTCGGCATAGAGGCGCTGCGCCTCTTCTGCCGAGAAGTTCGGATCATTCCAGAACTCGACCATCAGATCCTCGATCTGGCCCTGCGTATCGGGTGAGAATGTCTGGTTTGCATCGGGCAGGATCGCGCCGGTTGCCAGAATTTCCAGGCCTTTTTGCATGCAGTCATTGGCAGCTTGCAGATCGATATCGCCGCGCACCGGCAGCGAGCCTTTCTTCAGGTTGAAGGCAACCTGCGCCTCTTTCGAGATCATCAGGGATGCGAGTTCAAGCTGCGCGGCCTCGACTTCGGGGTTGTTGACCTTGGGGAAATAGAAAGCGTCGCCCCCGGTCGAGATGATTTCATTCACACCCAGACCCGGCAGACAGGAATAATCCTCGCCCGCGACAAGCCCGGCCACCTGAAATTCACCCTGTGCCCAGTCGCCCATGATCTGCCCACCGGCCTGACCGGTGATGACCAGATTGGTGGCCTGATTCCAGTCCTGCACGTTCGAGCGGGCGGCAAAACTGCGCGCATTGGCGGCGGCTTCGAATACGCGCGCATAGTCCGGCCCGGCCGCGACTTCGGCATTCTGGTCGATATGCACGGCTTCCCACGCTTCACGACCGGCCAGTGCGATGGACATCACGCCGAAAGCGCCAGTGGATTGCCAAGGCTGCTGGCCAACGGCGAGCGGGATTTTCCCGGCTTCTTCCAGCGCAGGCGCGGCGGCCACGAACTCATCCCAGTTGGTTGGGACAGGGACACCCGCATCTTCATAGGCCTTATGGCTCAACCAAAGCCATTGCCACGAATGGATGTTGATCGGCACGCAATAGATCCGACCATCCAGAGTGCAGCTATCCAGAAGCGAGGTCGGGTTCACGAAATCGCGCCAGCCCTCGGCCTCTGCCAGATCGGTCAGGTCGAGCATCAACCCGGCCTCGACCAGCTCTTCGGCCTGCCGCCCGTGGTTGAACTGCGTGGCACCCATCGGATCACCGCCGGTGATGCGCCCGATCATGATGGGCCGCGCTGTGCCGCCGGACCCGGCAATCGCGCCATCAACCCAGTTGTGCTCTGTTTTCTCATTGAACAGGCGCGCAAATTCGGCGACGGCGGCGGCTTCGCCGCCCGATGTCCACCAATGCGTCACTTCAAGATCAACCGCAAATGCGGATGAACCGACGGAAATCAGGCTGGTGCTGGCCAGCAATGCGAGGGTCTTTTTCATGCGTTCCTCCCTGAACGGCGAAAGTGTCGTGCGCTTTGGTGCGACGGCAATCCTGAAACTCCCTTGCCAGCACCATGTAATCGATTACATTTTCGTCTAACGATTGCTCTTGTTGGTGTCGAATCACGATGTAATCGATTACAGCAGCTTCACCTAGCTGCCAGAACCTGTCAAGAAAATTGTCGCAAGGTTACACAAGGCAACGCATCCGGATGCAAAAGCTCCAGCCCAAGATCAAGGACGTCGCGCATGTCGCAGGGGTCTCGACAGCGACGGTGAGCCGCGCCCTTACGCAACCTGAACGACTGTCCGAGTCGACGCGTGAAAAGGTCTATGAGGCCATTCGCGCGACAGGCTACCGGGTCAACAAGGCCGCCCGCAACCTGCGCACCCGCCGCGCCGGGGCTGTTCTGGTGCTGGTGCCAAATCTTGGCAACCCGTTCTTTTCTGTAATCCTTTCGAGCATCAACGAAGTTCTGGCTGCAAATGGCTATTCGGTTCTTGTCTTCGACAGCCAGCAGCCCAGCGCGCGCGGTCAGGTCGTTTCAGACTATCTTCTGAATGGCAGCGTTGACGGCCTGATCACTCTCGACGGCAACATGTCCAGCGCGATGGGTGAGACCCTGAAAAGCGCCAATATGCTCAGGAATGTCGTCTTCTGCTGTGAATGGTCCGACGAGATGTCCCTGCCCTCGATTCGCAGTGACAATGCACTGGGCGCGCGACTCGCGGTCGATCATCTTTTTTCCTTGGGTCATCGCAGGATCGGCCACGTCACTGGCCCGTCAGACAATATCCTTGCGCAAGTGCGAAAAGCTGCGTTCGAGACACGTTGTGCCGAGCTTGGGCTTTCGATTGCACCCGATTGGATCATTCCCGGAGATTTCTCGCTGGCGTCAGGCGCGCTCGCCGCAGAACAGATTGCGGCCATGCCAGAGCGTCCGACGGCAGTGTTCTGTGCATCTGACGAAATAGCGCTCAGCCTGATCTCGCGCTGCAAACATCTCGGGGTGAGTGTCCCGAGGGATCTGTCCGTGATCGGGTTCGACGATCTCGAGATTGCGGGTTTCGTGGAGCCATCCTTGACCACCATTCGGCAGGATCGCACGCGCCTTGGACGACTCGCGGCTGAAGAGCTGATAACGCGTCTGAACTCGGTGCAACCGCAAGAGGCGTCTCGCATTGTCCTTGCGCCAGTCGACTTGATCGCGCGCGAATCGACGATGGCCATCGGCGCAGAATCATTCCCTCCGAACATGGCTTGACTATTCTGACTGAATTTGTCAGATAACAAGCCAGACGCCCAGCCAATCGCAAGGTCAGCCCGGCACATCGGTATTTTTGCTGTCATAGGGTGACGGTGATGCAGAATGTGAACGGCCATGCAAGTATTCGGGCGATATCCCATGCCTGACCGCCCAATGCAGCACGAAAGCTCCCCCGCAGCGCCCCCTCGCGTCGATAGTATTCCGACACATTCGGCAGAGTACCTGACTGGCGGCGGCACAACAGCCCTGATCCAACTTCAAGGACAGATTTACACGCTGCGTATCACACGCGCGGGGAAACTGATCCTGACCAAGTAACCAGCAGCAGCCCCACCCAGCGGGCAAGTCAGGAATGAAAGATGAGCAAGATCCCGTCGCCCTGTATCGATGTGTGCAAATTCAAACGCGAGGGGCATTGCATTGGCTGTTCGATGACAAAAGCGCAGAAATCCATGTTCAAGAAGCTGAAAAAGGAAACGCACCAGCGCGCCTTCTTGGACATGCTGGTGCATCAACAGAATGATATGGGAAAATATCGCCACTGGGCTGACGCCTACCGCAAGCGGTGCGACCGGAAGGGCATCAAAGCTCCGATCTGACAGCACTCATCCCAGATGGGCACGGAGTAGCCAGGCGAATTTCTCATGGGTCTGACCACGCCCGATAACCAGATCCTGCGTCAGCAGATCACCATGCTGTTCAGCGATAGCTGCAGTGCCTGCCAATGTGGCCGCCAAGGTATCTTGCGCCTTTGCCATCGTTTCGATCATGTCTTCGGCCGAGGCGTGCCCATCATGCTCGGCCACCTTCGAGCGCTTGAGCATACGCGCCAATTGCCCTTCGGCATGCCCACCCAACGCCTTGATCCTTTCGGCCAGATCATCTTGCGCCGCAAAATGATCCTCATAGATTTTCTGGAACATATCATGCAGCGGACCAAAGGCCATGCCTTTGACGTTCCAGTGAAAATTCTGCGCCAGCATGGTCACGACGACAGTTTCGGCCACGCTTTGATTTAGCGCCTCGCAAATCGCTTCCTTGGCAGAAACGGTCAGTTGATGTGCTGTCTGGGTCATATACCCTTCCCCTTTCGTGTTGCAAATTACAGGTGTTGAGCAACACGGGACTGGCTGGCAAAAAGCTGGCTACCCGCTTGTAGCCTAGCTAAGCTAGTTCATGGTAGATTTCAAGGATTTTTAGAAAGATTCTAATTCAGGGATTTCAGCTCATCAAATTGCTGCATCCGCAGAACCAGTTCTGCCGATAGCCAGCCAACAGGTCGGCGTAAATGCAAGGGAAGGCGCGCGCGCAGCAGGAAATCGATGCTGGCATGATCGGCGCGCCTGATGGCGGCGAAGATCGCAAGCAACCAGTTCTCGTCAAACGAACGTTCCGGAGCCTTCACGTCGTGAATGAGCGGACCGCTTGGCAAGCTTGACGAAAGCACTCTCAACAGCGCATCTGCGTAATCCTGCGCACCCTCCTGCGGCGCATTCAACAGAAGGGAGCAAGTCTCAAACACTTCGACCCGCGCCTTGGCGCGACACTGGCGCATCAGCACGCGCAAAAGAACAAGCTCGGGCTCCTGCGCTGCCGACCACGACTGCCCGCCTTCAAGGCGCTTGAACGCATAATCGAACATGAAATCCAACTCCATTTCCGACTGAAATAGTGCGATTCATGCGGCAGCGCCAGATAAATTGACCGTTTCAGTCAGAATTATTCCCTTCCGCAATACTTGGCGCAAGGGAATAATCTGGTCAGGTGCCTATTTCAGGACCAACTCGAAATCTTCCTCGAAATAGCTATGAACCGAAACAAACGGGCGCGCGCCATCTGCCTCGAAAACGTAGACGTGCAAGCCATCGTCATTCATCGTTACACGACAGATGACATCACCCTCTGCCAGACCTGTGGGACAGGTTTCCAGGTCGATATGCGGCACCGAGGCCTCAAAATCCGCATAGACATAGCGCCCGCGTTCATCGGCAAGCGCAGGAAGGGCAAGCAACAGACAAGTTGTTGTTGCGAAAACTGTTCGGATCATTGGAGTTTTCCTTGTTTTTCATCATCGGGAAACAGGTGACGTGACAGCATGTCCAGATGCATATCATCCGGCCTGTCCATTTGAGACGAGCCATACAGGGGCACTGTCTCGAAAAGAGAACATACGCGGCCTTGCATGGGGTGGCGGTCAGCGCGGGACATTGTAATGATCCTGTCTGGTCGGCCCATCTTGCCGAACGGCACGATTCAGCGGCACGGAACCGGGCCTGACCGCATGTCGGTCAAGCAACATTTCCAGAAGCCGCGACTCCAGGCCGCAACCATACTCGCGCCCATGGCAATCCATTGCCAGCAGATCAATCAGAAATGTATTGGGCAAGCGTCGCATGGAAACTCTGGCAGGAACAGGGATCAAAGCTGTCTTGCCGGGCGGCCAGAGTGTCAGGCGGCTGGGTTCCTTAATTCCTGACAAGTTCTATCGTAAATGTAAAGAGATATTTCCACGCGTCTGCCGCCGTTCAGATTTCACGCAACTCACTGACGAAATCATACCGGTCGCCGCGATAGGCAGAGCGCGTCAACTCGACCATGGTGCCATCGGCCAGATAGCCGCGCCGCTCGATCCGCAGCACGGCGGCACCAGTGGGAACGCCCAGATGCTGCGCTTCATCCTCTGTCGCAAGCGAGGCCGTCACGCGCTGAAGCCCCGTCACCGGCTTTGCCCCGATCATCGCGAGCGCGGCATAAAGCGACGTATCGACGCTGTTGTGATCGGGCAGATATGCTTCCGGCACGACCGCATGTTCCAGAGCCAGTGGTTCACCATTTGCAGTGCGGATACGACGAAAGCGCTTGACGGGCGTGTTCACTGCAAAGCCGAAGGCGATCACCTCATCGGGTGATGCCATATCGGTCGCCTTTTCCAGCCAGACGGAACCAGCAGCCAACCCGCGCCTGCGCAGATCTTCGGAAAACCCGGCCAGCATGGAAGATGGCTGTTCAATCCGCGGCGCAACATATGTGCCGGATCCCTGCCTGCGCGAGAGCACACCCTCGCGCATCAAGAGGTCTATCGCCTTTCGCACCGTGACACGCGACACTGCCATCCGCTCGGCTATATCGCGTTCCGAGGGCAGTGCTTCGCCCACGGCGAATTCCCCCTGATGGACCTTCTCGCGCAGGATCGCGGCCAGCCGGACATAGATCGGTGTGGCTTCAGCGCGCGAGGTCAGAAGCTCTTGCCGCAGGCTCATTCCGCCCCCCTGTAGCTCGCGATCGCCAGTCGCAGCATCCCTCCTGCCTGTGCGAGGGACGCATCTGCCTGATCAGGCGAGGCGCCCAGCGCAACCAGAACTGCAGGCTTGACGCGCCAGCCGCATTGTTCCAGCGCGGCATCAGCGCTTTCGGGGGATACATCCGCAATCCGCATGACCATATCTCGCGCGCGACCGCGAAGTTTGATGTTCTGCGGGCGCATGTCAACCATCAGTCCGTCATGCACATGGCCTAGCCGCACCATCACTTGCGTCGAGATCATGTTCAGGACGACCTTCTGCGCGGTGCCCGCTTTCATCCGGGTCGAACCTGCCACAACTTCCGCACCCGTCTCGGTGACGACTGCATGTTCCGCAACCTCCAGCAACCGCGCGCCGGGATTGCAGGAAATCCCCACAGTAAGAGCGCCAGCAGCACGCGCGGCTTCGATAGCGGCGATAGTAAAAGGCGTGCGCCCGCTGGCCGCCAGCCCGATCACCACATCCTGCGCGCCGATCTCGGCCGCTGCGACCTGTGCGCGCGCATCCTCTGCGTCATCTTCCGCACCTTCGATCCCAAGGCTCAGCGCCGCCGGTCCGCCCGCGATCAGGTAATGGGTGCGCTCTTCCGGCCAGTTGAAGGTTGGCCCCAGTTCGGTGCCATCCTGCACGGCAATGCGGATAGAGGTTCCCGCACCTGCATAGACCAGCCGCCCACCCGCGCGCAGGCGCGGCAATGCGGCTTCTACCACCTCGGCCAAGGTGGGCAAGGCCGGTCCGATGCCTGCCACAGCCGCCATCTGGCTCTCCCAGATGGCGCGCAGCGCGGTCAGGCTGTCCCAACTGTCCAGCGCGCGATATCGGGGGTCTGCATTTTCTGTCATGGAAAAGTCCTTTGTTTCAGATAGCCAGCAAAGTCACGCAGCCAGTCGCAGGCCATCATCCCCGAAGTGAAACGCACGCGCCATATCTGGCGTCACGAAAGCGCGGTCATCGACAGAGGCCGCATGTTCCCCGAACAACCGCACTGTGATCAACCCATGCGGGTCTGCGCGAAGATAGATCAATGTTTCGCCGCCAAGATGTTCGACATGGCTCACACGTCCCTCGATCAAGCCGCTATCGCGCGAGAGCATGAGGTGTTCAGGCCGGATGCCAAGGCTCTTGCCGGGCTGGCCCAGCGCAGAGGCATTGAGGAAGTTCATTTTCGGCGAACCAATGAAGCCTGCGACGAATTCATTGGCGGGGTTGTGATAAAGCTCCATCGGCGCGCCGACCTGCTCGATCCGCCCATCGCGCAGCACCACGATGCGGTCGGCGAGAGTCATCGCCTCGACCTGATCATGGGTCACATAGATCATGGTCGCACCCAGTTCGCGGTGCAGATTGGCGATCTCGATCCGGGTCTGGACGCGCAGCGCCGCATCAAGGTTCGAGAGCGGCTCGTCGAAAAGAAAGAGCTTGGGCTTGCGCACAATGGCGCGGCCAATAGCGACGCGTTGGCGCTGGCCGCCGGACAATTCACCCGGACGCCGCGTCAGGTATTTCTCCAGATCCAGCATCTTGGCAGCGCGGTCCACCTTTTCCGCAATTTCAGCGCGCGGCTGGCCCGCCTGCTTCAACCCCAGCCCCATATTGTCACGCACATTCAGATGCGGATAAAGCGCATAGGACTGGAACACCATCGCGATCTCCCGCTTCGAGGGCGGCACGTTATTCACCACCGCCCCGTCAATGCAGACATCGCCCGATGTGATTTCCTCCAACCCGGCAATCATCCGCAGCAGTGTTGACTTGCCACAGCCCGAGGGGCCCACAAAAACGCAAAACTCGCCATCCTTCACTTCCAGATCCACATCGCGGATCACATCCACGGGGCCGAAGGATTTACAGACTTTCGTCAGTGACAGATTTCCCATGAGGTTTCCCCTCCCTTACCCAAGGCGCACAGGCTGACCTGTGCGCACGCTTTGATCTGCCGCCAGACAGACTGCGACCGAGCGGATCGCATCGGTTACATGGCGGCTCAAATCCTGACCCTCGTTAATGGCGCGCGCCATAGCCGCCGCCTGCAAATCACAGAGTCCCTGATGACCCGGGCTATCCGCGAAGGTCTGGACGCGCTCGCCCTGCCCTGTTGGCGCAATGATCAGATGATCCGCCGCGGTATGTCCCTCGACATCTGCTGATCCGATCCCTTGCGGTGCGCGCAAGCTGACCGCACCACCAGGCGAGACAATGTCCTTCACGAAATGCGCGGTCTCGGACATCATCGGACCCCAACCTGCCTCATACCAGCCACAAGACCCATCCGCGAAGAGCACCTGAAAATGTCCGTAGTTATACATGTCAGGCGCGATTTCATCCGAAAGGCGCAGGCCCATGCCCCTGACTTCCACCGGGGCGGCATCGGTGATCTGGCACATCACATCGACATAATGCACCCCGCAATCGACAATCGGCGAGGTGGATTGCATCAGCGCCTTGTGGATCTCCCATGCGGGACCGCTGGAACGCTGGTTCAGGTTCAGCCGGAACACATACGGCCCTTGCAAGTCGCGCGCGGCCTTGATGAGTTCAATCCATGTCGGATGATGGCGCAAGATATGCCCCACCATCAGCTTGCGGCCGGTGCGTCTGGCTGTTTCTGCCACGGCCTCGCAATCGGCCACAGTCGTTGCAAGCGGTTTTTCGACAAAGACTTGCGCGCCGGCCTGCATCGCGGTGATCGCAAGTGCCGCATGGCTGTCCGAATAGGTCGCGACAGACACCATGTCAGGCTTATGTCGTGCAAGCGCTGCCATGAAGTTCTGCTCGACCGGCAGATGGGAAAGCGCCTCTGGCAAGGTGACATCCGAACGGTTCACCAGCCCGACAAGTTCGAATTCAGGCAGGTTTTCATAGGCGAGCGCATGGCTTTGCCCCATCTGCCCAAGCCCCACGACCAGAACCCGGATCATTTCACCGCCCCCCGCGTGATGCCGCGAATAAGCTGACGCGAGAAAATCAGATACAGCACCACCACCGGCAGGATCGCGAGCGTCAGCGCGGCCAGAACTGCGTTCCAGTTGGTTACATACTGGCCGAGGAATATCTGGCTGCCCAGAGTCAGCGTTTTGGTCGACTCGCCCGGTGCAAGGATCAGCGGGAACCACAGGTCGTTCCAGATCGGGATCATGGTAAACACCGCAACTGTAGCCAGTGCCGGGCGCACCAGTGGCAGCGCGATGGTAAAGAAGATGCGGTATTCGCTCAGTCCGTCGATACGGGCAGCGTTTTTCAGATCGTCTGACACTTGCCGCATGAATTCGGACAGGATGAACACCGCCAAAGGCAAGCCATTGGCCGTGTAGACCAGTATCAGTGCCCAATGCGTGTTTACCAGATTGGCCGCGACCATCATTTCCAGAATGGCGACTGTGCCCAGCCGGATCGGGATCATGATGCCCAGCGCCAGATATAGCCCCATCAACAGATTGCCGCGAAAGCGGTATTCGGCCAGCGCAAAAGCAGCCATCGCCCCGAACAAGAGCGCGAAGAAGAGCGAGGCCACGGTAACGATCAGCGAGTTCTGGAAATAAAGCAGGAAATTCCCCTGCTCCAGCACCGTATGGAAGCCCACCAGATCGAAAGTTTCGCGCGTGGGCAGCGCCAGCGGGTCATTGAAGATCGCGCGGCGCGATTTCATCGAATTGATGACGATCAGAAAGACCGGATAAAGCGCAAGGATCGTGTAGGCGATCAGGATCGCATGGGCGGCAGATGACCGCATGATATTGGCGCGTGCAGACATGATCATGCCCTCTCAGAACTGGTAGCGGCGCAGCCGCGTCTGAATGCCGAACAGATACAGCGAGACGCCAGCAAGGATGATAAAGAACATCACGGTTGCCACAGTCGCGCCCATATGCGGATCACCAAGCTGCAATTGAAAGCCGAAGAACGTGCGGAAAAGGAAACTGCCCAGAATATCGGTCGAATAATTCGGCCCGGCCAGCGCCCCTTGGGCCACATAGATCAGGTCGAAAGCGTTGAAATTGCCGACGAATGTCAGGATCGAGATGATGCCGATCGTGGGCAGGATCAGGGGCAGCTTGATCTTCCAGAATTGCGATGCGCCGGTAATCCCGTCCATCTCTGCGGCCTCAAGCACCTCATCGGGGATCGACAGCAACGCAGCATAGATCAGCATCATCGGGATCCCTACGAATTGCCAGACAGAGATCAGCGCGAGTGTGGTCAGCGCCGAGCTTTCCTGCCCCAGCCACGGCGCGAACCAATTGCCCAGACCAATCGCGTCCATCATGTTCGGCGCGACACCCCAGAGCGGTGACAGGATCAACCGCCAGACGAATCCCACAATTACGAAACTCAGGATCGCCGGAATGAAGATTGCGGTCCGGTAGAACGCCGCGAAACGCAGACGCGGCGAGGACAGGATCGCGGCAAGCGCCACTCCGATGGGATTCTGCACCAGCATATGGATGATGAAGAACCAAAGGTTATTCCACGTCGCGTTCCAGAAGGCACCCGACCAGCGCGGATCACCAAACAGCGTTGCGAAATTGGCGAGACCCACGAATTCCCGCGTGTTCCCCTCGCCGCGCGTAAACAGCGACAGGTTCAGCGTGCCGAACAACGGGATGATCATGATCGCCGTGTAGACAATGAGAGCCGGGGCCAGAAACACGGCAATATGCCAGCGGATCGGGCGCCGCGGAGCGCGGGACCGGGACATGGGAACCTCCGATTGCGTAAGGATACGGCCCCGGATCATGTCCGGGGCCAGAGTTCGCGCTTACTGATGCGGCGCATACCAAGAGGACAGACCCGCCTGCAGGGCCTCGCCCGCTTCCTCAGGTGTCCATGTGCCGCGCATCACGTTCGCGGATGCAGTCCAGCTCTCGTTCGAAAGATTCGGCGTCCCGCGCGAAACGATCTGGTGGAAGGGCCGGATCGTGCTTTCGCACTGCCCGCGCCAGCTCAGGAACTCTTCTGCCAGCGGGTCTTCGAGCGTCACTTCGGCCGAGGAGAGCGGGAAGAAACCGGGGATGGCGTTGGCGAAAAGCGTCGAGGCTTCGGCACCGGTCAGCCAGTCAAGGAAGATACGCCCGGCCTCCTGATTGGGCGATGCGGCATTCAGGCCGATTCCCATATCAGTGTGGTCAGAAATGTAGCAGCCCTCGGTTCCGGCGGGAACGGGCGGCGGGAAAGCGCCCATCTCGAAATCAGCCTGCTCGCGGAAGCCCGCGATTTCCCACGAACCCGAGGGATAGATCGCAGCACGACCAAGCGTGAACAGGTTCTGGCTGTCCGGATAGCTTTGCGATTCAAACCCGCGCCCAAGGTATGGCGACCAGCGCGCCAACTGGCGGAAGGGGGCGACCCATTCCTCGTCCGTCAGGCGGCTTTCCCCGGCGATGAGCGCCGCGCGCCCTTCCTCTCCGCGCCAGAAATTCACGCCGATATTGGCGAAACCCATTGTAGCGGCTTCCCACTGGTCATTGATGCCCATGGCCATCGGGATATAACTGCCCTCGGCCTGGATCGCGTCCAGAACCGCGAAGAACTCTTCTTCGGTCGTGGGCACTTCAAGACCCAACTCGTTGAAAATATCGGCATTATAGATGAAACCGTGGATCACCGAAGCCAGCGGAACACAGAAAGTCTGGCTGCCGTCATCCGTGGACCATGCCGATTTCGCAACATCCGAGTAGTTTGCCATCCCCGGCAGATCGGTCAGATCCGAAAGCTGCCCACGCTCAAACAGTTGCAGCGACGCATCAAAAGCGCGGCACGTCACGATGTCGCCTGCAGTGCCCGCGTCAAGCTTCGAGTTCAGCGCAGAATTGTATTGTGCGGGGGCCGTTGGCTGGAAATCCAGCTTGATGCCGGGATGAGCAGCCTCGAATGCGGGGATGATCTGGGTGCGCCAGATCGTGATATCATCATTGCGCCAGCTTTCGATGGTCAGCGTCACATCCTGCGCGAACACCCCCGTCGCACAAAGCGCAAAGGCAGTCGTCAGGGACAGGGTCTTACGGATCGTCATGGCAGTCCTCCTTGTTACAGCAGGGGCACCATTTCGGGATTCACATCCCGATTTCATAAGTGCCTCCCCGAAACACAGTAGAACCAAATTAATACCATTTGTCCAGATTTTTTTCTCGCCGGCCCGGCACATGCAATCCAAAAACCTGCGCCTCCTCGAAAAATCTTTCTATTTCATCAGCTAATATAGCGCTTGATCCACTCACCCAGGCTATCCACCGCCCTCCCAATCCGAAGATACCAGTCAAAAACCACTTTTCATTTGGTATTCTTTTGGTATTATATTAATCAGGAGGCAGCGATGCAGATTTTCATTGGACTGGACGGCGGCGGCACGGCATGCAGGGCGCAGGCGCAACTGACGTGCGGCCTGCGCACCGCGATCGTGACCGGCGGCGCCGCCAATGTTTTCAGTGACTTTTCTTCAGCCTTGCGCGAGATAACTGTACTACTTGCCACAACGCTGGCGCAAGCGCACGCGCTTGCGCCGGGCGTCACATTCGCACCGCCACAAATCGCGATGGGTCTGGCAGGCGTCAGCGAATCAGGGGCGGCCGCGCGCTTGCGCGCCGCGCTGCCCTATCCGCATTTGGCGATTCTGGGTGATATAGACATCTCGCTTGCGGGCGCGTTCGAGAATCAGGACGGCATTGTGATGGCGGTTGGCACCGGCTCTGTCTTTGCGCGCCAGCGCGCGGGCCAGATGCTGCGCCTGGGCGGCTATGGTTTCACCCTGGGTGACGAGGGCAGCGGCGCATGGATCGGACGCGAGGCCCTGCGCCGCGCCCTGCACGCCCGCGACAGACTTGGGTCCGATGGCCCACTGGTCGCCGATATCTGGCAGGAATTCGGCACACTCTCAGACATGATCAGCTTCGCCGGTCGGGCAAGGCCGTCGGATTACGCAGCGCTTGCTCCGCGCGTTTTGCGTCATGCCCGACAGCATTGCCCTGTGGCGGGCGCAATTCTTGATCAGGGTTGCGACTATCTGCTGCGCGCGATCACCCGCCTGCAAGAGGGTGAAACCGACATGCCAGTGGCCCCGCTTGGCGGGCTTGGACCAATCTTGCTGGATCGGATCACAAACCAGGGCGGCGCAAAACTGCGTCGGACCACCCCCAAGGGAACAGCGCTGGATGGCGCGATATGGACGGCGCGTCAGAACGCCAGAACAGAGGATCAGCCCGAATGACCCAGACCTTCATGGCACAGGAAATCGCAGAGATTCCCGCAAGTGTCGCTGCCTGTCTTGGCAACAATGCAGCGGCACAGGCCGAATTGGCCGAAACTCTGCGCGCCTTCGATCCACAGCTTGTGATCACGGTGGCGCGCGGGTCATCCGATCATGCAGCCAGCTATTTCAAATATGCCTGTGAAATCCTGACCGGGATCCCGGTGGCCTCGGTCGGGCCATCCATTGCCTCGGTCTATGCCACTCCGTTGCGCCTGCCGCGCACCATGTCACTGTCGATTTCGCAATCCGGCCAAAGTCCGGATATCGTGGCGATGACCCGCGCGGCGCGCGATTCCGGCGCCATTGCCGTTGCGCTGACAAACAATCCCGACAGCGATCTTGCTCGCGAGAGCAATCAGTGTCTGCCGTTGCATTGCGGTCCGGAACGCAGTGTTGCCGCAACCAAGAGTTTCGTCACATCAGTCGTTGGCAGTCTCGCCTTGCTGGCGACCTGGCGCGACGATCAGGTCTTGGCCAATGCATTGACTGCGCTACCCGAAGCCTGCGAGGCTGCGCTGAAATGCGACTGGCACGCCCTCTCGGACCGGTTGGTACGCGCCCCTGCGCTCTATGTGCTTGGGCGCGGTGCGGGCTATGCGATTGCCAGCGAGGTTGCGCTGAAATTCAAGGAAACATCGGCCATCCATGCCGAAGCCTATTCCGCCGCCGAAGTGCTGCACGGCCCGGCTGCGCTGGTCGAGCGCGGCTTTCCGGTGCTTGGCCTGATCTGCGAGGATGCCGCAAAAGACGGATTCTCAGCGACAACCCAACGCCTGAAAGCACAAGGGGCAGATGTCTTTGTGACCGCCGAGGTAGCAGATGTGATCGAGTTGCCGGTTGCACCACCACTGCACCCGTTGATCGACCCGCTGTTGCGCGTCGTGTCCTTCTATGCCTTCATCGAGGCGCTGGCCCGACGCCGCGGGTTGCAACCCGACACACCACGCCATCTGCGCAAGATAACCGAGACGGTCTGATGATCCGAGCGTTCAAGGCTACCCAAATCTTTGATGGCTGGACCCTGCACCGAAACGCCGCTGTCAGCGTGACGGCGGACGGCCGGATCGCTGCTTTGCACTTGCAAGCTGCGGATCTGCCCGCCGACGCAGTGGTCACGGATTTGGGTGAAGGACTGCTCGCGCCCGGCTTTGTCGATCTGCAGGTCAATGGTGGCGATGGTGTGATGGTCGGGCCGGACACGGATATCGCGCAACTTGCGCAGATCTGTGCTGCACATATCCGGCTTGGATCAACAGCGATCCTGCCGACACTGATCAGCGATACGCCACAGACCACGCGCCGTGTGATCGCAGCAGGAATTGCCGCAGCGCGCGAGGATGTGCCCGGCTTTGCTGGCCTGCATCTGGAGGGGCCGCATCTCGACCCGGCGCGCAAAGGCGCGCATGATGCAGCATTTCTGCGCCCCATGACCGAAAGCGATCTCGACCTGATTTGCACTGCTGCGCAGGATTTGCCCGTGCTGCTGGTCACGGTCGCCCCTGAATCCGTCACACTGGATCAGATCACCGCGCTGGACCGCGCCGGGGTGATTGTCAGCCTTGGCCATAGTGATTGCTCTGCAGAGCACGCAAGGGCCGCCCATGATGCAGGGGCGCGCTGTGTCACCCATTTATACAATGCCATGGGCGCACTGGCCAACCGTGCCCCCGGTCTGGTCGGCGCGGCCCTGACCACACCGCTTGTGGCCGGGATCATTGCCGATGGGGTCCATGTGGCGCCCGAATGTCTGCAGGTGGCCTTGGCCATGAAACCCGCTGACGGGCTGTTTCTTGTCAGCGACGCCATGGCCGTTGCAGGCAGCAACGTAGATCATTTCACCCTGAACGGGCGGCGTATCCTGCGGCGTGACAACCGCCTGACGCTTGAAGACGGCACATTGGCAGGTGCTGATATTTCACTGCCGCAATCGGTGCGCCATCTGGTCGAACTGGGGGTCGATACCGCGCGCGCCCTTGCGATGGCAAGCCGCGTCCCTGCTGATGTGATCGGCGCACAGGACAGGGGACGGATTGCACCGGGCGCGCGCGCCGATCTGATATTCCTGGCCCCGGACCTGACGATTCAGAAAACCTGTCTGTCAGGCAGGTTCCCGGAGCAATGATCCGGCCTTTGGATCATGTCGTTGCCGCGATATAATCCGGCACAATCCCAGAGGCCGCGATGAAACCCGTAGGGTCATGCCCGGCGAACAATCCATGTCCTGCAATCAGCACGGTTGCCATGCCTGCAGCGCGCCCACCCAAAATATCCGTATGCAGCGTGTCACCTACCATCGCGATCCGTTCAGAACGCAACCCGCTCGGCAAGGCTTTCCGCACTGCTTCGAACGCATTGGCATGAGGTTTGCCGAAATACTGCACGCGACACCCTGTTTCTTGCGCGATCTCTTGGACAAAATGCCCCGGCTCAAGCGAAAACCCGACCTCGCGCGGCGCCACGATGTCAGGGTTGGCAACCAGAAGCGGGCGCGGTTTGTCCTTTAGTGCCGCAATCAGCCTCGCTTGTCTGGCCTCGGTCCAACTTTCAGACCCAAGAAACAAAAACCCGTCCGCATGCTGCCAAAGATCAGGCGACCGATCAAGCGGACGCAGATCAAAGGGAATATCTTCAAACTCGGCCCCTGTTGCGGTAATCGCGGCCCAGACATGATCCTGCGGCCAGTCGGCTAGGGCCGCGGCAGCGATATCGCGGCTGGCGATCACCTCTTCGGGGGCAAAGTCAAACCCCAGCCGCCGGTATTTCGCCAGTGCCTTTTCCTTCGCGAAACTCGCCCCATTTGTCAGGACGACGACAGAACGGCCAGCACGCCGCATCTGCGCCACGCGCTCTACAGCACCCGGAATCGCCGTTTCGCCCACATTCAGGACGCCAAAAGCATCCAGCACAAAAGCATCATGGCTTGCGATGACTTCGGACAGATCATGAATCGCGCGCGCGGCAGGCGGAAAAGTCGTCTGCGGCAGATCGGCCCGGATCACTTCGTAGCGCGCCACTGCATCTCGCGCGCTCCAGCCGGGCGCCATCGGAGAAAGACCCATCTCTCAGATCAACCGCTTGCGGATTTGGGTGACAAGAATCTCAGCTAGAACCACGACCGCGAAAATGGCCAGAAGGATCGTGGCGACGCGCGTCCACTGGAAGAAGTTCATCGCCGTGTCCAGCACCAACCCGATGCCGCCAGCCCCCACCAGCCCCAGCACAGCAGATTCGCGCACATTGATATCCCAGCGAAACAGGGCGATCGACCAAAAGGCTGGCTGCACCTGTGGCCAATAACCCTTGAGAAGCAGCGCAGGCCAGCTTGCCCCGGCGGCGGTCAGCGCCTCGATCGGGCCGGGGCTGGCTTCTTCCACCGCCTCGGCAAATAGTTTGCCCACGAAGCCGATGGACCGGAACGCAATCGCGATTGTGCCTGCCAGCGCGCCGGGGCCAAAGATCGCCACGAAAAGCAGCGCCCAGACCAGCGAATTGACCGAGCGCGAGGCAACGAGGATCAGTTTCGCAAACTCGTTCACGGCCCGGAACGGTACGATATTTCGGGCGGCCATCAACCCTATAGGCACCGCCATCACGATGGACAGAATCGTGCCGAGTGTTGCGATGTGCAAGGTCTCTATCAGCGCGCCATGCACGGTTGTCGGATAATAGCTCAGATCAGGCGGCCACATGCGGGTCAGCAGATCGGCCATCTGGGTATGCGCATCATAGAGGAACTCGGGGATGATACTTACATTGCGCACCGACCAGACCAGTGCCATGACCGCGACCAGATAGACGGCATAACGGGCAAGCCGCTCTGCGGGAGTAAAGCGCTGCCATGTCGGGCCCGAGGGCGGTGTGGTTGTTGTCACGCTCACTGGAAAGTCTTTCTCAGCCAAGAGGCAATCAATTCACCCACCATGATCATGGCGATAATGGAGATCAGGATCGCGCAGACGAAATCATAATCAAACCGGCGGAAGGCAGAGAAGAGCGTCCCCCCGATCCCGCCACCGCCAACGATTCCGACCATGGTCGATTGGCGCAGATTGCTGTCCAACTGATATGTGGCAAAGCCGATGAAGCGCGAAAACACCTGCGGCAGCACCCCCATTATCACGACACCCATGAAACTGGCTCCTGTTGCGCGTACGGCTTCCACCTGCTTGAGCGAGATCTCCTCGATCGCTTCGGCAAAGAGCTTCGCGACGAACCCGATCGACGCAAAGATCAGTGCGAAGATGCCTGCCAGTGGTCCGAAGCCAATCGCCTTGACGAAAATGATCGCAATGATGATCGGGTGAAAGGATCGCGCGAGGGCGATGAATGCGCGCGCGGGCACGGTCACGGCCACAGGCATCAGATTTCGCGCCGCCATCAGACCAATCGGCAGCGACAACAAGATACCGATGGCTGATGAAATGATCGCGATCTGAAGACTTTCCAGCAGCCCTTCCGCCAATAATTCCCAACGCGTGAATTCCGGCGGAAACATCCGGCCGAGAAAGGTCGCCCCGCGATCCAGTCCGACAACAAAACGTTCCCATGTGAAATTCAACTGACCTGTCGCATAGATCACATAGACCGCAAAGCCCAGCCAGACGGCCCGCATACGCCAGTCTGGCGCAAAAGCGCGGGCGCGAATCTGATCCAGTTCCGTCTGTCGCATACTCATCCGATCCAGCCGCCTGTTTCGCTGCGCCCATAGATCTGGGTCAGATGCTCATCATTCAGCCCCTCGGGCGGCCCGTCATAGACCACTGATCCGCCCGACATGCCGACAATCCGGCTGGCAAAGCGCCGCGCAAGAGCCACGTCATGAATGTTGATGATCACCGGGATATCGCGTTCCGCCGCCATGTCGCGCATCAATTCCATGATCTCGACAGATGTCCGCGGATCAAGTGAGCTAGTCGGCTCGTCAGCAAGCAACAGTCGCGGTGATTGCATGACCGCGCGCGCGATCCCGACACGCTGACGCTGGCCACCTGACAGCGCATCTGCGCGCCGCGTGGCGAATTCGGCAAGGCCCACGCGCTCCAGCAGAGCGAAAGCACGGGCAATATCATCGTCGGGAAAGCGGCGCATCCAGACACGCCAAAGCGGCACATAGCCAAGACGCCCGCAGAGCAGGTTCTCGATCACGCTCAGACGTTCAACCAGGTTGTATTCCTGAAACACCATCCCGATTTCGCGACGCGCAGCACGCAGAGCCGCCCCACGCAGCGTCGTCAGATCCGTGTCCCCCAGCAAGACCTGCCCCGAGGTCGGCTCTACCAGCCGGTTGATACAGCGGATCAGCGTGGATTTCCCCGTGCCGGAAGGTCCGATAATCGCGACCACACCACGCGCAGGGAAGTCCAGCGAGATATCTGAAAGCACGGGCTTGCCGCGCTCATAAGCTTTGGTCAGGTTGCGCAGCGAGAGCACATTGCTCCGCGCTGCGTCCCTTGCCGGAGCGCGCATTGCGCTCCGGCTTGTCCGGTCTTCCGCGACGCTCACTGGCTTTCCCAGGTCGTCCGGTTAAACGGTGCGCCGGACGCATCTGCGACGCGACGGACGACGTCCCAATGTTCGGCATATGTCACCGGGAAGAACCGGTCAGCCCCGCCAAATTCGCGCTGCATGTCTTCGGTAAAGGTATAGTCCAGGAAACATGCCAGCATCGTATCACGCAGTTCTGGCGCAAGGCGGCTGTCATAAGCGAAAGACGATGTCGGGAACCGCTCGGAGGTATAGACGATACGGAAATCATCCTCATTGACCTGCCCGCGCCGCGCCATCCGCTCGAACACGTCCGAAGCGACCGCTGCCCCGTCATAGTCGCCCGAATCGACGCCCATGACCGAGTTGTCATGCCCGCCCGAGAAAAGCACTTCGTAATCCTCTCCCGGTGTCAGACCGGCATCGGGGAAAAGCGCCATCGGGGCCAGATTCCCCGAATTGGACGAAGCGGACGTGTGCGCCATCCGCTTGCCTGCCAGATCGGTCAGGTCATGAATGTCGCTGTCTGCCCGCACGATCACGATCAGATTGTAGCCCTGCCAATCCTCTACATCGCCTTTTACGGCAAATGGCACAGCCCCCGCAAGGTTCACGGCAAAACCGGTCGGCCCCGTCGAGAAACCGCCGATATGCAACCGCCCCGAGCGCATTGCCTCGATCTGTGCTGCGTTCGACTGGACATTGAAATACACGACATTGCGGTCAGTGCACTCTGCCAGATAGTCAACGAAATCCGAAAAGATATTGGCATAGACTGCCGGGTCTTCGACAGGCGTATAGGCGAAAACCAGCGTCGAGGGATCGCGCCACTGTGACGGATCTGCTGGTGTATCCGCAACCAGATCGCCATCGACATCGCAGAACATGTCATCCAGATCCCCGCGATTGGGGCAATCATCTGCCGACGCTGCGGACGCACCAAACAGGAACATGCTCGCGGCACAAGCTGTGGCGATCTTTGAATAAGTCGTTTTTTGCATTGGCTTTTCTCCTCCCGAAACAGCGATTCGTCGCTGCCATGCTGGTTACGCTACCACAGTATTTCGCATGTGCAACGAATCTGAGCGCCTCCGGGCAGGTCAGATCGCACTCGGTCACACATGAGTTGCGGGCAAATTGGAATGGACCCACAACGAAAGCCGCCGATCACATGCTGCAATCGGCGGCTGTTGTTCATTCCGTTGCTGTCTCAGTTCTCCAGATAGCTCTCCATGCTGTCATCGAGCGCATCTTTCCACGGCGTATGATGCACAGGTGCCATGCTGCCGGTGATGACCGAGCGGTAACTGTTGTCGCGAAACGCCATGATATCCTTGGCCTTGTGCTTTTTCCACTCGAAGAAAGCTTCCGATGCCCCGTCAATGTCAAACGACGGATAGTCGGTTTCCGCCACCAGTTCCTTGACGTAATCGGCCTGATACTGGATCGCGTATTTCGTATCTTCTCCGGCATCTTCGCGCGCCACACGCTCTGCCACATCCGCCAGCAGCGTGTCCTTGTCGGAAGGAATCTCGATCTTGTCCATGATCGCATCACGCACCCACCAGGCTTGCGCATCGAACATGTTGAACGTGAACCACTGGTCCTGCATCCCAAGATAAAAGACCTTGGGGTTATGCACCCAGACCACGCCCTTATACAGGTCTGCCGTGGCCAGCCGGTTCGCGGTTTTCAGGCGCAGGTCGTCGGGCAGGAAATTGAAGAAATGCTTGTAACCCGTGCACAGGATGATCGCATCGACATGTTTTGATGTGCCATCGCTGAAATGGGCCGTGTTGCCCTCGACACGCTCCAGCGCAGGTTTCTCTTCCCAGTTTGCCGGCCATTTGAACCCCATCGGTGCCGACCGGTAGCAGGACGTGATCGATTTCGCGCCGTATTTCCAGCATTGCGACCCGATATCCTCGGCGGAATAGGACGCGCCCATCACCAGAATGTCCTTGCCCGCGAATTCACGGGCATCGCGGAAATCATGGGCGTGCAGCAAGCGGCCATTGAAGGTCTCGAAACCCGGATAGTGCGGGACATTCGGCACCGAAAAATGCCCAGAGGCGACGATGACATGATCGAAGGTCTCGGAATAGACATGGTCCTTCTCATGGTCATGAACTGTAACCGTGAACAGACCCGTGCTGTCATCATAGTCCACCCAGCGCACGGGCGAACTGAACCGGATCCAGTCACGCACGCCTGCCTTCTTCACGCGCCCTTCGATATAGTCGAACAGCACGGCGCGCGGCGGGTAAGAAGCGATCTGCTTGCCGAAATGCTCTTCAAAGGAATAATCGGCGAATTCCAGCCCTTCCTTGGGACCGTTTGACCACAGATAGCGATACATCGAGCAATGCACAGGCTCGCCATTCTCGTCCAATCCGGTGCGCCATGTGTAGTTCCACAACCCACCCCAGTCACTTTGTTTCTCGAAACAGACAATCTCGGGAATTGCCTCGCCATTGGCGGCGGCAGATTGAAAGGCGCGCAACTGCGCAAGACCAGATGGGCCTGCACCGATAATGGCAACTCTTTTCTGGGACATGTGACGCTCCGTGTCGGCAGGTTTGGACCAATTATATATCTTGATTGAACCAAAACTGCGCCAATCAGAACCAATCTGTCAACCAATTTTCATCATGGGAAACCAAATTTCATCTCCAGATGCGAAAACTGCTCTCGCACCGCGCTTTTCCCATGCTAGACCGTAGCCATGAACGAGCCCAGCTTCGCCCATCGGATCGCCATGCGCAGCCTCTTGCCCAGCTACCGCGTGGGCATGACGCAAGAGATCACCATCGGCATGCTTGTGCCGCTCAGCGGGCCTGCGGCGTCCTGGGGCCTACCGGGACTGAACGGATGCCAGATCTGGCAGGACTGGCTCAATGCCGCAGGGGGCGCCTTGATCGCAGGTCGGCGCTATCCAGTGCGCATCATCGCCGAGGATTCGGCCACATCCCCCGATCAGGTGCTCGAAGCTGCGCGCAAACTCGTTCTCTCGGACAAGGCAGCACTCCTGATGATGCTGGGCGGCGACACGGTCGCGCCCTTGAGAGATTTTCTGAACACCCACAAGGTTGTCGCCTCGACCCTGCTGCCTACGGACCTGTCACCCGACATGCGCACCCTGATTGCGCCGTCAGAGGTGCACCCGGTCTATAACGTCACCGCTGTCGCCTGGCTCGCGCGGACGCGGCCGGAGCTGAAACGCATCGCCCTGTGCAGCCAGCGCGATTCCTTCGGTCTGCCTTCGCTTGCCACTTATCGCGCCGCGCTGCGGGCTACCGGCATGTCACTCTGTGCCGAAGTTCAATACCCCCCGGATCAGACCGATGTGGCGGCTATCGTAGATCCAATGCTGGCCGCGAACCCGGATGTGCTGTGCTGGTGCACCAGCTACACGCCAATGGTTCATGCGATGACCGAATACGCCCATGCACAGGGCTTCACTGGAACAATCCTGTCCTGCACGATGGACCAGTATGATCGCCTGATCGCGCGCACATCGCCTGAGTTCATGGAAGGGACCATCTTCCAGTTCCCCGATTTCGACGATCCGGCACTCACTGAAAAGGCGTTCTTCTTCAACCAGCCAAGCCTGTTCTACAGTGAATACCAACGTCGCTTTCCAGGGACGTGGAGCGCTGTCAGTTGGGAATATGCCGCGATCCTGGACATCTGGCATGCCGCCGTCGAGAAAGTGGGTGCACTGAGCGCTGCCTCTGTCATGGCGGCCATGAAACAGATGGGAACGGTCAGCCATGCGTTCGGGCCTGCGCAATGGTGGGGCGAGAACCTGTTCGGGATCGACAATGCCCTGATCGGAGATTGGCCAGTTGTCAGGATCGAAGAAGGAAAGGCGCGGATCGTCAGCTTCGAATCCATCCCCAACTGGCTTTCACAACATGAAGCGCTGTTATTTGATGAAATGTCGGATCTTGGTCAGCTATGGCACCAGAGATTCGGACGCTTATCAGACGTTGCAAGCCCGGCACTGCGTAGCTTTTTGACTTAGGATTCGCGTGTAGCGATGCCCCGTGACTGGGCTCGACACACCTCAGCCCTCGTGCAACAACAGCTTCTGTTCTTCGATCAGATGTAGCTTGATGAACTCGACCGCCGCCTCGACATCGCGCGAGGCAATCGCATTGAACAGCGTGTTATAGCGCTTCTGGTATTCTGCAATCCGATCAGGCGTCAGATGCCGCCGCATCAGGGCTGTCCGGAAACTCTGCCGACAGACCGCAATCGTTAGTTCATAGCAGGATTCCAGCAAGGGATTGCGCGTTCCCTGGGCAATCTTGCGATAAAGGTCTTCCTCGCAAGTAACGAATTCGGTCACATCTGTTCGCACAGATTCAATACGCGAGACAATCGCATCCAGTTCGTCCAACTCCCGCGGACTCATGTTGATTGTGGCCAGGCGCACCATCTCTGGCTCGATGATACTGCGCACCACCAGATGATCCAGAGGGCTGGTCCGCTCGGCCACGCTGTCAGGCTGATTGTCAGGTGCCGCACTTGCGCGCCAGATCACAAAACTGCCGCTGCCAGCACGACGACGGATGATCGCATGGGACTCCAGCACATCCAGCGCTTCACGCACTGTATTGCGTGACACACCAAGATCTGCCGCCAGAGAGCGTTCACTGGGAAGTCGCGTATCGGCGGGATACTCTTCCGCCTTGATCTTGGCAAACAGCGTGTCGATGACCACCTGCACTGTTCCACCAACGCTATGCCCAGAGATCAGCTCCGCATCCAGTCTGGTGGCCATTCGCAGTCCCACTCTCGTTTCACCAACCTTCAATTCCGCTGCGGGTTTGCACAACAGGCGCGCAATATGCAGACGGGTATTACTTTTATCCTCACATAATTAGTGACAGCCGAAAACGCCAGTGGGCTTTCATCGCAGCCTGCCACCCCGACGAGACCGCAAGGGTGGCAGCGTATCAAGTTACTCGGCAGGTTTCAGGACAATGGAATCCCCTTCATGCTTCACATCCCAGATTTTCTCGTCCAGCCCTTCGGCCTGCTCGTCCTCACTGATGCGCAAGCCGATGGTCTTGTCCAGAATGAACCCCACAACCAACGCCGTGACCGCGCCGGCACCAATACAGGCCAGCGTGCCCACAACCTGCATCACGATCCCGATCTGGCCATGCTGGAAAGCATAGGCGCCTTCTTCGATCCCCAGATAGCCACCGCGCGGTGTGCCTGCCTTGAAAATCCCCAGCATCACCAAGCCGTAGGAACCAGCCCCAAGGAACAGCGGAAAGAGTTTGTGCTCGTCGATTCCGCGCTTGAGCGTGAACTCATAGACCGCCCATGCGACAAATGGCGCGCCCAGTGACACCACAAACATCTGCCAAGGCAGATAGACATCAAAACCCGAAGCGCCCGCAACATAGCCTGCAAGCGGCCCCAGCAGGGTATAGGCGTAATTGCGCGTCTTGTACGCGATCAGTAGACCCGAGATTGCACCACCGGCCCAAGCCAAACCGTAATTGTTGAACGCGATACCGACAGAGGTATTCGCCATCGTCACCGACACGGCCAGCGCCTCGGGGTCGAAGAAGAACAGGCACGACAGGATCACCATGGGCAGGCCTGCGAAAATCGTCATCAGACCCGTCGCAGCCAGCCCGATGCTCGGTGCATTATAGCTGGGCACTTTGGGGTGCGGCGCGAACATGCCCGGACGCGCCCCCAGTTTCGGCACCAGCACCAGCGCCATGCCTGCCGGGAACAGATAGACGAAGCCCACCCCGAAGAAGTCGTGGAAACCAGGATTGGTCAGCGGCCCGACCGACCCCCATGTCGCCCAACTCAGCGCGGAAGAGACCAGCGTCGCGGCGATACACATCACAAAATAGGCCGCAGCCTTCATCCGTTCGGCGACAGCGAAATGCAACAGAACATTGATGATCCCGGCAAAGCAGGCCAGGAAGAACACGAAGATCTGGAAGTTGTTCAGCCCCGGGAACACATCGCCGGGCACTTCATGCGCACGAGCATTGACCATGCCGCCGCCCAACCACCAATCAGCGATGGAATCGCCCAGCGTGGCCTCTTCCATGACGTAATATTGCGCGGCCCAGAACGCGAAGCCGATCAGGAAATAGACCGCAAACCCGATGAAGAAGCCCATCAGCTTCTCGATGGTCGAGGTCAGCAGGTTCTTGCTGCGCGTCGTCCCTGCGTCGATCATCAGCAGGCCGACCACGACCATGATCGCGCCGACCGTGCCAGAGGCATAGACAAGGTTTTGTACCAGCGAGGCCAGGCTGACCTGATCAGCCTGAACCGTTGCGAGATTGAGTGACATATCCCTCTCCTGTTGTGAGGATGTTTAGGGCCTTCCTGCCCTTGGCCTGCACCGGCGACTGAGACCAATACACCGGAACTGGTCTTGTTTTGGTCCAGACATCCCACCACTGGGCGCTGAAACAGGGACAGATTGCCGCAGTTCTGGCATTTTTCAAAAGAAAAATTTAATTTGGGGAATATATTTTTCTCAGAATCCGGTTTCTTGAGCAGTTCTGGTGCCAATTGGATCAATCTGGTTCACCACTCCAGATCGGCCGGATGTCACACAGACCGCACTGCAAACCCGGGCACGAATCGTTCTGAAACTGCGTAACGCCCGGTCTCAAGGCCGGATTTGACGACATGCCTCCATCACGCGCCCGGACCTTCAGAGTCTCCGCACCGCCACAGAAAATCGTTTAATTCTGTATGCTTGTGTACGACCCCGCTCTCACCGACGCACCTTCATCGCCAGCAGAACACATCATCGAGTCGCATTTGACGCCAAGCCTGTCAGTTTTCAGCGCCTGATTGCCGCGAAAACGCGCTAGGAGAGGCCAGCAACCACGAGGCTCGCCATGCGCTATTCCGGCTTTCGCGTTCTCAAAGAGGCCCTGACAGGCCACAAGGGCTGGACCCCCGCCTGGCGCGACCCCGATCCCCAGCCACACTATGACATCGTCATCGTGGGCGGCGGCGGGCATGGTCTGGCCACGGCCTACTACCTGGCCAAGGAATTTCGCCAGCACCGTATCGCCGTGATCGAGAAGGGCTGGATCGGCGGCGGCAATGTGGGGCGCAACACCACCATCATCCGCTCGAACTATCTGCTCGATGGCAATGAGCCGTTCTACGAGTTTTCCCTCAAGCTCTGGGAAGGGCTGGAACAGGATTTCAACTATAATGCCATGGTCAGCCAGCGCGGCATCCTGAACCTGATCCATACGGATGCCCAGCGTGATGCCTTTATCCGGCGCGGCAATGGCATGATCCTGAACGGCGCAGATGCCGAACTCCTGAGCGTCGCCCAACTCAAACGCGAATATCCCTTCCTGAACTACGACAATGCCCGCTTCCCGATCAAGGGCGGCCTTGCCCAGCGCCGGGGCGGGACCGTGCGCCATGATGCAGTTGCCTGGGGGTATGCGCGCGGCGCGGACAGCCGCGGGGTGGACATCATCCAGAATTGCGAAGTCACGGGCTTCCGCATCGAGAACGGCAAATGCCTTGGCGTCGAGACGTCGCGCGGCTTCATCGGCGCGGGCAAGGTCGGAGTCGCGGTCGCAGGCAGTTCGTCGCGCGTCATGGCAAAAGCGGGCATGCGCCTGCCCATCGAATCCCACGCGCTGCAAGCCTTTGTCTCCGAAGGGCTGAAACCCGTCCTGCCTGGCGTCATCACCTTTGGCGCGGGTCACTTCTATTGCAGCCAGTCCGACAAGGGCGGCCTTGTCTTCGGCGGCGACATTGACGGCTACAATTCCTACGCCCAGCGCGGCAACCTGCCCGTGATCGAGGATGTGGCCGAAGGCGGCATGGCGCTGTTCCCCGGTCTTGGCCGCGTGCGCCTGCTGCGCATCTGGGGCGGCATCATGGACATGAGCATGGACGGCTCGCCGATCATCGACCGCACTCATATCGACGGGCTCTATTTCAACGGCGGCTGGTGCTATGGCGGGTTCAAGGCCACGCCCGCCTCAGGCTGGTGCTTCGCGCATCTTCTGGCCACCGACACGCCCCACAAGACCGCCACCGCCTACCGCTTCGACCGCTTCGAGCGCGGCTATTTGATCGACGAAAAAGGCATGGGCGCACAGCCCAATCTGCACTGACCCCGCTCATGTTTCATCTTGCCAAAAATACTCAATCCCCCCGCCGCATCCCGGCGCAGCGCTTGCGAGAGCAGCCATGATCATCAACCACCCCCTCCTCGGTCCCTGCGACGCGCAGGAATTCGTCTACAAGGGCGATGCAAGCCTGATCGACCGCCCCGACGGCATGGCTGACGGCACTGACGCAGCCTTTTACGACTACGCCTATCTGCGCGACAACCCGGCGGGCGAACATCGCGAACTCTGGTATCACGAACAGGGCGACCGCTCCTGGCTGGTCGTCACCCGCAACACCGTGACGCATGAAATCACATCGGTCGAACTCGCGCGTGATGTCGCGCGCAGCATGGGGCGCAGCAGATGAGGCTCAGGACAGGCGGCCAGATCGACCGCGACACCACGATCAGCTTTCGCTTTGACGGGCAGTATTACAAAGGCCATCCCGGCGACACGCTGGCCTCTGCCCTTCTGGCCAATGGCGTGCGGCTGATGGGGCGGTCGTTCAAGTATCACCGCCCGCGTGGGGTGCTGACCGCTGGCAGCGACGAACCCAACGCACTGGTCGAGTTGCGCAGTGGAGGGCGGCAGGAACCGAACACGCGCGCCACCGTGATCGAACTCTTCGACGGGTTGCGGGCCGAGCCGCAAAACGCCTGGCCCAGCCTGAAATTCGACGCGCTCGCGATCAATGATCGGCTGTCGCCCTTCCTGACCGCAGGCTTCTATTACAAGACCTTCATGTGGCCCGCAGCCTTCTGGGAAAAGCTCTACGAGCCGATCATCCGCCGCGCCGCTGGTCTTGGCTCGATCACGACAAAGCCCGACCCGGACGCCTATGACAAAGGCTTCCTGCATTGCGACCTGCTGATCATCGGCGCTGGTCCTTCGGGTCTGATGGCGGCACTCACGGCTGGCCGCGCCGGTGCGCGGGTCATTCTCGCGGATGAGGATTTCCGCATGGGCGGGCGGCTCAACGCCGAGACCTTTGCGATCAGCGACATGGCGGGCAGCGCGTGGGCCGCACAAGCTGTCGCAGAACTCACCACCCTGTCCAATGTCCGCCTGATGCCGCGCACGACCGTTTTCGGCGCGTTTGACCACGGCATCTACGGCGCGGTCGAGCGCGTCTCGGACCACCTGCCTACGCCACAGGATGGCAAGCCCCGCCAGACACTCTGGCGCATCTACACAAAACGCACGCTGCTTTGTGCGGGCGCGCTGGAACGCCCGATTGCCTTTGCCAATAATGACCGCCCCGGCATCATGACCGCCAGCGCGCTGCGCGCCTATGTCAATCGCTGGGCCGCATCGCCCGCCGAGACTGTCGCTGTCTTTACCAACAATGACGACGGCCACCGCACCGCCGCTGACCTGATCGCCAAGGGCGTGAAGGTCGTAGCCCTGATCGATACGCGCGCGGATGCCCCCAAACCCGCAGGTACGGAACTGATTGCTGGGGCGCAGGTGATCGACACCTCCGGGCGGTTGGGCCTGGCCGGGATCACGGTGAAACTCGCCAATGGCCAGACCCGCAAACTTGCTGTCGGCGCGCTGGGCGTTTCAGGCGGCTGGAACCCCAATGTCGCCATGACCTGCCACCAGCGCGGACGGCCCGCATGGGATGACAGCATCGCCGCTTTCATCCCCGCTGGCGATCTGCCGCAGGGCATGACCATCGCAGGCGCGGCGGAAGGGCAGTTCAGCACCCATGCCGCGCTCGCAGGCGGGGCCACCAAGGCCGCGCAGGCGCTGAACGACCTCGGCATCACTACGACGAAGCCAGACTTGCCACAGGCCGAAGATGCGCCCACGAAGATCACCCCCTTCTGGCATGTGAGGGGCGACAAGCGCGCCTGGCTGGATTTCCAGAATGATGTGACCGTCAAGGACGTGAAACTCGCCCATCAGGAAGGGTTCCGCTCAGTCGAGCATCTGAAACGCTACACCACGCTTGGCATGGCGACGGATCAGGGCAAGACCTCGAATATGGGCGGGCTTGCGGTCATGGCAGAACTGACGGGCCAGACCATCGCCCAGACCGGCACCACCATGTTCCGCCCGCCCTATACGCCTGTGGCGATGGGTGTGCTGGCGGGCCGCTCAACCGGCACCGATTTCCGTCCCACCCGTCTGACCCCCAGCCATCACTGGGCCAAGGAACAGGGCGCGGTCTTTGTCGAAGTGGGCATGTGGCTCCGCGCGCAATGGTTCCCGCGTCCGGGCGAAAAAACCTGGCGCGAAAGCGTGGACCGCGAAGTGCGCGCGACCCGCAACTCGGTCGGGGTCTGCGATGTGACCACCCTGGGCAAGATCGACGTGCAGGGCGTTGACGCCGCCGAATTCCTGAACCGCATCTATTGCAACGCCTTCGCCAAACTGCCCGTGGGCCGTGTCCGCTACGGGCTGATGCTGCGCGAAGATGGGATCGCCTATGATGACGGCACTGCCGCGCGGCTGGCAGAGGATCATTTCGTCGTCACCACCACCACCGCCAATGCCGTTGCCGTCTATCGCCACATGGAATTCGCGCGCCAATGCCTCTGGCCCGACATGGATGTGCAACTGATCTCGACGACCGAAGCCTGGGCACAATATGCCATCGCTGGCCCCAATGCGCGCAAGCTGCTGCAGAAGATCGTGGACCCTGCGTTCGACATCTCGAATGACGCTTTCCCCTTCATGGCCTGCGCCGAAATTACCGTCTGCAATGGCTGCCCGGCACGACTGTTCCGCATCTCATTCTCGGGGGAACTGGCCTATGAACTGGCCGTCCCCACCCGCTACGGCGATGCGCTGATCCGGCGCATTATGGCCGAAGGGGCGGAATTTGATGTCACACCCTATGGCACCGAAGCCCTTGGCGTCATGCGCATCGAGAAGGGCCATGCGGCAGGCAATGAGTTGAACGGCCAGACCACGGCACTCAACCTTGGCATGGGCCGCATGGTCAGTGACAAGAAAGACAGCATCGGCGCAGTCCTGTCGCGCCGCGAAGGGCTGACCATGCCCGACGCCTTGAGGCTTGTGGGTTTCCGTCCCAAAAACCCGCAAACCCGCATCCCGGCGGGCGCGCATCTGCTTGAAAAAGGGGCGGCAATGGTCGTGGCGAATGATCTGGGCTATGTCACATCCGCCTGCTATTCGCCCACGCTGGAAAGCTACATCGCCATAGGTTTCCTGAAAAACGGGCAAGCCCGGATGGGCGAAACCCTGCGCGCCGCCAGCCCGCTGACCGGCGAGGATGTCGAGATCGAAATCGTCTCGGCGCATTTTGTTGACCCGGAAGGAGAGCGCCTCCGTGCATGATCTGGCCCCCATGACCCCGCTTGGCGCATCCGCCCCCCGCCGCGACACGATCGGCCCTGTCACGATCACCGAAGCGCCAGATTGGGCGCTTACCTCTGTCGCTGCGCGTCTGGGACAGGAAGCAACCTCTCAGGCCGCACTTGAAAAAGTTATGGGCAACCCTGCCCCCGGCATTGCTGGCCATACCAGCGGCGCTATCTTCTCGGCTTTCTGGATTGGCCCGCATATCTGGATGGTTGAGGCCCCCTATGCCACCCATCCCGACCTCGCAGCCCAGATCAAGGCCACCTGCGCCGATACCGCCAGCGTCACCGACCAGACCGGCGCATGGGTCCGGTTCGATCTGACCGGGGACGACCTGCCGCGCCTGATGGAACGGCTGTGCAATCTGGACATGGGCAAGATGCAAGCCGGGACCGCGCGGCGCACCGTGATCGAGCATCTGGGCTGCTATGTGATCCGCCATGCAGACAGCATCACGATCTACGGCCCACGCTCTTCAGCGAAAAGCCTGCATCACGCGCTGGTCACTGTTGCGAAATCGGTGTTTTGATCGGCACCGCACTCGATGGCAGCGGTGCATTCTCGCGCACCCGAAACATATTGATCTTGTGCCGATCCTCTTCCGGCGTCAGTCCATAAATCTCCGCATAGCGCGCACGAAATGGGCTGGCGCTGGAATAACCAATCGCCTCTGCAATCTCGCGCATAGTGCGGTTTGAATACATCACCAACTGCCGCGCTGCCGACAGTCGCATGTTGCGGTAATAGATCAAAGGGCTTTTGCCGGTCAGTTTCTTGAACAACCGTTCCAGATGGCGCGGAGAAATGTCGATCTGCTCGCAGATATCGGCAATACAGATCGGATCTTCCAGATTTTCTGACATCAACTGCACAGCGCGTGCCAGCGGTTCGGGCAGCATGTCAGCGGTCACGGCCACACGCGGGGCGGGGATCTTCTGACGCACGCCTTCGCCTCGGACCAGCGGATGCTGGAACCAGCAGGCAACCTCGGTCATCACATCTGCGCCAAGCCGCTTGTCAATCATCATCAGCGCCAGATCAAATGCAGCCGCCGCTCCGGCGACGGTCACGCGGCGTCGGTCTGGCATGATGACTTCATCCGTCGTCGCGTGGTTCGGAAATTCATCGGCGAAAGCGGCAGCATAGCACCAATGGACAGAGGTCACATGCCCTTCCATCACACCCGCACGCGCCAGCAGGAACACCCCGCCGCTAACGCCCCCTAGAATAGCCCCATGCCGTTCCAGCGCGCGCAGGGCGCCAAAACCCGCCCGCGGGTTGTCAAACCGCGCATCAGGCGGGCTGAGCACGATCAGATAATCCAGATCCCGCACCGTCACCAGGTCCGCAGAGGGATGAAACCGTACCATCGCGCTGCTGTCCACAGGCGCGCCGGTTTCCGAGATCAGTGTCCAGCGAAACGCCGTTTCTCCCGAAATCTCATTGGCAGCGCGCAAGGGTTCGATCATCGAGGTCAGACAAGCCATCGGAAAACCTGGGAAGATCAGGATTCCCAGATGGATATTTTCATTTCCGGTGCTGCGACTTATACTCTCGTGAAACATTCCACACCCTTTCCTGCGCCCGCAGGATAGCCTACAACGTGATTGAAGGAACCCCCATGTCTCAGGCGATCCAGAAAGCCGCCGCCCCGGACCGGAAGGCAAAGCTCAGCCAGGATCCGCACCGGTTGCGCGAAGAACGCGAGAATGTGCTGGAAGTGGCCATTGGCCGCGAAGTAAGGGCCTTTCGTCGGCAGAAAGACATCACGGTTGCAGAGCTTGCGGCGCGCACGGGACTGTCCATCGGAATGCTGTCCAAGATCGAGAATGGCAACACTTCGCCCTCGTTGACCACGCTCCAAACACTCGCCCATGCGCTGAGCGTGCCACTGACATCCTTTTTTCGCGGATTCGAGGAACATCGCGAGGCTGTGCATACTCGCGCGGGCGAAGGCGTCGAGATCGAGCGCGCGGGCACGCGGGCCGGGCATCAGTACAATCTGCTGGGCCATATCGGGGCCAATGGCAGCGGCGTCATGGTCGAACCCTATCTGATCACGCTCAGCACCGAATCGGATATTTTTCCCACTTTCCAGCATGGCGGAATCGAGACGATCTACATGCTGGAAGGAGAATTGCAGTATCGCCACAGCAATTCGCTCTATCATCTGCGCCCCGGTGACACGCTGTTTTTCGACGCGGATGCCCCGCACGGGCCGGAGGTGTTGGAGAAGCTTCCGGCCCGCTACCTGTCGATCATCTGTTACCCGCAAAATGGCTGACCTATTTCTGTAGCGGGGGTTCGGTGTCCAGATCGGGCCAGATGCCGGGGGATGTAGGCAGTCCGTCGTCATATTGCGCCAGATAGTCGAGGATCATGGGGCGGTTGCGGATGAAGCCCTTGTAGGTCGCAAGCTCCTCGGGCAGGTCACGGATCACCCTGTGCAACCGGCGGCCCCATTTCGGGACAGTCACCAGATCTTCTAGCGCGATCAAGTAGCAGCGGATCGGAAAGACCAGCGCGTTAGAGCGCGGCAGGCGGTAGAAGGTCTGCAACTCGACCCGCAGATGCTGTTTGCGCCCCAGGTTCTCGGGCGTGAGCGTGGTCTTCTGGCGACCCCATTTGTGGTAATTCTCTGGGCTGGTATCCAACAGCGGATTGACCGTCATCGTCCAGTTCAGCCGCCGCGCCGGGCTGCCCTGCTGGATGTTCAGAAGGAATTTCAGCGCCCGCTTGAACACGCCCATTTCATGCGCGAGCGGCACCGGCGCGTGCCATTCGAAGAAATTCATCCCGATGTCGAAATCGAGCGACCAGTCGGCCTGGGTCGTGACCATGCCCGCGTCCATCCACAGGTTGTTCTCGCGCTGGTCGAGCACCGCATAATCGCCCTGCGCCTGCCGGGTGATATACTCCATCGGCCCGTAGGGTAGGCTGGCTTCATCCATGAAGGTGAAGCTGTCATCAATGCCCAGCGGCTTGTTGATCCAGCGCCACTGGTTGCCGTTGCGGTGCAGCTCGAACAGGTCGGGGTAATCCTCGGATTTGCTGACCATGATCAGCTCCAGCAAGTCCCACCCCGCCAGCGTCATATGCGGCAGCGACTGGCAGCGCAGCGGATCATCGGCCAGCACCAGCGCCCGGTCGCGCATTTCGGAAATATAGTGCTCGTCCACATCGAAGCGCTTTTCATAGACCGAGCCCTTCGGCCCGCCGCGATGCTGTTCCATGTTCACCGAATACATGTAGCTGTCTTCGTGGAACGGGAAGGGAAAGCGCTTGATCGCCCATTCCGAGTTGCGGAAGGTGTAATCGTCGCGGAAGGTCTCGTCATTGAACTGGATGGTCATGGCATTTCTCTCTTAACGGTCCAGCACCAGTGTCTTGCCTTCAAACCGGCTGACACAGGGCATGATTTTCTCGCCACTGGCATGTTCGTCCTCGTCCAGCCAGTGATCATTATGCAGAATGGTGCCATCATGGCGGATCACGCGGGTTTCGCATTGCCCGCAAGCCCCACCCCGGCACAGATAGGGCGCATCCACGCCCGCGCGCTCTATGGCTTCCAGCAGGCTTTCATGTTCGCCCACCTGAACGGTCTTGCCGGACGCGGCCAGTTCCACTGCAAAGGGCTTGCCGGACTGGGGCGCGAGGAACTCCTCATAATGCACCGCCGCCTCTGGCCAACCCAGATCGGCGGCAGTGTTCAGCACCCAATCGATCATGCCGCGCGGGCCACAGATATAGACATGCGTGCCAAGGGGCTGGCCCTTGAGCAGGTCTTTCAACGGAATGCGCTGATCCTTGTCGTCGTGATAGACATGCACATGCGCCGGGTGGCGTGTGGTCAGATCATCGGCATAACTTGCCAGAGCCGCATTGCGCACTGAATAATGCAGCTCGAAGCGGCCTGCGATCCGTTCCAACTGCCGGATTTGCGAAAGAAACGGCGTGATCCCGATCCCGCCTGCGAACATCAGGTGTTTCTTCGCGGTCATGTTCAGTGAAAACAGATTGACCGGGTAGCTGATCACCATCCGGTCGCCCACCTGCACCTTGTCATGCAGGAAGATCGACCCACCACGCCCCTGATCATCGCGGCGCACGGAAATCGCATAATGGCTGGGATCCATCGGATCAGACATCAGCGAATAGGGGTTCAGCCGAAGGCGATCTCCATCCTGCATTTCCACGACGGTATGCGCGCCGCCAGAAAACGGCGGCAGGCTGCCGCCCTCGGCATGTTCAAATTCAAACCGCGTGACCAGATCGTTCAGCTTGACCTTCGCCCGCACGATAACGGGGATTTTCTGTGTGCCAGCGCTCATTTGTACAACTCCACCGGATCGGGAACCTCGCCGGGGTCTTCGGCATCGATGCAGACCCCCTGAAACGCCGCCAGCCTGCGCGAATAATGGTCCCGCACGAACAGGTTCAGCCCGCAATGGCTGCATACGAAGGGGTCTGTCATCACACCCTCGGTGATCCCCTTGCAATGCACGCATTGCACGCGCCGCGCGACGGACCCCCGATGCTCGGTCTGGATCGCAGCCAGCGGGATACCCGCCTGAAGCGCCTCATTCATGGCCTGTCCGATCAGCCCTTCGGTGCCTGCCAGATAGATCTGCGCGCCCATAACAGTATCCTGCAGCACCCGCCGGATACGCTGCACTGTTGCCGGATAGCTCGGGCCGACATGCAGGATCGCCGGACCCGCCGCGCGTAATTTTTCAGAATGCGTGTCGGAACCGCGCGAAATGAAAATCACATGGGCCTGCGCCATGATCTCGGGCGCAGAGGCCACCAGATCCAGCAGCGCCTCTGCTCCTGCACCATCGGCGATCATCAGATGTTGCGTGCCCTTGCGAGGCTTGAGCGTGCCATAGACCGGGCGGCTGGCGATGGAAGGGGGAAAGTCGAACTTGCTCATCCGGGGTTTTGCTCCGTCTGTCATGTCGCAAAAAAGGCGCGGCCCAAGATGAACCGCGCCCGCCTGTGTTCAGCCTTTCGCCGTGCGGCGCTTCTTGTCCGGGTCGTAGAAGGGCATGGAATGGGCCACGCAGGGGATTTCCCCGTCAGAATTCTTAACAACCATCGCCGTGCCATCCACCGCGCAATCCACCGGCATCCGGGCAATGCCGACATTGTGCTTGTTGAGCGAGGAATACATACCGATCGTGACGACGCCCACTTGCTTCCCGTCCTTCATCAGCGCAGCACCTTCCTCGGCAGGGGTCGTGCCTTCGAGTTTCACACCATAAATCTTGAAGCGCTCCTTGCCCTTCAGACGGTAATGCTCTTCGGCCCCGCGAAAACCCGTCTTGCCCTTGGAGACCGTGAAATCCAGCCCCAGTTCCCAGAGCGTGTCGCCGCATTTCTCGTTCTCGAACGGGTATTTCTCGGAATTGTCATAGGGGAAGAACAGCAGGTAGCTTTCCGCGCGCAACAGATCGAGCGTGGTAAACCGCGTCGGGATAATTCCCATCGGTGCGCCTTTTTCGACCAACGCATCCCAGATCTCCACCGCATCCTGTGCGCGGCAGAAAATCTCATAACCACGCTCGCCGGTATAGCCCGTGCGCGAGATCATCACGGGCTTGTCCCAAAGCATGGTCTGCGTGTGGGCGAAATAGGGCAGATCGCGGATGCCCGGCACGCCCTGTGCTTCCAGGAAATCCACCGCCAGCGGCCCCTGCAGCGAGATGTCATGGAGGTTGTCGTCGAAGCGGATATCCACATCGCGGCCCGTCGCGGCCATGGTCAGTTGCTCATGGCCCTGACCTGATCCATGCACCACCATATAGGCATTCGGCCCGGTGCGGTAGATCACGCAATCGTCGATGAACTTGCCTTCATCATTCAGCATCGTGGCATAGGAACTGCGCCCCGGCTTGATCTTGTCGGCACTGCGCGTCGTGGCCCGGTCGATCACATGAAAGGCATGCGGCCCGACCACATGCACCTTTTTCAACCCCGACACATCCATGAACCCGGCCTTGGTGCGGATCGCGAGATATTCCTCTTCCTGATCCTTGTCATAGCTCCAAGCGGTCCCCATGCCAGACCAGTCCTCCAGCGCCGAGCCCATCGCCCGATGGCGGTCTGCCAAAACCGAAAAACGCCACGATGTCGTCATCTCTTCTCTCCCTATGTGGTCCGATCTGGTTCAATCTGGTTCCTTGCGGTTGCGCCATCGGCCGCGCATCTTCTGGAATCTCGCCATAGTTGGACAAATCGCGCAGACAAAATCAATACTTAATGAAAATAATTTTACTGAAGGGCAATTTTTCCGCCAAAACCGGTGATAATTCGACCATTGCCGTGATCAACTGGCAGGCCACGCGGAACCAATTTACAAACCACTTGGCGCAGGATACCCGAATCAAGCGTCTGCTGCAGCGAATTCGAAAGGGCCAGCCATCGGAATGGCTGGCCCTGACATGATCCCGGTCGGTTCAATGCAGATCAAGCGACTTCTTCAGGGTGTCGCTATCCCCGTATTTGGCGATGCGATCTTTCTGATAGGCCTTCTCCCATCGGATCGACCACACATGCCAGCCAATCCAGAAAGCGAGCCCCAGGACCCAGAACAGTGTTTCGCCGCCCTGAAAGGGATAGATTGGACCAACCTCTGCCAGATCGACGGCCCAGCTTGTTACACCTGTCGTAGACATTTGCGTTTCTCCTTTCGCTGCACAGGTCAGACAAGTTCGCGCTTGGCGGCGCGCACTTCGATTTCAGCTTCGCGCTCCATCTGCATGTCCTGAAAATCCAGTCCCATGATCTCGATCTCGCGCGGGATACGCAACAGGCCAAAAGCATGCAGGATCTTGGCGACGATCCATCCTGGCAGGAACCCGAGCACCCCGAACATGATGATCGCCCCAAGGAACTGACCCAACGGATTGATGCTGGCATAGCCTTCATACGCTCCGGCCGGATGGCCCCAAAGCAGGAAACCCGCGATGACAAGCCCGGCAAAGCCTGCATAGCCATGCACGGCCACTGCGCCCACCGCATCGTCGATCTTGAAACGCCGCTCGACGAAATGGTGCATCTTGTAGGCGACAAATGCCCCGATACAGCCCACGAACATGGCCTGAATCGGATGATAGAGATCATTGCCTGCAGAGGCACAGATGATCCCCGCCAAGCCGCCGGAATATGTCCAGAACGCATCCCCCTTGGACACGGCAAAGGCCATGAGCATCCCACCTGACAGCGACATCAGGAAGTTGAAGGTAATCGCACTTAGCGAGGTCGGCGTCAGATAGATCGTGGTCGCGGTCCATGTGGTTCCCACGATCACACCGTCGATTTCCGCAGGCGATATGATCGGAATGTTGCAGGCCACATAGAAGCCCCAGAACCCTGTATAGATGATGAACAGCCCTACAGCGACCATCCAAGGATTATGCGGCAGGATATTGCGCGGTGTACCGTCAGCCGCAAATTTACCCAGCCTTGGTCCCAGAACGCACAACACACCCAGCGCGAAACCGCCTGCAATGGCGTGGATCACCCCAGAAGCATAGGCGTCATGATAGCCGAGGATTTGGACCATCCAGCCATTCGGGTGCCAGCCCCAGGATGCATCAATGATCCATGCGCCTGACCCGATCACGACAGCCAGCACCCAGAAAGCACCCGAATTGATCCGTTCGATCACCGCCCCCGACACGATCGAGGCGGCAGTCCATGAAAACAGAAGAAATGCAGCCCAGAACACGCCCGTTATGCGGTCATCCAGGTTGGTGCCCATTGTCGGTGAATTGGCGGCATTGGCGGCGGCATCCTCCCATAAAATCCCGCCTGTGATGAACGGCCCGTTGGGCAAGGCCCAGTAGAGCCACCAGCCGAAGAAAAAGAAGGTGATCGTGACCAGCGGGATGATCATCGAGTTCTTCATCAGCGTGTGCATGTGGTTTCGCCGTCGGCTGGCCCCTACTTCATACATGCAGAACCCCACATGAATCAGAAACATCAGCGGGATCGTCACCCAGTAATAGAACTCAGTAAAGATTGTCGTGATTGCATCAAGTTGCGTGTCCACCCTTGCTCCTCCCTTTCGCTACAGGCGTGACGTTGCGCGAATCAACCATGCAACGGGCATCGGCAGGACCGCACAAACCTTGTCGAATTTTGACCCCTCGTTGAAAAATTATTCATAGTAAGAAACTGCGCTGCGACATTCTGTCAAGCAAAACCTGAGAAAACCGCCAGACGCTGCCCTATTGCGCACCAAATGAAAATTTGTTTCTTCGCAGTTGAACCGACGCGAGGATGCTGCTAGCGTAAGGACAACATCACAGACAGTGGAGCGACCAGAATGTGTGGAATTGTCGGATTGTTCCTCAAAGACAAATCCCTTGAGCCGAAACTCGGGGCAATGCTGACCGATATGCTGGTCACAATGACCGATCGCGGACCTGACAGCGCCGGGATCGCGATCTATGGCGGCAGCGCGCAAGGTCAGGCCAAACTCACGATCCAGTCGGATCAGGCCGATGCGGATTTTGCGGCCCTGGCGGATGACCTGTCATCCGCGCTGGGTGCTGCAGTCACGCTGCATCGCAAAGACACCCACGCCGTTCTGACCCTGCCTGCAGACAAGGCCGCAGACGCCCGCGCCAAACTGGCTGACCTGCGCCCCGGCCTGCGCGTGATGAGCGATGGCGAAAGCATCGAGATCTACAAGGAAGTCGGCCTTCCCAAGGATGTTGCCCGCCGCTTTGAACTGTCCTCCATGTCCGGCACGCATGGCATCGGCCATACCCGCATGGCCACCGAATCCGCCGTCACCACGCAAGGCGCGCACCCGTTCTCGACCGGGGCAGATCAGTGCCTTGTGCATAACGGGTCGCTGTCGAACCACAACAACTGGCGGCGCAAACTGAAGCGCGAAGGCATCCGTATCGAGAGCATGAACGATACCGAAGTCGGTGCGGCCTATCTGACCTGGAAAATGCAGAACGGCGCCAGCTTGGGCGAAGCACTCGAAGGCACGCTCGACGATCTGGACGGTTTCTTCACCTTCGTCGTCGGCACCAAGGACGGGTTTGGCGTTGTCCGCGATCCGATTGCCTGCAAACCTGCCGTCATGGCCGAAACCGATCAATATGTGGCCTTCGGGTCCGAATACCGCGCGCTGGTCAACCTGCCGGGCATTGAAACTGCCCGCGTCTGGGAACCCGAGCCCGCCACTGTCTATTTCTGGAGCCACTGAGCCATGCAAACCATCGATCTTGCAACCCAGTCCCTGCGCGAGTTGAACGCAACCCTGCAGGCCCAAAAAGACCAGACCAACGCGACAAGCTGGGAAATCCTGAACCCGCGCGGCGCGCATGCCATTGCCGTGGGCCTCGATGCGCCCATCGAAGTCACCGTGCGTGGCTCGACCGGCTATTATTGCGCGGGCATGAACAAGCAGGCGACCGTGCATGTCGCAGGCTCTGCCGGGCCGGGTGTGGCCGAGAACATGATGTCGGGCACGGTCATCATCGACGGTGATGCCAGCCAGTATGCCGGTGCCACCGGCCGCGGCGGCCTGCTGGTCATCAAGGGCAATGCATCATCCCGCTGCGGGATTTCGATGAAGGGCATCGATATCGTCGTGCAGGGCAATATCGGGCATATGTCGGCCTTCATGGGGCAGGCCGGCAATCTGGTCGTCTGCGGCGATGCGGGCGACGCCTTGGGCGACTCGCTTTACGAAGCACGGCTTTTCGTGCGCGGTTCGGTCAAAAGCCTTGGTGCGGATTGCATCGAGAAGGAAATGCGCCCCGAGCATCTGGAGATCCTGCGCGACCTGATCGCGCGTTCCGGCGTGGACGCGAAGCCTGAAGAGTTCCGCCGCTACGGATCAGCGCGCAAGCTCTACAATTTCGACATCGACAACGCTGCGGCCTATTGAGGGACCAACTCCATGAACCAACATGACAAACGCATCCCGCAGACGATGCCGATCCAGTCCGCGACCTTCTCAAATCCGATCAATGCCGAAATCCGTCGCGCCGCGGCGACCGGGATCTATGACATTCGCGGTGGTGGCGCGAAGCGCAAGGTGCCGCATTTCGACGATCTTCTGTTCCTCGGGGCCTCGATCAGCCGCTACCCGCTCGAAGGCTATCGCGAGAAATGCGACACCCGCGTGACGCTTGGCACGCGCTTCGCCAAGAAACCCATCGAGTTGGACATTCCCATCACCATCGCGGGCATGAGCTTTGGCGCGCTTTCAGCGCAAGCCAAGGAAGCACTGGGGCGCGGGGCCTCGGCCGCAGGTACTTCGACCACCACAGGCGACGGCGGCATGACGCCCGAAGAACGCGGCCATTCCACCAAGCTGGTCTATCAGTATCTGCCCTCACGTTACGGCATGAACCCCGACGATCTGCGCCGCGCCGATGCGATTGAAGTCGTGGTCGGTCAGGGCGCGAAACCGGGTGGGGGCGGCATGCTCCTGGGTCAGAAAATCAGCGACCGCGTGGCCGAGATGCGCACCCTGCCCAAGGGCATCGACCAGCGCTCCGCCTGCCGTCACCCCGACTGGACCGGGCCGGATGATCTGGAAATCAAGATCCTTGAGTTGCGCGAAATCACCGGCTGGCAGGTTCCGATTTACGTCAAAGTCGGCGGCACGCGGCCCTATTACGACACGGCGCTCGCGGTGAAAGCGGGGGCGGATGTGGTGGTTCTGGACGGCATGCAGGGCGGCACAGCCGCCACGCAGGATGTGTTCATCGAGAATGTAGGACTGCCGATCCTCTCCTGCATCCGCCCCGCCGTGCGCGCATTGCAGGATCTAGGGATGCACCGCGAAGTGCAGCTGATCGTCTCGGGCGGTATCCGCACGGGTGCGGACGTGGCCAAGGCGCTGGCGCTCGGCGCGGATGCGGTGGCCATCGGCACGGCGGCGCTGATCGCGCTGGGCGACAATGACCCGAAATGGGAATCCGAATATCAGAAGCTTGGCACGACGACCGGGGCCTATGACGACTGGCACGAAGGCCGCGACCCGGCAGGGATCACGACGCAAGACCCGGAACTTGCCGCACGTCTGGACCCGGTCGAGGCCGGGCGGCGACTGCGCAACTATCTGAAAGTGATGACGCTGGAAGCCCAGACCATCGCGCGCGCTTGTGGTCATAACCATCTGCACAATCTGGAACCCGAAGACCTCTGCGCCCTGACGATGGAGGCAGCAGCCATGGCACAGGTGCCGCTTGCGGGCACCGACTGGTATCCGGGCAAACCGGGATCAGGCTACTGAGATTATCGCGCGGGTCAGACAGTTGTCTGGCCCGCGTTTTCACTTCAAAAACACGCGACCAATGGGGACAAGATGACACTCGACCTGAAAGCCTATGCCGAAGAACGCGGCATCAAGTATTTCATGATTTCCTTCACGGACCTTTTCGGCGGCCAGCGCGCGAAACTGGTGCCGACACAGGCCATTTCTGATATGCAGGAAGATGGTGCAGGTTTTGCCGGTTTTGCCACCTGGCTGGACCTGACACCCGCGCACCCCGACATGCTGGCGGTGCCCGACCCGGCATCCGTTATCCAGATCCCATGGAAACCCGAAGTCGCCTGGGTCGCTGCCGATTGCGTGATGGAAGGGCAGGATGTGGCCCAAGCCCCGCGCAATGTGCTGCGCCGCCAGATTGCCGAAGCTGCAAAGGAAGGGCTGACCGTCAAGACCGGGATCGAGGCTGAATTCTTCCTGCTGACCCCCGACGGGATGCAGATTTCCGACCCTTACGACACAGCCGCCAAACCCTGCTACGACCAGCAGGCGATCATGCGCCGCTATGATGTCGTGCGCGAGATTTGCGACTACATGCTCGATCTGGGCTGGGGCCCCTATCAGAACGACCACGAGGACGCGAATGGCCAGTTCGAAATGAACTGGGAATTTGACGACGCGCTCGTGACCGCCGACCGGCACAGCTTCTTCAAGTTCATGGTCAAATCCGTGGCCGAAGCGCATGGCTTCCGCGCCACCTTCATGCCCAAGCCCATTCAGGGCCTGACCGGGAATGGCTGCCATGTGCATATCTCGGTCTGGGATGACGCGGGCAAAAATGCCTTTGCCACCGACAAGGGCACTGGCCCGACGGGCGAACTGGGCCTGTCAGAGCAAGGGGCGCATTTCCTTGGCGGCATCATGAAGCACGCCAGCGCCTTGGCCGCGATCACCAACCCGACAGTGAACAGCTACAAGCGTATCAACGCCCCGCGCACGATTTCAGGCGCGACATGGGCGCCCAATTCGGTCACATGGACCGGCAATAACCGCACCCATATGGTGCGGGTGCCGGGGCCGGGCCGTTTTGAATTGCGCCTGCCCGATGGCGCAGCAAACCCCTATCTGCTGCAAGCGGTCATCATCGCAGCCGGCATGAGCGGCATCCATTCAAAGGCCGATCCGGGCAAGCGTTGGGATATCGACATGTATGCCGAAGGCCACAAGGTCGAAGGTGCGCCAAAACTGCCGCTGAACCTGCTTGACGCTCTGCGCGCCTATGAGGCTGATCCCGAACTGATGGAAATGATGGGCAACGAATTCTCGCAGGCCTTCCTGAAACTGAAGCGTCAGGAATGGAATTCGTTTGTGTCGCATTTCAGCCGCTGGGAACGCGAGAACACGCTCGACATCTGAGCACGTCTTGAAACAGACCAACCCGCCGGATCACCCCCCGGCGGGTTTTGCCTTTGGCACACCCCATTCCCCCAGATTATTGACCAGCCGCAGCGCCGCACGCCGGAGCGAGGCACGCAGGCGGTCCACCTCTGGCCCCACATGCCCGCAATCAACAAGCGCGCGGTCCATGCACAAAAGCCAGTTTTCGGCATCTTCCACCCGCACCGGCACATGCGCATGAATCTCGCGCAGGTCCATATGGCCGTGGCGTTCGGCATAATAGCGCCGCCCGCCAAGGAAGCCGCAAAGGAAATCGAACTGCTCCGCCCGCGCATTGGCCATGCCCTGCCCACGCTCATGCAACAGACGTAGATGCGCGCCCTCTGGCAGGGTTTCCATCAGGTCATAGAACGCCTCGACCAGCTCGCGGACAGCCCCTTCGCCACCCATATGTTCGATCATGGTCTGCTGCATGGGGCTCCCCCTTATGAACGCGGACGCTCCTTCTTCGGATCATAATGTGCAAACGGCACGATCTTCGCGGGCAGGCGTTTCTGCTGGCCATCCAGCTTGCCGATTTCCACTTCTGTCCCGATCTCGGCATGGGCCACATCAATCCGCGCCAGCGCGATATTCTTGCCCAGAATGGGTGAGCGCATCGAGGACGTGACCTCGCCCACCTGCGCACGCCCTACATGCACACAATCCCCGTGACCGACATCCACATTGCTGTCGATATCCAGCCCCACCAGCTTGCGCGACGGATGCTCCTTGCGCCGGATCAGCGCGTCACGCCCGATGAAATCATCCTGCTTGGATTTCAGCGGCACGGTAAAGCCGATCCCCGCTTCAAACGGGTCGGTCTGGTCGCTGAAATCATAGCCCGCAAAGATCAGCCCGGCTTCGATCCGCACCATATCCAGCGCTTCCAACCCAAAAGGCTTCAGCCCGTGATCCTGGCCCGCTTCCCAGATCGCATCAAACACCGTGGCGCAATCGCGCGGATGGCACATCACCTCATAGCCCAATTCGCCCGTATAGCCCGTGCGCGAAACCACCAGCGGCACGCCCTCCGGCCCATTCAGGCGCGCGGGCGTGAAGCGGAACCACTCCAACTGATCGAAGGTAGGGCGGTGCGGCGCCGTCCAGATGATCTTGCGCAGCAGATCACGGCTTTCCGGCCCCTGCACCGCGACATTGTGCAACTGGTCGGTGGACGACCGCACCAGCACCTTCAGCCCCAGCTTCTCGGCCTGTTCGCGGATCCATTCGCCGCCATAGTCATTCCCGCCGATCCAGCGGAAATTGTCGCGCCCCAGCCGGAACAGGGTGCCATCATCGATCATGCCGCCATGCGGGTAGCACATCGCGGTATAGACGACGCCCCCTTCCGACATTTTGCGCACATCGCGGGTGAAGATATACTGGCACAGCGCTTCCGCATCCGGGCCGGTGATCTCGAACTTGCGCAAGGGCGACAGGTCCATGATCACGGCCTTCTCGCGACAGGCCCAATATTCCTCAACAGCACCCGTCCTGGCGAAGGAACTGGCCAGCCAATAGCCGTTATACTCGACAAAATTGCCGGTATGCTTGGCAAAACTCGCGTGAAAGCCGGTTTCCTTGGTCATTTTTGGCTCCGAATCGGGGGTGGCACGGATCGCGATGGCGCGCTGAAAACGCTCGGCCCCGCTATAGGTGCGCACATGAATATCCGTGGGGTTCCAGCCATTCGCGGCTGTGGTGTCATCCGGGCAGGCCGAACTGACGCAGACCAGATCGGTCAGCGCGCGCAGCAGCACATAGTCACCGGGGCGCGACCAGGGCTCGTCGGCATACATCACGCCGTGTTCGTCCAGCCCGGTGTTGAAGAAGAAATTGATCGCCATCCAGCCCGGTCGCGGCTCTGCCCCGAATGGGGCCAGCGCGCCATTGAAATTGTCAGTGCAATTCACATGGCCGGGATAGCCGATATCGTCGTAATATTTCGCCGCACAGGCCATCGCGAAAGCATCATGGCGCCCGCAGGTATCCTGCACCACCTCGACCAGCGGCTCCATATCCTGATCGTAGTATTTCCCATGAAGCCCCGGCATCGGATAGGCATGACCCATCAGCGTGCGGGTCGTCGTCACATCCAGCGGGCGCTGCAAGCCGCGGTCCAGCTTGCGGGCGGAAAAGCATTGAAAATCCGTGCATTGGCGGCCATCCACATCTAGGATCTGGATATAATCGCCCGCCTTGACAAAATAGGCCTCTGCCGTCGCGGAATGGACGCGGATATCGGCCACGGGATCGGCCAGCGGATCGGGCAATTCGAAACGGATGTGCGACCTGATCGTCGCGCGCGTGATCGTGACCGTAAGCGGCGTTGACGTATCCTGTCGCTCGAAATCCATAACGCCACCAGGTGCGGCTATGATGGCAACACCGTCGCGGCTCGCGCGGAATTTCTCTTCTGTGCCTGCAGGGGTGGTCGAGCCAAAAAGATGCAGCGCCGGTGCACCTGCAAGGTCAATCTTGCGCGCCGCAAGGCCCATACGCAACTTGCGCAACGACAGGTCCGAACTGTCCAGCAGGGCCATCAAACCCTCTGCCTTGCCAGATGCAGGTGCGCCAAGAATTCCCGGATCACCCTGCCCCGAAGCATCGACGACCACGATCTCGCAGCGTTGCCCGCCCTCATCATTTCGAACGGTCAACTTGTCACTAGCCCGGATTGGAACCAGAATCGCCCCACCACCAGCGACCACATATCGCTCTGTGCCCTGCGGCAACGCGAAGATGCCGGGTGCGATGATCGCACTGGGCCGCGGAGGGCCGGGACGCATGAGAGGGAAAAGGGTTTCTCGCATCTGCCGCTCCCAGAATTGCATAACAGGAATATTATATTAATACAGAGAATGGCGCCTGACAAGATGCGCCAGGTTCTTTCCGGGTTTGTCACGCAACATCATTCCTGCAGTGCCGCGAGAAGGGATTCGTAACGCTTCTTGGCTAACCTGCACCGATCCTGATGTGTCACAGGGCTCGCATTGCCCGAAGGGACAACCTGACGTGCACCGAAACAAAGCGCAAGACCCCAGAAAAAAGTCCCTCCTGAACGCAACACAGCGGCGTCTGCTATGGGCCATCGCCGGGATCAGCACGATCACGAATCTGCTGATGCTGACGGGGCCACTCTTCATGCTGCAAGTCTATGATCGCGTACTGGCCAGCCAGTCACAGGAAACCCTATTGGTACTGATTGCGCTGGTCGCGTTTCTATATATTGTCATGGGGCTGCTTGATCACGCACGCGGGCGCATAGCCGCGCGTGTTGGTGCACAGCTTCAGCACCAACTGGATCGCCCTTTGTTTCAGGCGTCGCTCAACGCATCTTCTGACAGGAAGGCAGACGCGACTGCCGCGCGCGCGCCCCAGGACCTTACCATGCTCCAGCAACTCAGCAGCGCACCGTTGTTCATGGCCCTGTTCGACGCCCCATGGGTGCCACTGTTCCTGTGCATCATTGCGCTGTTGCATCCATTACTTGGACTTGCAGCACTCGGCGCGGCACTGTTGATTGTGCTCATCGGGCTGGCAAGCCATAGCAAGGGCAGGGATCTGGTCGTGGCAAGCCAGCACTCCAGCCTGCACAGTGACCTTCTGGCACGCCAGATCGCGCAAAATGGCACGACCCTCAAGACCATGGGCTTGCAGGACGCCTTGCTCGAACGCTGGCGCAATACACGAGAACTTGCGCTCAGACAGACGCTGGCTTCGCAGGATCATTCAGGCGGGTTCGGTGCCAGTGCACGGGCGCTGCGCCTGTTTTTGCAATCTGCACTTCTGGCGACCGGGGCATGGCTTGTTATTCAGGCTGAACTTTCACCGGGGGCCATGGTTGCTGCGACAATCATCCTTGGCCGCGCCTTGGCGCCGCTTGACCAGATGATCGCGGGTTGGCCCCAAATTCAGGCGGCTCTTGTCGCGATGGATCGGCTGCAGACACTTCTTCCTGACCCGGAACCCGCAGGCTTGCGGATGCAGTTGCCACCACCAAACGGCGCGCTCACACTCAAATCAGTAAATGTGCGCCTGCCAGACGAGCAGGGCATGGCGCGCAGCCTGCTACACGATATCAGTTTCACGCTCGGCCCAGGTCAGGCACTTGGCGTGATTGGACCAAGCGGCGCGGGAAAATCGACATTGGCCCAAGTGCTTTCCGGGGGGATGTCTCCGACAACCGGCGAGGTCCGTCTCAGTGCCGGACGGCTGGACCACTATCCGCCGGAACAATTGAGCAGGGCAATCGGGTATCTTCAACAAAGCGTCATCCTCTTTGCTGGCACGCTGCGCGACAATATCGCCAGATTTGACCCAGCCGCAGAAGATCACGCAGTCTTCGCTGCGGCGATGGCGGCTGGCGCACATGAGATGATCCTGAAATTTCCGCAAGGATATGACACCAGGATCGGACTTGATGGAAGCGGTTTGTCCGGTGGGCAACGACAACGCATCGCGCTTGCGCGGGCGCTGTTTCGCGACCCGGTTCTGCTTGTCCTTGACGAACCAAATGCCAATCTTGACGATGCTGGTTCTCGCGCACTCAACAGCGCGATCCGCAGCGCAAAGTTACGCGGCGCAGCCGTGGTGATCATGGCACACCGACCTTCGGCGATTGCCGAATGTGACCTCTTGATGAAACTCGATTCCGGGCGGGTTTCGGCATTCGGACCCACGGAACAGATTCTACGCCAGGTCACGCGCAACAGTGCAGATATACTCCACACACCGCCGCGCCCTCCCAATCCTGCGTTCCCCTGGGAGTTGCGCCACGCGGAGCGGCGCTCATGACCGACGCGTTTTCTGCCCGCGCGCCCTTGCGCCTTGCAGGTTATGTCATTGTGATCTTTGCCTTCGGCTTTGGCGGCTGGGCCATCGGCACGCGGATCTCCGGGGCTGTTGCCGCGCAAGGGCAGATCGAAATCGCACTGCACCATCATGTCGTCCAGCATCCCGATGGCGGGGTGGTCGATGCCATCCTGATCGCCGAAGGCGATGCCGTGACTGCAGGTCAACCCCTGATCCGGCTGGACACCGCGCAGTTCCAGTCCGAGGTGACGGTCCTCGAAACCCGCCACTTCGAAATACTTGCAAGACAGGCCCGTTTGCGGGCTGAACGGGACGGCACCGATCTGGCCTTTCCCGGCAACTTGCAGGCAGCGGCCCGCACCCGATCTGATGTGCTGGCACAGATGGAAGGGCAGGCAAGCCTGTTGCAAGCGCGGCGAGAGACCCTTGACGGGATCACTGCCCAGCTATTGCGTCGCAGGGTCCAGATTGCTGCGCAGATCACTGGCCTGAGCGCGCAACTGGAAGCGCTTGAGCGTCAACGCCATCTGGTCGCGACAGAACGCAGCACGCAGGCCGAACTGGTGCAGCGCGGCTTGTCCCAGACCGCTCGTCTGTCAGCGCTTGACCGGGACGCCGCGCGCCTTGACGGAGAATACGGAGCCTTGCTGGCAGAACGCGCTGCGGCGGCGGAACGCGACACGGAAACCGCGCAACAAATCCTGTCGCTGATTGCCCAGCATCGCGAAGAGGCCGAGCGCGAATTGCGCGAGATCAGTGCGCAGGAACTGGAACTGGCGGAGCGCCTGCGCGCCTTGCGCGCCCAGATCGACCGGATGACCCTGCGCGCCCCTGCTGATGGCGTTGTGCATGGATTGCAGGTGACAACCCTCCGCGCGGTCTTGCGTCCGGCCGAGGCGGCACTTTACATCGTCCCGCGCGACAGCCCGCTGATCGTGGTCGCACGACTGGTGCCCTCTGCCATATTGCAGGTCTGGCACGGGCAGCAGGCGGTGATCATGCTGTCCGGAAACAGTGGCCGCAAGATACCGCAGATCATCGCAAATGTTGTCCAGATCTCTGCCGATGCCTTTACCGACGCAAATTCGGGCATCAGTCAGTACAAGGTCGAACTCGCGCTTGACCCTCACAGTGCCGCGATTTCCGACACAGCCCTGCTTGCACCGGGCATGCCGGTAGATGTCTTCTTCCAGACCGAAATGCGCCGCCCGATCAGCTACCTGACGCAACCACTTACATATTTCTTCGCGCGCGCGCTGCGCGACGGATAGGTTTCAGCCTGCCTGAACCTGTCGCTGTATCTGTGCAAAAAGCGCCACGGCGGGTCTGATCAGCGCATCCGGGAAATCATAGGCAGGATCATGCAATGCGGGTTGGTCCTGACCCGCACCCAGAAAAAACAGGGCCGTGCGCGTCTTGCGGCTGAATGCACCGAAATCCTCGGACGGGCGCATCGGTATGGAAAAGTTGCCCGGCGCGACCCCGACAGCGCCTTGCGCCCCAAGCACATGATCCACAGCCAGCGGCGAATTCACAGTTGCGTGGAAATGATCATGTCGGCTGATCTGCACAGACAATCCCCGCGCGATGTTTTCAACCAGCGCCACGACCGCCGCCTCGAACGTGTCCAGCCCCGCATCATCATAGGCGCGCAGGGTGATCCAGACTTCCGCCTGCGCAGGGGCGATCCCGAAAGCGGGGGTTCCCATGTTCAGATGGCACAGTGTCGCCAGCCGAAAATCAGCCCCCATTGGCCCAGGCGTGGAATACGGCGCCAGCGCCGCGATCATCGCCCCAAGCGCCAGGGCAGGTGATTGCCCGGTTTCGGGCTGGGCGGCATGCGCCTCGCGCCCACGAAGTGTGACGCGCAGCCCGACCGACGCACAACTCGCCACCCCCGGAGCAATCGCCAGTGTTTCGAAATCCATGCCCGGCATATTATGCAATGCGAACGCCCAATCCGGCTGCAACGCGGCGAAACGCGGATCAGCCAGAACCGCGCGCGCGCCCGCGCCCGTTTCCTCGGCCGGCTGAAACAGAAGCACCACCTGCCCGGCTTGCGGCGGGTTGCGCGCCAGCCACAGACCCAGCCCAGCCAGGATCGCCATATGCCCGTCATGACCGCAAAGATGCGCCTTGCCGGGACAGCGCGAGGCATGCGGCACGCCGGTTTCTTCCGTGATGGGCAGCGCATCCAGTTCGGCCCGGAACATGACACGCGGGCCAGGCTGGCCGCTGTCATAGACCAGCGCCAGACCACTGCCGCCCAGCCCTTCGACAACCTGCGCCGGAGCCGTATGGCGCAGAAAATCACGAACACATGCCGCTGTCGCAGCTTCATGACCCGAAAGCTCCGGGTTGGCATGAAGCTGATGCCGCAATTGTATCAGCGCAGTCAGTTCTTGCGGGGTCAGACAGGTCACATCCATCCCCGCATTTCACGCGATCTGAGAGCTTTGTCCAGTCGCGCTGTTACTCCCACTCCATTTCGGCAAAAACCACGCCTGCATTCCGGGTCGCCAGTTCCTCGAATGTATCAAGATGCGCGAAGGGGGATTGATCGACATAGTAAGCGCTGGTCAGATCACCGCCTTCATCAATATGCTCGCCGATCCGCTCGCGCAGCCAGACCAGATAATCGCGCGTATAGCGGCGGACCTGCGCCATATTGGTCGGATGTCCATGACCGGGGATAACATAGGTTGCGCCCAGAGGCTCAAGTGCATTGTCCCAGGTATCGATCCAGCAAGAGGTGCAGGTGCCCTCGAAGATCGGCGGCATGCGTTCCTGAAACGCGATATCACCCGCGATCAGCAACGACTGATCCGGCAACCAGACCTGCGTATCACCGGGGCTGTGGGCCGGACCAAGATGCAGCACCTCGATACGGAAATCCCCCATTGAAATTTCGACCCTATCGGTGAAAGTCTCGGTCGGCTGCATGGGCTGAGTACCCTCGGATTTCTCGCGGGCATAGTTCTGCAGGCTGAGGAAAGCCTGACCAGAGTCCTTTTCAAACTCTTCTGCCGCATCGACATGGGCAAGGATCGGCACACCCCGTTCAATCCAGTAATTGTTGCCCAGCATCGCATGGCCCTGCCCGTTCTCGGCGATGACCAGTTTCACCTCCTGATCTGTGCGGGCCTTGATTTCATCATGGAGCGCCTGCGCCAACTGGTAGGACGCGCCGGAATTGACCACAACAACCCCGTCACCCGTGATGATGAAACTCAGATTGTTGTTGTGGCCCGCGTTCTCATAAGTGGGCGGCGCTGTGGCGCCGATCGATGTCCAGACATGCGGGATGACCTCGACCGGTTTGTTATAAAGCACCGATTGCGGATACTTGTCAGCGATGTCTTCGGAAGCGGTTGCCAATCCGGCCCAGAACAGGCTGGTCAGAAAAATCAGAAGCTTGCGTGTCATGTCATACCTCCGTCGTGAAAATATAGCGGCCCTCACCCTGCGCCTCGGCGCGACCAACGCCACCGCCGGGCAGGTGAAAGCCAAGGACAAGCCGATCTTCGGCCGTTATGCGGTCCAGCAGGCGCAGGCGCGTCGCAGCGGCCATATCGGGAACCTGATCGGACGAGGATTCCCACTCGGGCCGTTCGAAGGCCAGATGCGGGTTGGCGAGGGCATCGCCCACCACCATCAGCCCTTGCCCCCCGGCTTGCAGCGCGAAGGCCATATGCCCAGGCGTATGGCCCGGGGTCAGCATGGCTTGCACGCCGGGCAGGATTTCCGCACCATCCTCGAAAAGCTGCACCTGATGCTCTATTTCGACCAGACGACGCTGCGCCCCGACGGCAAAAGACTGGCGTGCGGCACCGATACTCTCGACCGTATCGGGGTCCATCCAGTAATCCCATTCCGCGCGCCCCATCAGAACCTCGGCACGCGGCAGCAGCGGTTCGTCAAAATCATCCAGCAGACCCCAGAGGTGATCGGGATGTGCATGGGTTATGACCAGATGTGTAATCTCCTCGGGGGTTACACCCAGATTTGCCATTGCTTCGGGCAGATGACCAGCCGTGGACATGAAATCATGCCCTGCACCGATGTCGAACAAGACAGTCCTATCCGCGTCCCGCAGCAGGACCAGATTGCAGGGCGGCTCATATACATCGCCAGTCAGACCGTGCCGCGCGAGAATGGCTTGCAACTCTTCGGGGTTCTGATCTGACTCCAGAAAATCGAGCGGCAGCACAAGATGGCCGTCGGACAACATATCGATCCGCACAGAGCCGAAGTTCAGCGTTGTTGTGGCCTGCGCACGAAAGGGCAGCGCCAGTGAAAGCGCCAGCGCGCCGGTGTTTTGAAGAAAATGGCGTCGTTGCATGTCGACCCTCCCACGACCAGTCCAGCCCGCCGGTATGGCGGGCCTCAGAGACGGGATGCGAGGGAGAGCGCATCAGACACGAGGCACAATAGCCGGGTTTCCGACCGACACAAGAGGTGTCCGAATGACCAGACGAAAAAGGGCCACCCGCGATGGATGGCCCCAAATCAGATGGATTGGCCCTGTTCTCAACCGTTGACGGCGTCTTTCAGAGCCTTCGCGATGGTGATCTTCACCGCTTTGTCAGCGGCTTTGGTCATGGTTTCACCGGTTGCCGGATTGCGCACCTGACGCTCAGGGCGCGCGCGGCACATGACTTTGCCGATGCCGGGGACAGTAATTGCACCGCCTGCCGCGACTTCGCTCGTAACAATCTCCGCCAGAGCATCCAGCGCAGTATTTGCGGTTTTCTTGTCAGTGCCCATCTTTTCGGACAGAGCAGCGACAAGCTGCGTCTTGGTCATCGGCTTGGTGGTCATATGTCACTCTCCTTGGGATAAACGGGCCTGCATATCGTGGTCCCCGTAGTGTTTTGCAAGGCGCATCTAGCCCGGATTCCGCCACAGTGGCAATCACCTACACCCACAAAAACGCCCACGAGGCGGCAAAAAACCGCCCGATCTGGCCTTATAAAAAGGCAGTTTCGTCAAAAGAGCGGAGTTTCCGGCTGTGGATCTTCTCCAGTGGCATCTCACGCAGCAACTCCATCGCTCGGATACCGATCTGCAAGTGGCGCGCAACTTGTGTCTTGTAGAAACTCGACGCCATGCCCGGCAGCTTCAATTCACCATGCAAGGGTTTGTCCGATACGCATAGAAGCGTGCCATAGGGCACGCGGAAGCGAAACCCATTGGCAGCAATCGTGGCGCTTTCCATATCCAGCGCGATGGCGCGCGACTGGCTCAGCCGCTGCACCGGGCCGGACTGGTCGCGCAATTCCCAGTTGCGATTGTCGATTGTGGCAACTGTTCCGGTGCGCATGATCCGCTTCAGCGCATAGCCTTCCAGTTCGGTCACTTGTGCCACAGCGTCTTGCAGCGCGATCTGGATCTCCGCCAGCGCCGGGATCGGCACCCAGATCGGCAGATCGGCATCCAGCACATTGTCTTCCCGCAGATAGGCATGGGCCAGAACGAAGTCGCCCAGCGCCTGGCTGTTGCGCAGCCCCGCGCAATGGCCCACCATCATCCAGGCATGGGGCCGCAGGACCGCGATATGATCTGTGGCAGTCTTTGCATTGGACGGGCCGACACCGATATTGACCAACGTAATTCCGGCCCCATGCGGACGCTTGAGGTGATAGGTCGGCATCTGCGGCAGGCGCGCTAATTGTGGAACCTGCGCATCCGGGTCGGTGATCTCGACATTACCGGGCGCGACAAAGGCCGTGTAACCGCTGTCGGGATCGCGCAACTGGGCGCGGGCGAAAGCCTCGAACTCATCGACATAGAACTGATAGTTGGTGAACAGGATGTAGTTCTGAAAATGCTCGGGCAATGTCGCGGTGTAATGCGCCAGACGGGCCAGCGAGTAATCCACACGCTGCGCCGTGAACAAAGCAAGCGGACGCGAGCCGTCTTCATTCAGGTTGCGGTCGCCGTTGACAATATCATCATTCGTGGTCGCAAGATCCGGCACATCGAACAGGTCACGCAGCGATAGCGACAGCTCCCCGTTCGCGGGCAAGCTGACATCACCACGACCGGCCATGGCGAAATGCAGCGGGATCGGTGTCGTGGATGGGCCAATGCTGACCGGCGCCCCGTGGTTCTGGATCAGAAGCCCGATTTGCTGACGCAGGTAGTTGCGAAACAGAACAGGCTGGGTGATCGTCGAGGCATAGACACCCGGCTCGGTTACATGACCGAAGCTGAGGCGCGAGTCGATCTGATCATAGCGGATCGTCGTGAAACGGATTTCCGGATAATACGCCCTGTAGCGGGCAGTGGCCTGACCACCCTGCGCCAAATGATTGAAGCCATCGATCAGAAAATTCGTTGCCGAAAGATACAGGCTCTCCAGACACGCCACAGCCGCAGTCGCATCCGTGAAGTATTGCGGCGCGACAGGTTCTGGTGTCAGGATCGGCAGGCTGGTGTCGGAGGTCATGGATCATCCCGGCTGAAACGGCCAATCTGGCCTTGCGCGCAGACTGCCACCGCTTGGGGGCATGGGCAAGCGCTCCAAGGGGCAAAATCGCACTTCCCCCCTTTTGCAGGATCGACTAGCTTCATACGCATGACAACAGCCTATCTGACCCACCCCGACGCCCTGCGACACCAGACGCCGCCCGGACATCCGGAACAGATCGCCCGGATTGCGGCGATTTCCGAAGCACTTGCGGCCCCGGATTTCGCATCGCTATTGCGCATCGACGCGCCTCTGGCGCAGCAGACGCAACTCCTGCTCTGCCACCCCGAAGCCTATATTGACCGCATCCGCAAGGCGATTCCCGCAGCGGGCATCTACCAGCTTGATGCCGATACTCATGTCTCAAACGGGTCATTCGATGCAGCCAGCCGTGCTGTCGGCGGGGCTTGTCACGCAGTTGATCTGGTCATGGCAGACACGGCGCAAAACGCCTTTGTCGCAATGCGCCCCCCCGGCCATCATGCGGAAACCCAGACACCGATGGGGTTTTGCCTGTTCGGGACTGTCGCGATTGCCGCCAGACATGCAATGGAGCAACACGGTCTGTCGCGCGTGGCCGTGGTTGATTTTGACGTGCATCACGGCAATGGCACACAGGATCTTCTGTGGTCCGAGGCGCGCGCCTTTTTCGTCTCCAGCCACCAGATGCCACTCTGGCCGGGCTCTGGGCAGCCAGAGGAACGCGGCGCGCATGGCAATGTGCTGAATGTGCCGCTGGCCCCCGGCACCGATGGGCAAAGCTTCCGGCGGATCTATGAAGACATGGTGCTGCCGCAACTCGACCGTTTCGCGCCTGAACTGGTGATCGTCTCGGCGGGATTTGACGCGCATCGCGACGATCCCTTGGCGCAGCTTGCATTGGTCGAACAGGATTTCGCATGGGTCACGGGCGCATTGTGCGACATCGCCGCGCGTCATGCCAGCGGGCGTCTGGTCTCTTGCCTCGAAGGTGGCTATGACTTGCCCGCGCTGGCGGCTAGTGTCGCGACGCACATCCGCGTGTTGATGGAGAAAGGCGCATGAGCGAAAAACCTGTGGCCGACCTGAGCTTCGAGGAAGCCCTGCGCGCGCTGGAAGAAATCGTCACCCGGCTGGAACGCGGCGATGTGGCCCTGGACCAGTCAATCACACTTTACGAACGTGGCGCAGAGTTGAAGAAGCATTGCGAAGCCCGGCTGAATGCCGCGCAGATGCGGGTTGAGGCAATCCGGCTCGCAGAAGATGGCACTCCCAAAGGGACGGAGCCGTTTTCCGCATGAGCGCTTTCGCCCGCGCACTGGACGCCGCCGCACAGCACATAGAGGCCCGACTGCAGGCGGAAATCGGCTTGCTGCCGGACTCTAAGGTGCGCGATGCTATGGCTTACGCGGCACGGGGGGGCAAGAAACTGCGCGGGTTTCTTGTGCTCGAGTCGGCTCGACTGCATGGGGTTTCGCCCGAAATGGCATTGCAGGCGGCTGCCGCGATTGAATCGATGCATGCCTGTTCTCTGGTGCATGACGACCTGCCCGCAATGGATGATGACGACCTGCGCCGGGGACAGCCGACCGTGCATGTCAAATGGGATGAGGCTACGGCCATTCTGGCAGGCGATGCCTTGCAGACCCTGACCTTCGGTCTGCTTGCTCGCCCCGATGCCGCCCCCACGGCAGAGGCGCGGCTGGACCTGATCGCCAGCATGGCACAAGCCGCAGGGGCGGCAGGGATGGTCTATGGCCAGGCGCTCGATATCGGAGCAGAGACAGCGCCGGTTCCCCTGACCCTCGAAGAAATCACGATATTGCAGGCTGGCAAGACCGGGGCACTGATCGAATGGTCCGCCTGTGCCGGTGCGCGGATGGCGCGCGCCGAAATAACGCCGCTGACGCGCTATGCGCAGGCCCTCGGTCTTGCCTTTCAGATTGCTGATGACATTCTTGATGTCGAGGGCGATGCCGAACTGGCTGGCAAGCGGCTGCAAAAGGACGCAGCCGCGGGCAAAGCGACATTTGTTTCCCATCTCGGGCTGGAGGGTGCCAAGTCCCGCGCAAGGGCGCTTGTCGAAGAAGCGCATGCTGCACTTGCCCCTTATGGCGAAACGGGCCAGATGTTGCGGGAGACGGCGGAATTCGTTATCGCCCGTCAGAACTGAACGCTTCAGCGGCCGCAACGGGAAAAGCACAGCATGCCGAATACACCGCTCCTGGACAATGTACGCATCCCTGCGGATCTCAAATCCCTCAGTGACCGCGAGTTACGCCAGCTGGCGGATGAATTGCGCGCTGAAACGATTGCAGCAGTGTCCGAGACTGGCGGCCATCTGGGGGCGGGTCTGGGCGTGGTGGAACTGACCGTCGCGCTGCATGCGGTCTTTGACACACCGCGCGACCGGTTGATCTGGGACGTGTCGCATCAATGCTACCCGCACAAGATCCTGACCGGGCGGCGCGACCGCATCCGCACCCTGCGCCAGAAGGACGGGTTGTCAGGCTTTACCAAGCGCAGCGAATCCCCCTACGACCCGTTCGGCGCAGCGCATAGCTCGACGTCGATCTCGGCGGCGCTGGGCTTCACCATGGCGCGCGAACTGGGTGGCGCACCGGATCCTGCGCTGGGTGACGCGATTGCCGTGATCGGGGATGGATCGATCAGCGCAGGTATGGCGTTTGAAGCGTTGAACAATGCGGGCCATCTGGGTCGGCGCATGTTCGTGATCCTTAATGACAATGAAATGTCGATTGCGCCGCCCACAGGTGCCATGTCCTCCTATCTGTCGCGGCTCTATGCGGACAAACCTGTGCAGGATCTGAAAAACGCCATGAAGGGCGCTTTGTCGCTGCTTCCGGGTCCAATCCAGCAGGGCGCGCGCCGCGCGAAAGATCTGCTCAAGCATGTCACCGTAGGCGGCACGCTGTTTGAGGAACTGGGCTTCAACTATGTCGGACCGATTGACGGACATGACATGGACCAGTTGCTCTGGGTCTTGCGCACCCTGCGCGAACGGGCGGATGAGCCGATGCTCATTCATGTCCTTACCAAGAAGGGCAAAGGCTATGCGCCTGCCGAGGATGCCGCCGACAGGGGCCATGCGCGCGCAAAATTCGATCTGGTGACAGGGAAGCAACAAAAAGCCCCCTCAAACGCCCCAAGCTATACCAAGGTCTTTGCCGAAAGCCTGATCTCTGAAGCCCAGCGTGACGACAAGATCGTGGCCGTGACCGCCGCAATGCCTGACGGGACCGGTCTTGACCTTTTCGCGAAGCATTTTCCGCAGCGGATGTTTGATGTGGCCATCGCAGAGCAGCACGGCGTCACCTTCTGCGCTGGGTTGGCAGCGGGCGGAATGAAACCGTTTTGTGCGATGTATTCGACCTTTCTGCAGCGTGGATATGATCAGGTTGTGCATGATGTGGCCATACAACGCCTGCCCGTGCGTTTCGCCATCGATCGCGCAGGGCTTGTGGGCGCCGACGGGGCAACCCATGCAGGCAGTTTTGATATTGCCTATCTGGCCAATCTGCCGGGTTTCGTGGTGATGGCCGCCGCAGACGAGGCCGAGCTGGTGCATATGATCGCCACGGCTGTTGCGCATGATGATGGCCCGATTGCGTTTCGCTTCCCGCGGGGCGAAGGAGAAGGGGTTGATCTTCCAGAGCGCGGTCTTCCGCTCGAAATCGGCAAGGGGCGCATGATCCGAGAAGGATCACGCGTGGCCATCCTGTCCTTCGGCACAAGACTGGGTGAAGTGCTGCGCGCTTGCGAATCCCTGGCAGCGAAAGGGATCACGCCAACCGTAGCGGATGCGCGTTTCGCAAAGCCGCTGGACCGTGACCTGATCCTTCAACTTGCTCAGGATCATGAAGCCCTGATCACGATAGAGGAAGGTGCGGTCGGTGGCTTTGGCAGCCATGTGGCGCAGCTTCTGGCCGATGAGGGGGTTTTCGACCACGGGATCAAGTTCCGTTCAATGGTCTTGCCCGATATTTTCATAGATCAGGCCAATCCGCAGGACATGTATGACGTGGCCGCAATGAACGCGCCGCAAATCGAAGAGAAAGTGCTCGATGTTCTGGGCGTCGCAAAGCTGGGCAAAAGAGCTTGATGACCGGCCTTACTCAGCCGCGATCGCATCAGGCAGCGGGATCAACTGGATATCCTCTACAGTAAGACCCTGAGCATTGGCGACATGCGCGATTACATGCCCGTCAAGACGGATCTCGGCCATATCCGGAATGGTATCGGAGAAGGTGACCATCACCTGCGGTGTATCTATCCGCTCCGCGTCGAAATACAGCACAATCTGGTCCATCTCTGGAGTGTAGTCCATGATTGTTGCCGGACTGGTACCTGCAAGCCAGTCACCAAGCACAAATTGATCTGACCCTTCGCCACCATGCAAGACATCCCCCTGACCAGCGACAAGAATATCGTCACCAGCGCCACCATTCAGGGTACTCTCGCCACTGATGTCGGTTCCATTCTCATCGAACCACACCCCGAAAAGGGTGTCATTGCCCGCGCCGCCGAACAATAGGTTATTGCCTTCGCCCGCGATCAGCAGGTCGTCGCCCCATCCTCCTTCCAGTGTGTCATCGCCCGTGCCGCCCACCAGGGTATCGTGACCCTCGCCACCGATCATGTGGTTGTTTCCGCTATCCGCTTGCAACAGGTTGTCACCGCCAGCACCGATCAGCGTATCATTGCCCGCACCCCCGATCAGCGTATCATCGGCAGCGCCGCCGACAAGCCGGTCATCCCCCTCGGTGCCGACCATGAACAGCGGCGGCGGAGACTCGGCAGGAGGGTCCAGATCGCTGCTGTGAATACGCTCGCCCATATCGTCGAACAACCCTGCATCAGAATCCTCGTTCCAGGTCTCTGTCGGCTCATTGCCGATGATCGGGTCAGGGGCATTTCCCGAGACCGACAGTTCCTGCAGCAGGCTTGCAAAAGCCGTTGCAGCACTGCCATCACTGGTGTTGGCAGATTCATTCTGTTCTGCGTCATCATCATCTTCGCTGGCTGTGTCGCTCGCGCCAAAATCCATGAATGCCGTCGCCGACAGCGCTGCAAGCAGCCCCAAGACAAGCCACATTTGTCATCACCCTTGCTGGCGACCCATCGAGCCGCGATCCCCAAGGGTAATTATGACTCACAACAGGTGCGTTAACTAAGCGGATTCACCCTTTACCCCATCGGAAAGTTTAATATTGGTTAACGGTATCGAAGCAAGACCTCGACGAGCCGCGATCAGGGCTTTTCTTTTCCGCGTTTCTGGTCTACGCGACCTGCGCGTGCTCTGTCGCGCCTCAGGGCCATGCTGGACGACATCCCGGCCTGTGCCGTCACTTCAAAACCAAAGGAGAACCCGATGTCGATTACCGTTGAAGACAAGACCCAGCTCATCAAGGATTTCGCTCGCGCCGCCGGTGACACCGGATCGCCCGAAGTTCAGGTTGCCGTACTGACAAAGCGCATCACGAACCTGACCGAGCATTTCAAGACCCACAAGAAAGACAACCATTCTCGTCGTGGGCTTCTGAAACTGGTTGCGACCCGCCGCAAGCTTCTTGACTACCTCAAGAGCAAGGACGAAGGCCGTTACCGCGATCTGATCGGCAAGCTCGGCATCCGCCGCTGATCTGCCCGAACAGATCGATTCTGACGCCCGCCTGACTGGCGGGCGTGTTTCGTCGTATGGCATGCGCGCGCGTCAGACGCCTCGAGAGGGCTGGACAATTCTTGCCGGTCCGGGCCAGAACGGGGCAACAGTCTGCACGAAGGGTACAGCATGGACACTTCAGCCTTGGCCGATGCGATACTTGCGGGCGACCGTCGCGCCCTTGCGCGCGCTGTCACGCTTGTCGAGAGCACGCGGTCTGAACATCGCGCAACCGCCGGAGAACTTCTGGAGCAATTGGCGGGCTCAGGGCGGCAGGCCATTCGCATCGGTCTTTCGGGCACACCCGGCGTCGGGAAGTCCACGTTCATCGAAAGCTTCGGGCTGATGCTCGTCGCTCAGGGACTGCGCGTTGCCGTCTTGGCGGTTGACCCTTCCAGTGCACGCACAGGGGGGTCCATCCTCGGCGACAAAACCCGGATGGAGCGTCTGGCGCGCGCGCCGGAAGCCTTTATCCGCCCCAGCCCCAGCCAGTCGCATCTTGGCGGCGTTGCCCGCCGCACGCGCGAAGCGGTGGCGCTGTGCGAAGCCGCCGGTTTCGATGTCGTGCTGATCGAAACTGTTGGCGTCGGCCAGTCCGAAACCGTCGTTGCCGAGCTTTCGGATGTGTTCCTGCTGCTGCTGGCGCCCGCAGGGGGCGATGAGTTGCAAGGTGTCAAGCGTGGCATCATGGAAGTGGCTGACATGATTGTGGTCAACAAGGCTGATGGCGATTTGAAAGCCACAGCAACCCGCACCTGCGCCGACTATGCCGGTGCCCTGCGCCTGATGCGCCGACGCCCGCAAGACCCGGATGGTTTTCCAAAGGCAATGACAGTCTCCGCCTTGACAGATACCGGGCTGAACACGGTCTGGGACGAGATCCGGACACTGGTAGACTGGCGTCGCAGCTCTGGGCATTTCGACGCCATCCGAAAAGCACAGACACGCTTCTGGTTCGAAGCCGATCTGCAAGAGGCCTTGCTGGCGCGATTGCGCACGACACAGGCGCGAATGGCGCTGGAAATGCTGTCGGAACAACTGGCCGATGGAGAGATCACCCATACGCGCGCAGTTGCGCAAATGCTGCAAGATCATCTGAGCGCATGACATCCGCGGAACCTGAACACCGTGCCGCCACCGGCGGCCAATCTGCAACGGAATCGCTTGACGCCGCTCCAGTTACACCATAGAAGCCCGCAGTGTCATATCGGTACTGCGATGCAGTGCCCTTACTTTGTGTTTGCCACTACAGAATTTGGCAGCCATCTATCGAGGAAAAGCCCATGTCGCGCCGCTGCGAACTCACCGGAAAAGGCCCGATGACGGGCAACAATGTCAGCCACGCCAACAACAAGACGCGTCGCCGCTTCCTGCCCAATTTGCAGGACGTGTCGCTTCAGTCTGAAGCGTTGGGCCGCAGCTTCAAGCTTCGCGTATCCTCTGCAGCTTTGCGCTCTGTCGATCACCGTGGCGGGCTGGACGCCTATTTGGGGCGCGCGAAAGATGAAGAACTGTCGGCAAACGCCCTCAAAATCAAACGCGAACTGTCGAAAGCACAGAGCGCTGCTTGATTGCCGCAGATATGATCTCAAAGCCCCAGCGAATGCCGGGGCTTTTTTCTATTCCAATAACTGAGGCGCATTGCAGGCATCAGGGCAAGTGGCTATTCAACGATTGTGGTCCCGTAGCTCAACTGGATAGAGCACCTGACTTCTAATCAGGATGTTGGGGGTTCGAGTCCTCCCGGGATCGCCAA
>JAFIEL010000198.1 GCA_020832585.1 Natronohydrobacter sp. | reverse complement strand
GCAGAACCTGATAGCCTTCGGGAACTTCGGTCCTGGCGGTTGCAGTATCCACCTCAGTCTCGCCAGCGACATCGAGAACCGGATCATGCTGCGCATCAGCGCTCATGTTCGAACCGTCCTGAACTGCTGGCGCGCTGCGATCCGCCGCTGCAAAGCTGAAGTTCAGTTGATCATCCTCGAATTCAGGCAATGCCTCCAATGCTTCCCGGGACATCGTGGCGACAACGAAGAAGTCGCTGATGTCCTCTGCGCCGGCTTCGTCAGCAACGAAATACAGATCGTTCATGTCGACCATCACCGTCCGCGCACCAATCCCGAGGAATCCGCCAACATCAACAAGCACCCCGCGCACCGACCCGTCTTTGGTCAACACGAGGTCCCCGATGCCGCCGACATTTTCCCAGCTATCGCGATCCCCCGAGAATACGTCAGCACGTTCCCAGGCAAGTTGCGTACGCTCCCAGATGTCGCGCTCCGAGTCTGCTCGCTCTTCACCCAGCGCACGAGTCGCATCGGTGTCGAGCACATAGAGGTTTTTCCCGGTGAAGTCAGTTGCACGGAAGGCCGGAACCATCATGTCACCATGCGCCATGCCGGTCTCGGCACCTTGGGCATGCATGTCGGCGTAGGCCACGGAACCAATTGCAGTGACCGCTACAAGCGCGGTGCTCAGCATGAGCTTTTTCATCACGATACTCCTTTTATACCAAGCTCTTTTCGAGCTACATGGATTAAACGCGATATTCCGTTTCAGGTTCCGGCACCAAGGAATTAATTTGTTTCACAAACCATGAAAAAGACCCCTATCTCGCGAAAGGGGCCTTTTGACTTGGTTAACATTTATCGCAGGATGCCTTCTGAGCTGCTATTATCCAGATAATCAAACCGCTCACTGGGAATATCAGAACCCGCAGTGATCAAAGCACCTTTTAACCCTGTGATACGCCTGATCCCAAAATTGTCACCGCGGCCCGGACTGTCGGGGCTAGGTGCAGTAACCCGGAGCGCCCGTGAAATTTATGTTCAAATGCGCAAAACGCCATTTGGTTCCGGACAGCTTGTCACAGAACCCCACCTGCAACCATGGCCTGTGCAAGTCGCCGATAGCCCGCCACATTCGCCGCGCGGCGGTAATCGATCGCCCCTGTCATAGTACAGCAACTTGTGCGCTCTCGTTTCAGAAGGTCATGGATGTCGCACATGATCGCGCGCAGTTTCCGGTCCACCTTGTCTGCGTTCCATGCGGCGAAGCCTGCATTCTGTTGCATTTCCAGCCCGGATACTGCGACCCCTCCCGCATTCGCGGCCTTTCCTGGAACCTGCACCAGACCTGATTTGGCAAAACAGGCCCCAGCCTCTGCCGTCAGGGGCATATTCGCGCCTTCGGCCAGATAGCAGCAACCACTCTCGACCAGCGCCTGCGCATCGTCCAGCGTCAACTCGTTCTGAGTGGCACAGGGCAGCGCAATATCTGGCGCAAATCTCCATGGCTTCGTATCTGCATGAAACTCCACCTGTCGATCTTTGCTTGGCGAATGGACATCATCACCAGTCGATGCCAGAACCTGATCCAGTGTTTCATGCGTAAACCCGTCAGGCGCGTGCCATGTTCCGGCGCGGCCTGACAGCGTGATGACTTTTGCCCCCAGCGTCAGCGCTTTTCGTGCCGCGTGACGCGAGACATTCCCGCGCCCGGATATGGCCACGCGCTTACCCGCCAGCGCCTCGCCAACCTCGGTCAGAACGGCCTCGGTGAGATAGATCAGCCCGTAGCCCGTGGCTTCGGCCCGCATCGCACTGCCAGCGAGCGCAGTGGGTTTTCCGGTCATCGCACCGCCCCAGCGCCTGGCCTGTTGCATCCACGCACGCGACATAAGCCCGATCTCCTGAGCGCCCACGCCGATATCGCCAGCGGGCACGTCAAGTTCGGGGCCGACGTGATGTGAGAGTTCCGCCATGAAGGCAGCCGCAAATCTTTCAATCTCGGCGACAGAACGCCCTTTTGGCTGAAAATCGGCCCCTCCTTTGGCCGCACCCAGCGGCATGCCAGTCAGCGCATTCTTGAATGCTTGTTCGAAGGCCAGAAATTTCAGCACCGAGGTCGTGACTTCGGGTGCCCATCGCACCCCGCCCTTGTAGGGGCCCAGCAGATTTGTCTGTTGCACCCGCCAGCCACGATTGATCTGCACGTCTCCCGAGTCGTCGCGCCAAGTAATCCGAAAAGAGATGATCCGGTCGGCTTCGCTCAACCGCTCAAGCACCCGCGACGCGGTAAAGTCACTGCTTGCCTTTTCGATGGTCAACACATCGCGCGCCACGTCTTCCACTGCCTGCAAGAACTCGGCCTCGCCCGGATGGCGCGGTGCAATCTGGTTCATGAACCCCGACAACAATGTTTCGGCACGGTCCTTCATGGTCGATCCTTTCAGCTATCAGGCCAGCGACAGCGCAAGCCATGCGGCCAGTGCAATGGCCAGTGTGGTCAGAAACAGGGAAAAGATCAGTGCGAGACGGGGGCGCATGACTCAGACCAACTCGAAGATTTCATAGTCGATATGCCGAAGCGGCACACCCAGATCCGCCAGATCCCGGCGCAACGCGTCAAGCATCGGTCCTGGTCCACACAGAAGATGCGGCCAATGGCGCGTATCCGCCGGCAAGTGGCGCAGCAGCAACTCGCGGTCAATCTTGCCGCTTTCACCCTGCCAGTCATCAGACGGGGTGTCGATCACATGCACCAGGGTCAGATCAAGACGCTGTTTCATCGCTTTCAGTTCCTCGCGAAAGCTCGCGTCTTCCCAAGTCGGGGTGCCATAGATCAAGATCACAGGCCGAGGGTCATGGCGCGCGACAAGAGCATGCAGGTTTGACAGCAGTGGCGTGATGCCCACACCACCCGCGATCATCACAAAACCGGGTGCCTTGGCTGCCCGGTCCACGGAAAACGCCCCATAAGGGCCGTCTATATAGGCACGCGCACCGACCGGGGTCTTGATCAATTCTTCCGTATGGTCGCCAAGGGGTTTGATCGAGAACGCAAGGTTCGGCCCTTGCTCTGGTGCGGTCGAGATCGTGAAGGGATGTTCCACCAGAGAGTAAGGCGACCTTTCCACTTTCAGCCAGGCAAATTGCCCCGGCTTCCAGCGCCTGAGCGCCTGCCCCTCAGGGGCAAGCTCCAGCGTATGCACATCGCCGCGTTCGGGCGTATTGCTGACCACACGCCATGTGTTGCGGTTCATCCACCAGGGCCGGATCACATGCGTATGCACCAGGACAGCCATGAATCCCAAGGTCGCCCCCAGCCAAAGCAGTTGCTTTTCCGGCGTGTTGGTCAGATTGCCGACGCCCAGAACATGCGCAATGCCGGCCAGCATACCCAACAGTGCCAGCGTGAGATGCAGGACGCGCCACAGTTCATGGCGCAAATGCAGGCGCTTGCGAAACTGCGACGTGATGATCAACACCAGAAAACACGCCAGTGCGACCCGCCCGGCAGTCAACTCCCATCTCGCTTCAAGCGGGTTCAGCACTCCAAGCGCGGGTTGGTGAAACACATATAGCAGCGCAAAATGCCCGAGCATCAGCCCAACCATGCCCCAACTGAGATAGCGATGAGACAGGTAGACGATATCGGCTCCGAATGGATGCGTGATCCAGCGCAACCGACCGGTCAGCGCGAATTGCAGCGCGGCAAGCGCCAGGGCCCCGAAACCCAGCCCCATGCTGAAATCCCAGATCGGACCTCCCGACGGGGGTCTGCCCGTAGACAGCAGGACCGCGAAAGGGGCGCAAATCGCAAGCATGCCAAGGACAAGAATCGCCGCACCATGCGCCAGCACCAGAGGTGGTCGATCATGAAGGGGTTGGTGACGGGCGGCCAAAACCTGCGCCTGTTGTGTCATCTTGTTCATTCCGCCTCAATGCACGGGCGGCGGAATGGTTCCCCAGTCGCTGCATCATTTCGGAGGCTTCGTCCCGATCTGGTAGTCAAAAACCAGCTTGCCACCGTGCCAGCCCGTGATTGCTGTCAACACGGCTGCAGCAAGCGACATGATCAGGCCCAAAGGCAGCACAGCTTCGACATGATTGCCGATGCGCCATAGCCAGTTCATGCCCAGAAGCGACAACAGCATCACGGCCAGAATGAAATGGGTCCAACTGGCCGACCGGTTACGGATGCCGCGCACGATCAGCAACTCGATCGTGCCGGTGATCCCGGCGATAACCCCCATCGAAAAAGCCCCGAAACTTGCCCAACCAGCGGCACGCGCCCAGAACTCATCTCCGCTCCACCAATAGAGCATATCCGCACCAAGCACCGACATTGTCAGTGCGATCGGGAAAGCCACCAGCATGGCATGCAACGGATGGCCGGCAATCGCAATCTTCGACTCGGTCTCATGCAGGGCACGGTTTTCCTCGATTGGATCGGCAAGTTCTGGCCTTGTTTCCTTCATGTTGTCTTGCTTTCGT
>JAFIEL010000197.1 GCA_020832585.1 Natronohydrobacter sp. | reverse complement strand
GCATCATCGGGGTCGAGGCCGGGGGCCGCGGTGTCGATGACCGGATGGAGCATTGTGCGTCTTTGACCGGCGGGCGTCCGGGCGTGCTGCACGGGAACCGCACCTATCTGTTGCAGGATGAGGACGGGCAGATCCTTGAAGGGCATTCGATTTCCGCTGGGCTGGATTATCCCGGTATCGGGCCGGAACATGCCTGGCTGAAGGATATGGGCCGCGCGGAATATGTCTCGATCACCGATGACGAGGCTTTGGCCGCGTTCCAGACCTGCTGTGCGCTCGAGGGAATCATTCCCGCGCTGGAGCCGTCCCATGCGCTGGCCCATGTGCTGAAGATCGCCCCGAACCTGCCCTCCGACCATTTGCTGGTGATGAACATGTGCGGGCGCGGCGACAAGGACATTTTCACGGTCGCCAAGCATCTCGGCTTTGAAATGAAGGCATAAACTTTAGTTTATGGCCCAAATATAAACTCTTTCCCGATAGATCGACCGGGCAAGTCCGGGTATCACCGGAACAGATCGGCGCGGTTTTTCAGATCGCGCCGGTGTTGTGTAAGTGGTGAGTTTGGGGCTTGTCAGCGTGCTGGCAACGCGGACACGGACGAGAGTTTTGAAGATGTGCGTTTTTTGCGTATCTCGACCGTGCCCGCGTGGCAAGGGTCATGGAGCAGGTCTGCTTCCGTGACACTCCGACCCATACAGTTGTGCAGAAGTAACGAGTGCCAGGAGTTGGCCGCACCCCGCAGCTTGCTTGCGGGGTGCGGTTTCTACTTTCTGTGCGGGATGTGACAACAGAATGACCTGTTGGCTGACCCTTTTGCAGCGCTGGGCGCGACTGCTGCTTGTGCTGCTTTTCTTCGCGGCCAGTCCTGTCGCGGCCGTCGATCATCGCATCACCCCGGAAATGGTCAGCGCCGCGCTCGAAGCGCAGGGCTATACGATTGCATCCACCACGCGCACGCTGCTCGGGCGGGTGCGCTTTGTGGCGTCCAGGGATCTGATCTGGCGCGAGGTGGTGCTGGATCTCTCGACCGGACAGATTTTGCGCGATTACGCCGTTGAATTCACCCCAGCAGAGGCCCCGCGTGCCGACAGCACCGACATGCCGCGCGGGGGCACAGTCATTGTGGACACGCAATCACAAGGGGCGGGAGGCTGACATGACACGGATCGCCCGCGGGAAAGTATTTCCAGAGCCGCACGAAAGGGGAGAGTCGTGAAGCTCAAGGTTTTGATATTGCTTATGGTGCTTGTACAGGCCGTGGGTGGGCTGTTCTTCATCAGTGATATTGCGATGTCTGTTCTGGGGATCGTGCGCCAGCCTATTGACTGGCAGATCCGCGAATTCATGGAAATCGGGGCGGCCGTGGCGCTGCTGATCGGGTTGGTGATGTCGGGTGTGCTGCTGGCGCAGTCACAGGCGCGTCTGGGCCGGGCAGAGGCGCAGTTGCGCCGTGCGTCGAGCGCCTTCATGGAAGTGCTGGAGAGCCATTTTACGCAATGGGGCCTGACCCCTGCCGAGCGCGATGTCGCGTTTTTCGTGCTCAAGGGCTTCTCGACTGCCGAGATTGCAGCCTTTCGCAAGACATCGGAAGGGACGGTCAAGGCGCAGACCAACGCAATTTACCGCAAGGCAGGTGTCAGCGGGCGCGGGCAGTTGATGAGCGTCTTTATCGATGATCTGCTGGCCGATGACCTGCGTGGTGTGCAGCCCCCGATCAGACGCGATGATATGGATTAACCGGCATCGCTTGTATATTGCTGCAGCAGCTTCAGCGGCACAATGTCGAGGGCGCGCAAATGCGTCGAAGTCAGCCTGACTTGCGGTGCGACACCTTCCTGATGGGCTTGCAGGAACCGGCCCGCGCACAGGCACCAGTGATCGCCCGGTTTCAGCCCCGGAAACTGGAATTCAGGTCGCGGGGTGCTCAGATCATTGCCCAGATACTTGGAATAGGCCAGAAATTCGGCGGTCATCACGGCGCAGACCGTATGGCTGCCCTGATCCTGGGTGCAGGTGTCGCACAGACCGTTGCGGAAAAATCCGGTGACAGGGTCGGTTGAACAAGGTTGCAGGCTGCCGCCAAGAACATTGACCGAAGGCTCTGGCTGCACTGTCATCGGGTTTCCTTTCCGTATTTCCCCCATCAAGTAATCCCGCTGTCGCGAAGGTCCAGCGCATTACAGTTCCGGGGCCTGCCAGTCGATCCAGCGCCCGTGAAAATCCGCGCGTCCCAGCACGATCCGGTCATTGCCGGGCCACAGATGCACCACCAGCGCAGCACCCGGGCCTGCACCATCTGCTTCCATCGACAGATGCGCGAGTGGCTCGTCCATCCGCACCCGTCCGCCCGCCCGCGCGAGCAGGGCCAGACCGCGCGCCTGTTCGGCTTCGGGGAAATATTGCCATGCGACCGTATGGCAGACCAGATGCACGGCCTGCGGGATCGGGCGCGAGAGGCGCGTTTCCAGCCAGTCGATCGCGTGAGCGCGCGCGACATCGGGGCGTTTCTCAGTGGCCAGATCAAGTGCTGTGCCCATGCGCGCCAGCCGCTCGGTCTGATCGGCCCAGATATAGGACAGAAGCCGCGCGCGATCGGCCACCGGGTCCAGCGGGTTCAGATCGACGCCCGCGCGCGACCGGATCAGCGGAGGGGCCATCGGGGGCAGTGGGCCGGTCCAGTCCGGCGCAAGGCGGATCGCGGCGTCAGGTGATCCCCATATCTGACCCTCGATTACCAGCGCATACTGGTCCCAGAGCAGGTTCAGCCCTGCCGCGCTGCCCAGTTCCGAGATCACGAGTGGCAGACGATAGGCCGCGCTCAGCCAATGCGCTGCGGCGATATAGACACTCGCGCGTCCCACCTCGTTGGTTTGCGGGGCCAGTGCCAGCGTGTCGAGAATCGGGCCTGCCTTGAGCCGCAACGCGGCATCAACCGCATGCCAGAGCTGCGCATCGGCGACATTGCCCTGGCTGGCATAGAGCCGCGCCAGCACCTGCGCCTGGCCGGTCAGCACCAGATGATGCAGCGCGCCCGCCAGGCGCAGCGCCACGGCATCTGCCTGCATCCGCTCGGTGGGCCAGGTCAGGAGCGCTTCGGCAACAGGGGTTTCGGGGCGCAGCCGGTCTGCGACCAGACTGAGCAGCCGTGCAGTGAAAGGAGAGCCAAGCGACAGGCAGGCTGCGGCCTGTTCGCGGGCATGGGCGCGGAAATTCACCGGAAACGATCCATCAGTTTCTGCAAGGGCGTGCGTGTATCCGCGGGCACGGTTTCGGGCATCGGTGCCGGGCCTGTCTGCGGCGCTGCCGTCCTGGGGGTCTTGGCAGGCGGTGTCATCTGCTGCGCAACCAGATTGGAGAATCGGGCCCCATCGCCTGCGGCAAGTGCCGGGGCGGCCTTGGCGATGGCGCGCATCTGATCCTCCAGCCAGTCCTGATCGGCCTTGGCGAAATCCGACAGAACATACCCCGCCACTCGATCCTTGTGACCCGGATGGCCGATCCCCAGCCGCACGCGCGCATAATCCGGGCCGATATGGTCATGGATCGAGCGCAACCCGTTATGGCCCGCATGCCCGCCGCCCTGTTTCAGCCGCATCTTGCCGGGGGCCAGGTCCAGTTCGTCATGGAACACCACCAGATCGGCGGGCGAGAGCTTGTAGAAACGCGCGGCGGCACTGACTGACTGACCCGAAAGGTTCATGAAGGTCAGGGGCTTGAGCAGGATCACCTTCTCACTGCCCAGCGTGCCCTCGCTTACTTCTGCCTGAAACTTTGCGCGCCACGGCGTGAACCCGTTGGCACGCTGGATTGCGTCGAGCGCCATGAAGCCGATATTGTGACGGTTGCCCGCATATTTCGCGCCCGGATTGCCAAGCCCTGCAAAGAGTTTCATCGCGCCATGCCCTTATCTTTGCGCAGCAGCATAGAGAAGCGCGCGCCGAGAGAAAAGCACTGGCTTGCACTCCGCGTGCCATGCGTTAGGCTGCGGGCCGAATGAAAGGAAGCGCCCATGTATCTGACAATCAACCGTTTTCGTGTGCGTCCCGGTCAGGAAGCGGCTTTCGAGGAGATCTGGACCTCGCGCGAGAGCAAATTGCCTGAACTTGACGGTTTCGTGGAATTCCATCTGTTTCGCGGCACCAGCACGCCGGACGCGACGATCTATCTGTCGCACACGGTCTGGCGCGACAAGGCCGCGTTCGAGGGTTGGGCCAGATCACAGAATTTTCGCGGATCGCACAAGGGGGTGCGGGAGCATTCGGAGATCTATCTGGGGCCGCCGGAACTGGAATTCTACGATTCGGTGCAGCGGATCACGCCTGCGGGCTGATCAACGAAAAAGGGCACCCGCATGCGGATGCCCTGATCTTGTAGCCGAGAAGCGCGGATCACGCTTCGGCTTCGGCCTCGTCTTCGTCATCTGCCGCCGCCAGCGCGCGCGGTGCGGCGATATTGGCGATCACGAAATTCCGGTCGATCGTGGGCTTGG
>JAFIEL010000013.1 GCA_020832585.1 Natronohydrobacter sp. | reverse complement strand
TTGCAGAGGGGTTCAGCATGATCCTGGGTCATATCGGCGCGCGGGGCGGGTCCAAGGGCGTTCCGGGCAAGAATTTCCGCGACCTCTGCGGCAAGCCGCTGATCGACTGGTCGCTGGATCAATTGCTGGACAATCCGCGTGTGGATGCGGTTGTCGTCTCGACCGATGATCCGCAGATCTACGCCCATGCGGTCGCACGCGGCGCGCTGGAAATCGGATTGCGGCCGCCGGACCTGGCGACGGATGCCGCCCCGAAATGGGGCGTCTGGCAGCACGCGCTTGCAACCGCCGAAACCGTGAGCGGCAAGACGGCCACGGCATTTCTGGACCTCGACTGCACCTCGCCGCTGCGCCTGCCACAGGACATTGACGCGGCACTTGACCTTTTCGAGACCGAACGCCCCGATATGGTGATGAGCGTCTGCGAGGCGCGCAAGAACCCCTATTTCAATCTGGTCGAACTGAATACGGAAGGCAGCTTGCGGGTATCCAAGGAACTGCCCGGCGGGGTCTGGTCGCGGCAGGCCGCACCGAAAGTGTGGGAACATGCCGCCTCGACCTATGTCGTTTCCCCTGACTACCTGCGCTGCGCGAAAACAATCTATGAAGGGCGTGTCATTCCTTTCGAGATGCCGCCCGAACGCTGCGCAGATATCGACACGCCCTTTGATTTCCGGCTTGTCGAATGGATGATGCAAGAGCGCCTGAAAGGAGCCCCCCATGACTGAGCCTGTCGCCGATCTGAGCACGCGAACCGTTTTCATCACTGGCTCGGGCGGGGTTCTGGGCAGCACCTATGTGCGCCGCATGTTGGCTGCTGGTGCGCGGGTGATCGGCTCGGACCTGCCGGGCGCGCGGGCCGACGCGTTGCAGGCAGCGCATGGCGGCAACCCGAATTTCCGCTTCTACGATCTCGATGTGTCAGACGAGGCGCAGGTCGAGGGCATTTTCAAACGCATCCTTGGCGATGGCTGGCAGCCGAATGTTGTGTTGAACAATGCAGCCATAACGGGCGAGTTGCTGATGGGCGCGGGCAAGCCTTTTCCGGATTTTGCCGATATTTCGGTCAATGACTGGGAACGCACCATGCGGACAAATCTGACCGCGCCTTTCATGATCGCACGACAAATGGACCGCGATATTGTTGGCAAATACCCCTGCACACTGATCAATGTCGCATCAATGTATGCGCTCAATGGCGCGCATCATGCGATCTATGAGGGGATGCCGTTCAAGAATTTCGCGGCCTACGGCGTGTCCAAGGCCGGGGTGCACGGTTTGACCGTATGGCTTGCGGGTTATTGGGCGGGACGCGGTGCCACTGTGAACACCATCGCACCGGGGGCCGTGTTCAACAACCATTCCGAGGAATTTCAGCGCCGGGTCGGGGAACTGATCATGGCTGGCCGCATGGCCAAACCGGACGAGATTGCGGACGCCATGCTGTTTCTGGCAAGCCCCGCAGCGGGCTATATCACCGGCCAGATGATCAATGTGGATGGCGGGTTCTCCGCGTGGTAACGGGCGCGATCCTTGTCATTGGCGCAGGTTCGATCGGGCGGCGGCATTTCGACAATCTGACGGCTTTGGGCGTGCGGGCGGAACTGCACGGGTGGCGCAGTTTTGACCGCGCGGCAGTCGCAATGCGCGACGATGTGGCGGGTATCGTGATCGCCACGGCAACGCCGATCCGGCTGGAGTTGATTGAGCTTTGCGCCGCAAAAGGCTGGCCCTTCTACGCTGAAAAACCGCTTGCCTGGCGCGTGAATCAGGCGCGCGCCATCCATGACGCAGCGGCCCCTGTCGCTGCGCGGTCGCTGGTGGGGTTCATGATGCGCTGGCATCCGGTGGTGCGGGCACTCGCGGCGATGGACGTGTCAGATGTGTTTCGCATCCATGCCGAAATCGGCCATGATGTGCGCCAATGGCGTGCGAACTGGCGCTTTGGCGACAGCTATGCGGCAAGGGCTGAAGGCGGTGGCGTGCTGCTCGATCTGTGCCATGAGATTGATCTGGTGGCCGCACTCTTCCCCGGCCTGATGGTCCATGATGTGCGGGCGTTGGGGCACGAGGACTTTCCCGGCGTGGATTTCGCAACCAGCCTGCATGTGAGCACCGCTTCGGGCGCGGCGGGTCAGATCGCGATGGATTACCTCGCCCCCGTGTTCACGCGCAAGCTGACGCTCTCTGGCCTCTCGCGTCGCATCGAAGCGGATTTGCTCGCCTCGCGCATCACGATCCATAGCGCGGATGGAAGCCAAACACAGGATTACCCGTTCGAGCGAAACTCGATGTTTCTGGATGCAATGCGCGCATTTCTGGGACTGATTGCGGGGCAGAACATCGACGACCCGCTCTTGCCGCGCCTTGACCGGATGGATGCGTCAAGCCTGCTGATCGCCCGCGCATGGGAAACGCGCCAGTTTCAGGGCGCAATATCGCTCGATATGTCGTGAAACGCCTTTTGCAGGCTGCGCATCCAGAAACCGGCATCACCCAGCACCTGCACGAAACGATCCGCGGCGCGCCCTTCGCCGAAACCGTTATGGCGCGGATGCCGCTTGCCCCACTGGGCTTGCAGGAAATCCGCAATTGCCGCCCGGTCGCTCGCCGCACAGCTTGACACTGTGCTGGTCTGTGCCCGGTTGGTCTGCCTGGTGCCCACATCCAGCGACGGGATGCCCAGAAACGGCGCCTCGCGAACACCCGCACTGGAATTGCCTATCAGACAGGCCGCATGTTTCATCAATTCCGAGAAATGCGCGAAGCGCATCGAAGGCAGCACGCGAAACTGTGTATCAGGCAGGCCGTCGATCACATGGAAAATCGCCTCGGACCCTGGATCATTGTTCGGCGCGATGACAACGAAATGCCGCCCCGATGCTCTGAGCGCGTCAAACAGCGCCTGCGCCTGCGTGCCCATGCTGGACTGTTCACTGGTGACGGGATGGAAGGTCACGATCCCGTATTCGGCGAACTCGATCCCGTAGCGTGCGCGTACTTCGCCCAGCGTGACGCCCGACGGGCCAGCGTGGAAATCAAGCTCGGGTGATCCGATGACATGGATCGCCCCCTCAGGCTCGCCCAAAGCCATGACGCGGCGCTTGGCGGCATCCGAGGACACGAAATGATGCGCGCAGAGTTTCGTGTTGCAGTGCCGGAACACCTCGTCAATGGTGCCCGAGACTTCGCCGCCCTCGATATGCGCGGAGGGAATGTAATTCGTCGCTGCAACCAGCGCACCCGCCAGCGCCTCGATCCGGTCGCCGTGGATCACGATCAGGTCGGGGCGGTGTTCGGTGACGTAATCGGAAAACCCCATGACCGTTTTGGCCAGGATCACATCCTGACTGTCACCAGGGCGCTGGTTGAGGAATTCATGCACCGCGACTCCGCCCATCCGCCGCACTTCCAGCACGGTCAGCCCGTAGCGGTCCATCATGTGCATCCCTGTCACGAAGAAGGTGACGCGATGACCTGCATCGCGCGCAGCAGCGGCCAGCGGTTCCAGCTTGCCGAAATCGGCGCGGGTGCCAGTGAGGAAGAGAAGGTTACGGGTCATCGGTGTGTTTTGCTGCGTCACGCTTGCTGGTATGGACAGCATGACCGCAATTGTCTACCCATGTGCGCAGCATCAATCCCGAAGAGGACACAGCGTTGAGCCGGATTATCCTGTGCATGAAATGGGGCACGCTCTACAACGCAGGATACGTCAATGTGCTCTACAATGCGGTGAAAGCACACTTGGAAGGCCCGTTTCGCTTCGTCTGCCTGACAGATGATGCAACTGGTCTTCTGCCGATGATTGAGGCTCTGCCCATTCCTGACCTGCCCTTGCGCCCATGCGACTGGACCTCCGGCGCGTGGCCGAAACTTGGGGTATTCCTGTCCGATCTGCATGGGCTTGAGGGACGCGCTCTGTTTATCGACCTTGATTCAGTCATTGTTGGGGATCTGGCGCCGCTGTTTACGCGCGAGGGCCGATTGATCCTGCTTGACGGCGGGGAAAACTGGCGCCCGAAGGCCAAAGGAACGGCCCTGCCCTTGCCTGCAACCGGCGTGTTTGCCTTCACGCTGGGCACACTCGGGCATATCGTCGACAGGTTCCGGCAAGACCCGGCGGGGCATGCGGATCGGTTGAAGCTCGAACAGGCTTTCGTCGGCGAAATGGTTCCCGATGCTGACTACTGGCCTGCGGACTGGGTGCAGTCTTTCAAACGACATCTGCGTCGACCCGTCGGGATCGACCGGTTCCTGCCACCACGCGCACCATCTTCTGGCTGCAAAATCGTGGCCTTTCATGGGGAACCACGACCAATCGCGCTGACACGGCGCGAAAACTGGGCACGATTTCCGCGATATGGGGCCGGTCCTGTTGACTGGGTGGCCGACTACTGGCAACGCCATGGCGGACAGATTGCGGAATGAAGAGGGGATGCGCGCTTGAGCTTGATAGCTGATTTTCGCGAACGGCTGCGCAAATGGAAACTGGCGCGTCGCACACCAGCAGAGATCTTTGCCCGCTATGCCCGGACCAACAAATGGGGCGACAGCCAAAGCCTGTCCGGCAAAGGCTCGAATCTAGAAGCGACCGCAGAATTGCGCCGCATGCTGCCCGCGATCCTGAAGGATCTGAACGCGCAGTCCATGCTGGATGTGCCATGCGGCGATTTTCACTGGATGGCGCATGTCGATCTTTCCGGCATTGAGTATCTCGGAGGCGATATCGTGCCCGAACTGGTCGCGCAGAACCGCTTGCGGCACGAAGCACCGGGCAGACGTTTCGAAGTTATTGATCTGATTTCCGGTCCTGTTCCAAAGGCGGATCTGGTCTTTGTACGCGATTGCCTTGTGCATCTGTCCAACGCCCATGCACAAGCCGCCCTGCGCAATATCGCACTGTCGGGAAGTACCTGGCTGCTGACCACAACCTTCCCCAGCACCGGACAGAATGCCGATATCTCAACTGGCCAGTGGCGCGAGATAGACCTGACAAAGCCTCCTTTCAATCTGCCGGAACCGCGCAGGCTGTATCCCGAAGGGCAGGCAGAGATTCGCGGGCAGAACGAAGACAAATATCTGGGTCTTTGGGAAATCAACGCACTCACCAACCGCAGCGGAGCAAACAGTTGAACGGGCTTGCCTATGATATTGCGCGCAGGTTTCTGGTCCGTGCCAATCGCAAGCACCTTGCACAGCATCCGCAGCTTGTGTGCTTCTCCTTCGACCTGATCACGCAATTCATCCATCTGGATGGCCGCTACGAGAATGACGAACTGACCTTTCTCGCGCAACATGTCTTCCCACACCTGCCAGACGGGGGCACCTGTCTGGATCTGGGCGCGAATATCGGCAATCACGCCGTCGCCTTCGCGCCGCATTTTGACAGTGTGGTTGCCTTTGAACCGCATCCGCGCACGTTCCGGCTTTTGCAGTTGAACGCTGAACTGGCCCCGAATGTGACAGCACTGAATCTTGGTCTGTCGGACAAGGAAGGCAAGGTCAGAGTGTCGGATGACAGGTTGAACATGGCCGCAACCTCGATCCGTCGGACGGTCAGTGACACTCAACAGGGCGCGGAATTGCATCTTGTCCCGCTGGACGACCTGCAAGACATCGATGAAGCGCGCATCACTTTCGTCAAGATTGATGTCGAAGGCCATGAACGCCCTGCACTGGAAGGCGCGAAGGCCTTGCTGGAAAAACACAAGCCATTGATCGCGATGGAGGTTTTGGCAGAGGATGTGAAGGATGGCCGGACAGAGGCAACCGACTTCCTGCGAACGCTCGGCTATCACCATTTCTACGAACTGACCGAAGCGGGCTGGCTCGGCCGCCTGCCCCGTCGTGCAAAGAAAGCGGCGCGCAGCTTGCTGACCCTGCTGACAGGGCGCCGTCCATCGAAAGCCAGCCTGTTGCAGCCCGTGACCGATCTGGAAAAACGCAGCTACCTGATGCTTCTTTGCGCGACGGAACCGCTGGCTGCGGCCCGACCCTAACCCTTGCGACGCTGCTTGCGCGCCCGGTTCCACTCACGCATCCGCTGATAGCGTGCATCCCCTATCAGACGGCGCAACACGTCGCCCAGCCGCTTGCCCAGCCTGCGCTTGGCAGCGACCCGCGCGGCCTCGGACCTGCCCTTCGCAAGAAGTGCCGCCGGAGGCGCACCCGCCACAGGGGCGGACTTTACCATCACCCAGCTTGGATAGTCGTCATATCGCGAGCCGCGATCCACTTCCGTTGTGGCAAGAAGCTCGAACCCCGTCTCGGCGGCGAATGCCTCGACCGCCTGCTGGACCAGCGGCCAGTCCGGATGATAGTCATCCCCCGCGATCAGACCGCCCACCCGCACTTTCCGCGCCCAGTCCCAGATCGTCTGCCCACCTTCCTGTCCGGTATGGGCATAGCCGTCGATATAGACGAAATCTAGGCTCTCATCCTCGAACAGCTCAAGTGCTTCTGCAAAAGTCATACGCAACAGTTTGTAGGGTGCGAAAAGGCCCACATTGCGCAGGGCTTCCTTGTATTGGCTGACGTCATGTGTATCGGCATACATATCCACGCCGAAAAAAGTCTGAAACCGGCCAGATTGAACCATGCGCGCGGAAAATCCGCCCGCAGCAACCCCGAGTTCAACCCCGGTCAATCCCTCACGCGGGCCAAGGAGTTGCAAGATGTCATGTCGCTGCCAGCCTGCAAGGGGTTTGGCCTTCATGCCGGGTCCTCTCGTTCAATGGTTCTGTCCGCAAGCAAAGCTCTCTGCAAACTGCGATGGCCAGTTGGAATAGACAGGTGCACTCTGTTCCGTCAAGACGAAACCCCGTCAGGCTGGACACCCGAGAGAAGATCAGGCATCGGCGAAACACGGTTGCGGACCTTTCACATTGCCCGCCCATGACCCGATCGTGTATGGCTAGGGCGAAATCAACACCTCAAGCCCCGAGGGATCTGTGACAAATACCTTCACCATCGCCGGTCGTCAAATCGGCCCTGACCATCCGCCACTGGTAATCGCCGAAATCGGCATCAATCACGGCGGCGATCTGGATGTGGCCAAAGAGATGGTGCGCCTTGCTGCGGGTGCGGGGTGCGAGATGATCAAGCATCAGACGCATATCCTCGAAGACGAAATGACCGATGAGGCGAAATCCATCTTTCCGCCCAATGCCGATGTTTCGATCTGGGATGTGATGGCGCGGTGCGCCCTGTCGCTAGAGGAAGAGGCAGAACTCAAGCGCTTCACCGAATCTCTCGGCATGATCTGGATTTCCACGCCGTTTTCGCGTGCCGCGGCCGATTTTCTCGAAACCCTCGATGTGCCCGCCTACAAGATCGGCTCGGGCGAGGCCGACAACCTGCCACTGATCCGCCATATCGCGCGCAAGGGCAAACCGGTGATCCTGTCAACGGGCATGCAGACGATTGACACGATCCGGGCCTCGGTCGAAATCCTGGATCAGGCAGGCGTTCCCTATGCGCTGCTGGAATGTACCAATCTCTACCCCTCGCCCGCCGAAATCGTGTCCCTGCGCGGTGTCACGGAACTGCGGCAGGCGTTCCCCCGTGCCGTTGTGGGCTTCTCGGATCACTCCATCGGCCCTGAAATGGCGCTGGCCTCGGTGGCACTGGGCGCAAGCATCCTGGAGCGGCACTATACGGACACGCGCTATCGCAAGGGCCCGGATATTTCCTGCTCGATGGATCCGGCGGAACTGCGCTTTCTGATCGACCGCTCGCGCGAAATCTGGATCGCGGCGAACAATCCCAAGCAACGCAGCGCGCCCGAGGAAGATGTCTATCGCTTCGCACGCGGCTCGATCGTTGCGGATGCGGACCTGCCCGCCGGGCATGTGATCCGCGAACAGGACATCTGGGCACGCCGTCCCGGTTCAGGTGAAATCGCGGCCTATGAGTTCGACAAGGTGCTTGGCAAACGGCTCCTGCGCGCCACGCGCCGCAACACTCAGTTGCGCTGGTCTGACCTTGAGTCATGACAAGACGCGGGCGGGACTCTGCAATCACGAATACGTCATTGCCAGCATTGCAGACGTAACACCTGCGCGTCCTGATCCGTAAGGCCATATGTCCGGAGCACATGGCAATGCGAGACGATACGAGATGGAACCTGTTTTCGGCTATCTGGCCGGCCTGCTGACGCTGATCAATCCTTGCGTTCTGCCGGTGCTGCCGATTGTGCTGGCCTCGGCGCTGCAGGGAAACAGGCATGGGCCGCTCTACCTGTGCGCGGGCATGTCCATGAGTTTCGTTGTCCTTGGTGTGGGCCTTGCACGGGTTGGCCCGGCTATGGGTGTGTTTCCGGAAACAGTCGAACGGATCGCCGCGCTTGCGATGATCGGTTTCGGGCTGGTTCTGGTCCTGCCCTTGTTGAACAGGCAGTTTGCAACAGTGACAGCAGGATTTGCCAGTGCTGCGGATGCGCGGATTGGTCGTCTGGATCAATCCGGCCCGATGCGCATGTTCGCGGGCGGTGCCTTGCTGGGGGCGGTCTGGTCGCCCTGCATCGGCCCGACGCTGGGCGGCGCGATTGCACTGGCCGCGCGGGGCGAGCATCTGTTGCAGGCCACAACTGTCATGATAGCATTTGCCTTTGGCGTTTCGACGGTCTTGCTGGCACTGGCCTATGGCGCACAGGCAAGCATCGCCAGACGCCGCGCGGCCATGATGGCGCTGGCGGCGCGGTCCAGACCCATCATGGGCGGGGCCTTTGTGCTGATCGGCATATCCATCTGGTTTCGCTGGCATATCGCGCTGGAAGAATGGGCGCTGGACACACTGCCATACTGGTTTTCCGACCTCTCAATCATGTTCTAACCAACAAGGAGCACTCATGCCGACACGACGTCACCTTCTGGCCACAGGGCTTGCCTTGGCCATCTTCCCGACCACCAGCACAGCCGAAATCCACACCTATCTGCCCGGACTTGCCGAACAGGCGATGCGCGAGGGCAAGCGGATCGTGCTGATCTTCGGGGCGGATTGGTGCTCGACCTGCCGCAGACAGGAGCGCATCATCAATGACCTGCGCGCAGCCTCGCCTCGCTATGATGCCGAATTGACGCTGATCCGTGTCGATTGGGACGCCTATGGCACGGGCGATTTGTCGCGCAGCCTGGCGGTTCCGCGCCGCTCGACCCTGATCGCTTTGAAAGGCCAGACCGAACTGGCACGGATCGTCGCCGGCACGGGCGCAGATGAGATCAAGGCACTGATGGACCGGGCCCTGACAGGCTGAGGTGCAGGTTCCGGTCAAGTGTCCGGCACCCGCTCGCCCTTGCGCGCCCGCGCGGCAAAGCCAATAGGCGTCAGGCGACGGCTTCGGCGCTGATGCCGGAAATGGCCTGAACAAGGGAATCCTCGGTAACGTCCTTGATGTCGAATTCGCGCATGATCCGCCCGTGATACATGGCAATGATCCGGTCAGAGACGCGCAACACCTCGGGCATTTCCGAACTGATCACGATCACGGCATACCCTTGCGCCGCCAATTCGCGCAACAACTGATGGATCTCCGATTTCGAACCAACATCAATCCCGCGCGTCGGCTCGTCCACGATCAGGACACGCGGCGTCATGGACAACCACTTGCCGATGACGATTTTCTGTTGATTGCCACCGGACAGAACCGCGGCGGATTGCTTCCAGCTTGGCGTCTTGATCGCCAGCCGGTCGCGATACTTGTCGAAAATCGCAAGCTCTGCCCCCTGCGCCACAAATGGCCCAGTCGTCAAAGCCTGAACTTGCGGCAGGGTCATGTTGTCGCGACAGTTCATCTGCAGCACAAGACCCTGCTCCTTGCGGTTTTCCGGCACCAGTGAAATGCCAAGTGCAATCGCCGCGCGCGGCGAGGTGATCTCGGCCGCTTCGCCATCGACCCGGATTTCGCCGGAGTCAGGCTTGCGCAATCCGAACAGGGCCTCGGCGATTTCGGTCCGTCCCGCCCCGACCAGCCCGTAAAAGCCCACCACCTCGCCCACGCGCACCGTGAAGCTCACATTCTCGAACAAACCGGGACAGGTCAGGTTGCGCACTTCCAGCATGGTCTTGCCGAAATTCGGCGCGGCCTCGTCGCGCGACAGGTCCAGACTGCGCCCGATCATCAGGCGCGTGACCTCGTCCTCATTCGTGACTGCCGTGGTCAATGTGCCGCGATAAGCCCCGTCACGCAGCACGGTGATGCGGTCGGACAGGGTGAAAATCTCGTCCATGCGATGCGAAATATAGACAATTCCAACGCCACGCGCCTTCAGGTCATTGATAATGTCGAACAGCACGACCTTTTCGGCATCGGTCAGCGAAGCCGTCGGTTCATCAAACACGACAACGCGGGCATCGACTGTCAGCGCGCGGGCGATTTCTACCATCTGCTGGTTGGCGATGGACAGGTTTGCCACGGTCACTTCAGCGCGGAAACTGCATTTCAGGCGCTTCAGGATCGCATTGGCGCGCTCTTCGAGTGTCGCCCAGTCGACCCGCCCGAAGGATTTGCGCGGCAATTCCCCCAGATAGATATTCTCTGCCGCCGACATTTCCGGCACAAGGCTCAGTTCCTGATGGATCAGGACAACCCCTTGCGCTTTCGCTTCGATCGGCGTGGTCATCTGCACCGGGTGGCCTGCAATCATGATCTGCCCTTCGTCGGGTTGATACATGCCTGCAAGCACTTTCATCAGTGTGGACTTGCCCGCACCGTTCTCGCCCAGAAGCGCATGGACTTCGCCGGGCATGACCTCGAAATCCACGCCATCAAGGGCACGCACGCCGGGGAAGGTCTTGACGATACCCTGAAGACGCAGGGCGGGTTCGCGGGAAGCGGTCATAGGCGCAGCCCTCCGTCGGTCGAAGTGTTGAAGCGTTTGTCGAGGAACAGCACAGCGATCAGGATACTGCCAAGGATGACATAGACGTAGAAAGCGGGCACCTGCATCAGGTTCATGCCATTGCGCAGGATGCCAATGGCCAGAACGCCCCCCAGCGTGCCGATGATGTCACCCTTGCCGCCCGTGAGCTTGGTGCCGCCCAGCACCACTGCGGTAATCACCCACAGTTCATAATCGCGCCCCAGATTGGGCGTGGCGGCCCCCATCTGGGTGGACAATAGCACCCCGGACAGTGCGGCCAGAAATCCGATGATCATGAAATTGATCATCATATGCGGGCCGACACGGATACCGGCGTTCACTGCCGCCTCGCGATTGCCGCCGACAGCATAGGTATTGCGCCCATGCACGGTGCGCGACAGCAGCCAATGCACGATCAGCACGCAGAGCAGGAAGATCACCGCCAGGACGGGCAGCGGCCCGAAAGACAGGGCGCTGAAATCCGAATAGGCGAAATTCATCGCATAAAAGGATTGCTCGCCCGTATAGACGAAAACCAGCCCGCGAATGCCCAGCATGGCACCAAGCGTGACGATGAAGGCATCAACACCGGTTTTCCAGACAATGAAGCCATTGATCGCGCCCATAAAAATGCCGACCAGCAGCGCCAGACAGACGGCAGGCAGGATCTGCCAGTTGCCCCATGTGGCGAACATGGCCCAGGATTGCACATCGACGGCAAAGGCTGCAGCCAGCGCAAGCGTCGCGCCCACTGACAGGTCAATATTGCCATTGATCATCACCAGCGTCATGCCCAGCGCGATCAGCCCGATGGTCGAAGTCTGCACAAGGATATTCTGCAGATTGCGCGCGGCAAAGAAATGCTCGGAGGACAGGCTGAAGAAGATGAAAACAATCAGCACGAAGCCCCAGATCGGATTGCGCAACAGCCAGCGCAGGACAGGGTTTTGATAGAAATATGCCATGTCGGGCCTCATGCTATGGGTGAAAACAGGCGGCCACGCTTGGCGGCCACGTCCAGCCACACCGCGATGATGATAACCGCCCATGTCACCAGCCATTGCGTGTAATAGGGCTGCCCCATCAGGATCAGACCGTTCTGGATAAAGGCCAGCATCAGCACGCCCAACACAGTGCGCAAGATGCTGCCAGACCCGCCCAGCAAAGACGTGCCGCCCAGGATCACCGCCGCCAGCACCTGCAACTCATAGCCTTGGCCAACGTTGTTCTGAGACCCCATGACACGGCTGCCAAGAATGATGGCCGCCACCGCCACGCAGAGCGCCGAGATCAGATAGGTCATGAACACGACCCGCGAGCGTGGGATACCGGAAAAAACCGACGCGGTCGGATTGCCGCCGACAGCATGAACATGCCGCCCGAACGGCATGGTGGTCATGATCACATGAAACACCACCGCCAGCGTGCCGAAAATGATGATCGGGGTCGCGATACCGAACACCGCCCCGCGCCCGAACATGGCAAACCATGTGCCACGCTGGTCGGCAATATCGACATTCTGCCCGCCGCTGTAGATCAGCACCAGCCCCTGAATGACCGACAGCATCCCAAGCGTCACGATCAGCGAATTCAGCCGCAAGATGCCGATCAGGAACCCGTTGATTGCCCCCAGGCACAGGGTTGCCAGCACCATGACGGGAATGGCCAGTTCCGGGCCGATCTTGTCATGCAGATCCACGACCAGAACGGTTGCAAATGACAGCATGGATCCCACCGACAGATCCAGATTGCCACCGATCACGACAATCGTGACCCCAAGCGCCATCACCCCGATAATGGCGGATTGCCGAAACACGGACATGATGTTGTCCGCCGACAGAAACCTGTCGGACATCAGCGAAAAGGCGATCATGAACACGACAAAGGCCACAAGAATGCCCTGCTTTGCAATCGCAGGGCCCCCTGCCTTGAGGCGGGTCAACAGCATCTGGCTCCTCCCGGAAAGTCTGAATTCGCGCTCTCCTCAGCGCGGTTGGCGACAGGAATGACGCCATGTCCGGGGCAGGTCTGGCCCGCCCCGGACTGTTCCTCAAGTCAGATCAGAACACCGGACGGTCGAACTGATCCATGTTTTCTTGCGTGATCTTGGGCGTGTCGAAATAGTTCAGCTTCGGCACATCCTCGCCTGCCAGCACGTCAAGTGCAGTCTGCAGGGCCGCACGGGCATCGTCCACCGGGGATTGATAGACCGAACCCCAGTATTCACCGCGCGCCATCGCGTCATAGCCGACCGCGAAATTGGTCGCCCCGATGAACACCATGCCTTCGGCACGGCCTGCGGCCAGAGCGGCGTTCAACGCACCGACGCCCATGTTGTCATCGCCCGAATAGACACCGTCGATCCGGTCAAAGCGCGTCAGGAAGGTTTCCATCGTGCGCTGCGCGCGCTCGCGGTTCCAGTCGCCGGGCTGGATATCGAGTTGCGTCACACCGGGGCACATCTCTGCCAGACGATCATCAAAGCCCTTCTGACGTTCGATCGCCGTGGTGTAGCCTGGCATGCCCGTGACCTGCACGATCTGGCCTTCGCCGCCCAGCGCTTCGCACATCATCTCGGCGGAATAGATACCCTGCTGTATATTGTTCGGCCCGGAAAAGGCTGCAATGAATTCCATGCCTGCTTCGGCAATGTTGGAATTGGTGACGACGACCGGAATCCCCTCGCGATGGGCATTGCGCACGGCAGGCACCAGCGCCTGACCGTCCGTCGGCCAGATGATGATTGCATCGACATTCTGCTGGATCAGATCCTGCACCTGGCTGATCTGACGCGCCACATCGCCGCCCGCATCAAGCACGATCACCTCAACATCCGGGTTTGCCTCTGCGGCGGCGATGAACGCCTGCTCATAGGTCGTCTGGTAGCTGTCGATTCCGACATTGTTCTGCGTGATCCCGATGCGGACCGTGTCGGCTGACGCCGCGGCGGCCAGCGCAACTGTGCTGCAACTGGCAAGCAAGAATTTCATTTTATTCGTCATGGTCATCCTCCCGTAGGTTTTTCTCTGTGCTGCCCTGCCGTCAGAGAACCCCTCGACCGGCATGGCAAACCACACACGCATTTTTGCCGCCCACGTCCCATGACAATACCAGAGATTTAGCCATTTTGATTATGTTTTTGTTCATATCGAACATTTCAGCGATATGATCGGTTATCGAGTTTGGACATTTTGGAGTGAGACGCAAATGGACACATCACGCAGGCGCAACGCAGCGCCCGAAACCCCGAGAAAGAGACACGACGTGCGGATGGGAAATATTCAAAAAGAAAATTTCTTGCAGGTGCCGCACCAGTCTCATGTGGCCGCCGACACATCGGCGCTGCCCGCCGCTTTGGCCTTTCTGGAAAGCGTCAGCACCGAGCTGGATACGGCTTTGGAGATCGCGGAACCCAACCCATACCTGAACATGGTGATCGCATTGCTGCGCGCGCATATGGATGGAAAGATCGTGACCGCAACGATGCTGATCTCGGCCTCCGATGTGCCCTATGCAACCGCCCGGCGGAAATTGCAGAAAATGCTCGAAGGCGGGCTGATCGAGCAGCGGGTCAAGACCCGTTCAGGTCGGTCATTCTCGTTGCATCCGACAGAACGGCTGATGGCGAACTGGCGGCAGTTTTCCGACCGGATCATCCGGTTGAGCGCCGAAACCACCGGCAGCGCCACGGGCAATGCGCGTGAATACTATTACGGCGCATCCTATCTGCCCGCCAGCCAGTCCATCGCGCCCCCACAGGTCTTGCCCGCGCCCTTGCAGGTTGGCGGGGGGCTGCGGGTGCTGGTGCATGGCGATCCGACCTTCATGGTGATGGAGAACCTCAAACGGCAGTTTGAACAGATCATCGGCACCAATATCAGCCAGCGCGCCTTTTCCATCGACCGGCTGCGCACGGAAGCCTTGCGCAATGCTGAACGCCGTTTCAGCAAATATGACATCATCGCGGTTGACCTGCCCTGGATCGGCGAATTTGCCGAAAAAGGCGTGCTGATGCCGCTGGATGCCTGTCTTGACATTGACCGTCTTGACCCGCCGGACTTTCACACCGCAGGCTGGATGGCCGCGCATTGGGGTGGACGACCTTATGGTGTGCCCAGCCAGACGACACCGGAGTTGCTGTTCTACCGCAAGGACTTGTTCGCAGAGGCGGGGCTTGAACCACCGACCACGACCGACAAGCTGATCGAGGCCGCGCGCCATTTCCATGACCCCCAACGCGGGCGCTACGGGATTGCGTGGAATGCAGCGCGCGGCACGGCGCTGGGGCATCAGTTCCTGATGACCTGCGCGGATTTCGGTCAGCCGATTGTCAATCTGGACCCGATCGCAGGGGGATTTGTCGCAGACACGGCCAACCGCGCCGACATCGTGCCAACCATCGACACGCCTCTGGCGCGGGACGCTTGCGACTATCTCTTGCAACTGATGGCCTATTCCCCGCCCGATATACTGTCGATGTCGTGGTATGAGCGCGTGCGCCCCTATGCGTCAGGCAAGATCGCCATGGCCTATGGCTACACGCTGCTCGCCCCCTATTTCGAGCGCGACCCGGCATCGCCCGCCAATGGCACGACCGGCTATCTGCCACATCCTGCCGGACCAAAGGGCCAGCCGCTCGCCACGGTCGGCGGCTATGCGCTTGGCATCCCTGCGAACCTTGCGCCCGAACGTCGCGCCGCCGCCGCAGAAGCGTTGATCGCCTTCACCTCACCAGAGGCACAAAAGCTCTATGTCCTCAACGGCAGCCGCACTGCGCCGCGCTATTCGGTCGGGGCCGATCCTGAAGTACGCCGGATCTCGCCCATATTCGAGGCCGTGGACGCCATGTCGCTACGCGACGAGCTGCAATACTGGCCGCGTCCGCCGATCCCGCAAATCGCCGAGATCTTCGAGATCTGCGGTCAGGAAATTCACGACATGCTGCGTGGGGTGCAAAGCCCCCGCGACGCACTCAAGCGCGCCCAGTCACGGGCAGAGCGCGCCTTGGAATAAATACAATGCACAGGAGGATGCAATGGACACGACACGCCTGAAGGGCAAGAACATCCTGATCACAGGGGCCGCGCAGGGGATGGGCGCGCAGAATGCCCGCCATTTTGCCGCCCAGGGCGCCAATGTCTGCCTTGGCGATGTCAATGTCGATGGCGTCAATGACGTGGCCGCCGAGATCAATGCCGCGGGCAATGGCAAGGCCGTTGCGGTCAAACTGAACGTCACCTCGCGCGCGGAGAACGCCGCCGCGGTCGCGGCCTGTGTCGAGGAATTCGGGTCGATCAATGTGGCGCTGCTGAATGCAGGCGTGAACAAGCCACGCATGTTCATGGACATTGACGAAGACAACTGGGACATGATCATGAACATCAACGCCAAGGGTGTGCTGCTGGGGATGCAGGAAGCTGCGCGCCAGATGATCGCCCAAGGCCCGATGGAGGATCATCCCTACAAGATCATTCCTGTAGGATCCATCGTGTCCCGCACGGCTTTTCTGGATGTGATCCCCTATAGCTGCTCGAAATATGCGGTTCTCGCGATGATCATCGGCGGCGCGAAGGCGCTTTGGGAGCACAAGATCACCGTCAATGGCTACGGGCCGGGCGTGGTGCGCACGGAACTCTGGGAGCAACTCGACAAGGATCTGGTCAAGATCGGCATGTTCAAGGAAGAAGGCCAGTCGATGGATCATCTGGCCAAGACCATGATTACCATGAAGCGCTACAGCTACCCCGAAGATGTCGAGGGCACGGCTGCATTCCTGTGCTCGAATGACAGCGATTACATGACAGGCCAGCTCATCATGATCGATGGCGGCATGATCATGCAGTAACGCTGCACTCTCTCCAACCCATTGCAATCCTTACACAAGAGGTGCGTGCAAGCATGCACCCTACGGAGTTTTCTCATGTCACGCGCCCTGATGCCCAATCTGCTGACCCCGCAAGACCTTGAACCCAACTGGCGCTGGGAAGGACGCCTGCCCGCCTGGGGCCATACCTCGGTCGATTTCGAACGCCGCATCGACCATGACCGGTTGCGCCGCTACCGGCTGGCACGCACCCGGCAAGCCTTGCAGGCGTCGGATGCGGGCACACTGCTTCTCTTCGATGTGAACAATATCCGTTATGTTTCAGCCACCAAGATCGGCGAGTGGGAGCGCGACAAGATGTGTCGCTTCTGCCTGCTGACGGGCGATGATGCGCCTTATGTCTGGGATTTCGGCTCTGCCGCGATGCATCACAAGAAATTCTCGGACTGGCTGGTGCCGGATCATTGCCGCGCCGGTGTGGTGGGGATGCGCGGGACAATCCCGCCGGAATTTGGCCTGATGCGGCAATATGCCAAGGAAATAGCGGGCCTGATCCGTGATGCGGGCATGGGGGACATGCCGGTGGGCGTGGATTACGCCGAAACCGCCATGTTCCATGCGCTCGCAGCAGAAGGGCTGAATGTCGTCGATGGCCAGCAGATCATGCTGGCGGCGCGCGAGATCAAGAACTGGGATGAAATCCAGCTTCTGACGCAGGCGGCCTCAATGGTCGATGGCGTCTATCACATGATCTACGAGAACCTGAAGCCGGGCATCCGCGAGAATGACATCGTGGCGCTGTCGAACAAGATGCTCTACGAGATGGGGTCGGATGACGTGGAAGCGATCAACGCAATTTCGGGCGAGCGCTGCAACCCACATCCGCACAACTTTACCGACCGCTATTTCCGTCCCGGCGATCAGGCGTTCTTCGACATCCTGCAAAGCTATCAGGGCTACCGGACCTGCTACTACCGGACCTTCAATATTGGCCGCGCGACGCCCGCGCAGAACGATGCCTATGTGAAGGCGCGCGAATGGATTGATGCCTCGATTGCGATGATCAAGCCCGGCGTCAGCACCGACAAGGTGGCCGAAGTCTGGCCCACCGCGCAAGAAATCGGCTTTCCCGACGAGCAGACGGCCTTTGGCCTGCAATTCGGCCATGGACTGGGACTGGCGCTGCATGAGCGCCCGATCATCAGCCGGGCGATCAGTCTGGATCACCCGATGGAGATCAAGACCGGCATGGTGTTCGCGCTGGAAACCTATTGCCCCGCCACGGATGGCTACTCGGCCGCGCGGATCGAGGAGGAAGTGGTCGTGACCGAAACCGGCTGCGAGGTGATCAGCCTCTTTCCTGCCGAGGAATTGCCGATCGCGAACCGCTACTGAACGCCCCTGCCGGGGCGTGGCCTCCGGCGGGAGTATTTTCGGCAAGAAAATGACGGGCAGTTGCCTTGAAAGGATGAGAGCATGGCCAAGGCCAAGTCGAATACCGAAGATTACCTGCGCATGTATACCCAGATGGTGCGCATCCGCACGTTTGAGGATAATGCGAACCAGCTTTACCTGTCGGCCAGGATGCCGGGCCTGACGCATATGTATTCGGGCGAGGAAGCCGTCGCAGTGGGCATTTGCGAGGCGCTGACGGATGACGACCGGATCACCTCGACCCATCGCGGGCATGGGCATTGCGTGGCCAAGGGGGCCGAGTTCAAGGCGATGTTCTGCGAGTTGCTGGGCAAGGCCGAGGGCTATTGCCGGGGCAAGGGCGGGTCGATGCATATTGCGGATCAGAGCCACGGCAATCTTGGGGCCAATGCCATTGTGGGCGGGTCGATGGGCATTGCGACCGGATCGGCGCTGCGCGCGAAGTTGCAGGGCTCGGATGATGTGACCGTGTGCTTCTTCGGCGATGGCGCGACTGCGCAGGGGCTGCTGTATGAGGTGATGAACATGGCCGCGCTCTGGAAGCTGCCGGTCATCTATGCCTGCGAGAACAATGGCTATTCGGAATATACGAAGACCGAGGAAATCGCCGCAGGTTCGATCACCGCCCGCGCTGAAGCCTTCGGGATCGAAGCGCATCAGGTGGATGGCCAGGATGTGCTGGAGGTCAACGATCTGGCGCGCAAGCTGGTCGCGCGGGCGCGCAAGGGCGAGGGGCCGTTCTTCATCGAGTTGATGACGTATCGCTATCACGGCCACCATGTGGGCGATATCAACCGCGAATATTACCGCTCCAAGGCTGAGGAAAAGGAGTGGAAAGACAACCGCGATCCGATCATCCGCTTCCGGGCGCATCTGGTGCGTGAGGGGATCGCGACGGAAGCGGACCTCGATGCGCTGAACGCGGAGATCGAGAAGGATGCCGCAGAGGCCGTCGCCTATGCGCTCGACGCCGCCTATCCCGATGCGGCGGAAGTAAACCAGCATGTTTACGCGGCCTGAGGAGGACCCAGAATGCGCGAGATTACATTATCGCAGGCCGTGAACGAGGCCATTGCCGAGGAAATGCGGCGCGACCCGTCTGTGTTCCTGATGGGCGAGGACGTGGCCGAGGCAGGCACGCCCTTCAAGGTGCTCTCGGGTCTGGTCGAGGAATTCGGCACCGACCGCGTGATCGACACGCCGATTTCCGAGCCGGGCTTCATGGGCATGGCGGTGGGGGCGGCGATGACCGGGGCGCGGCCCATTGTCGATCTGATGTTCGGGGATTTCATCTTCCTGATCATGGACCAGCTTTGCAATCAGGCGGCCAAGACGCATTACATGTCCGGCGGCAAGCTGACTGTGCCGCTTGTCCTGCGCACGAATATGGGGGCCACGCGACGCTCTGCAGCGCAGCACAGCCAGTCCCTGCAAGCGCTGGTGGCCCATATTCCGGGGCTGAAGGTCGCGATGCCCTCTTCGGCCTATGAGGCCAAGGGGCTGATGAAGACCGCCATCCGCGACAACAACCCGGTGGTGATCTTTGAAGACAAGCTGATGTATCAGGACAAGGCGCCCGTGCCGGAGGAGGAATATCTGATCCCCTTCGGCGTGGCCAATGTGAAGCGCGAGGGACGCGATATTACCCTGATCGGCACATCGTCGATGGTGCAGGTGGCGGAGAAGGCGGCGGAGATTCTGGCTGCCGAGGGGATCAGCGCTGAAGTGATCGACCCGCGCACGATCGTGCCTCTGGATGAGAAAACACTGATCGAGAGCGTGAAGAAAACCAGCCGCGCGATTGTCATCGACGAGGGCCATCAGAGTTACGGGGTGACGGCGGAGATTGCCTCGCGGCTGAATGAAAAGGCCTTCTATCATCTGGACGCGCCGGTGCTGCGGATGGGGGCGATGGATGTGCCGGTGCCCTTCTCGCCTGCGCTGGAGGATCTGACGGTGCCCACGCCCGAGCAGGTGGCCGCCAATGCGCGCAGGCTTGTCGCCGGGGAGTTGATCCATGCCGCGTAATGAAACCTACGGTTTCGGGCCGCATGACGTGACGATGCCGCAGCTTGGCATGGCGCAGGACGCAGGCAAGATCGTGTCCTGGCTGAAAGCGCCGGGCGACAAGGTGGCCAAGGGCGATGCGCTGTTCGAGGTCGAGACCGACAAGGCCACGATGGAGGTCGAGGCGCAGGCGAGCGGCTATCTGACCCATGTGACAGCAGCGGCGGGCGAGGATGTGCCCGTCGGGCAGGTGATCGCGCGGATTTCCGCGACGGCAGAGGAGGACGCGCCCGTCCCTGCCCCAATCCAGAAATCCGACGCTGACAGCGCCCTGCCGGAAGGCAAACAGATCACCATGCCGCAGCTTGGTATGGCGCAGGATAGCGGCGTGCTGGTGGGCTGGCTGGTGGAACTGGGTGCGCAGGTCGGCCCCGACGATCCGCTGTTCGAGGTCGAAACCGACAAGGCCACGATGGAAGTGCCCGCAGGGGCAAGCGGCTGGGTGGCGGCAACACTGGCGCAAGCCGGGGATGAGGTGCCGGTGGGACAGGCTGTGGCGGTGATTTCGGCTAGCAAGCTAGACGCGCCAGTTGCGCGCGGGGTCGCGGCCAAGGCCGTTCCCGCACCAAAGCCAGACCAGAAGCCCGAAGCTGCAAAATCACCGCAACCGACCCCAAAGCCTGCGCCAGCCCGTGACGCTATGGCCAGCTCCGGGGGGCGTATCCTTGCCTCGCCCAAGCTGCGTCGCATCGCTGTGGAAAAGGGACTGGATCTTGCGCAACTGGTGCAAGCGGGCCATCCGCAGCCCTATCACATGCGCGATCTTGCGGTTCTGGAAACCCTCGCTGCCAAGGCACCCGCGCCGCACACCAGTGCAGCCGCCCCCGCGCTACGGCTGGAAGCCGCCTGCCCGAAAGATGGCTTTGCCCCTTTCGCGCTCTGGGCCGCTGAAACGCATGGCCTGCGCGATGCTGACGCGCTTCTGGCGGGGCTGGCCGGGGCCAGCCTTGGCCGCGCGGCAACTGTGGCGGTCGCGCGCTTTGGCGCAGATCGCACCTATCATGTGCCCGCCACGCGCCGTTTGTCAGCGATTACAACCACTGACGACACGGCTGAACTGGTCTTGCGCGATCTGCGCATGAGCGCGCTTTCCGGCATCGCCATGGGCGCAGAGGACAGACCCGTTCTAACCCTGCTGGCGCGCGGCGAAGGTCTGGCGCTGGTGCTGGAATGCACGCCCGCGCAGCTTGCGCCGGATCAGGCGATCGCCCTTCTTTCCGAATTTGCAGGCCGCATGCACGATCCCCTGCGCCACCTGCTCTGACCCCCCGCGAGGTTCTCATGGATTATACCGATCTTTACATCAACGGCGGCTGGCGCAAGACGCAAGAGCGTTTCGACGTGATCAACCCCGCAACCGAAGAAGTCCTGACCTCGGTCGCAAGTGCCGGGATCAGTGATACCGACGCCGCGCTTGACGCCGCCGAAGCCGCGATGGCGGACTGGGCCGCACGCACGCCGCGCGCGCGCTCCGAAGTCTTGCGCAAGGCCTGGGAATTGATGACCGCGCGGCTGGAAGATTTCGCCCGGCTGATCACGCTGGAGAACGGCAAGGCCCGCGCGGATGCGATGGGCGAGGCCACTTACGCCGCTGAATTCTTCCGCTGGTTCGCAGAAGAAGCGGTGCGCGCCGACGGGTTGATCACCCATGCGCCAAGCTCCGGCGCGCGGATCATCGTGCAGCATAAACCTGCGGGGCTGGCCGTGCTGATCACGCCCTGGAACTATCCGGCAGCGATGGGGACGCGGAAGATCGCGCCTGCACTCGCAGCAGGCTGCGGGGTGGTGATCAAGCCAGCATCCGAGACACCGCTGACAATGCTGGCGCTGATGCCTTTGCTCGAAGAGGCAGGCGTGCCGCCGGGGCTGGTGAATGTGCTGCCCTCGAAACGCACAGGCGCACTGGTCGATCACATGCTGCATGATCCGCGCGTGCGCGTGGTCAGCTTCACCGGATCAACCGGTGTGGGGCGGACGCTTCTGAAAGGGGCGGCAGATCAGGTGCTGAAACCCGCGATGGAACTGGGCGGCAATGCGCCGGTGATCGTGTTTGATGATGCGGATATGGATGTGGCCATCGAAGGCACGATGCTGGCCAAGATGCGCAATCTGGGCGAGGCCTGCACCGCCGCGAACCGCATCTATGTGCATGAGAAGATCGCGCCCGAGTTCACCCGCCGCCTGACGGATGCCATGTCGGCCCTCAAGGTCGGCGACGGCACCGACCCGAGCGTGGATGTCGGCCCGCTGGTCAATGCGGCGACCCGCGACAAGGTGGCGGAATTCGTGGCCGATGCCGTGGCCAAGGGGGCAAAGCTGGAATGCGGCGGGAAAATCCCTGCCGGCAAAGGCTATTTCTACCCGCCCACTGTGCTCTCGAATGTGCCGGAAACCGCAGACTGTGTGCAGGACGAGATTTTCGGCCCTGTGGCGGCGCTGCAGACCTTCACCAACACCGAAGATGTGATCCGCCGCGCCAATGACACGGAATACGGGCTCGTGGCCTACGTTTTCTCTGGCGATTTCAAGCGGGGGCTGCAGGTCTGCGAGCGGCTGGATTACGGCATGGTCGGCCTGAACCGTGGCCTTGTCAGCGACCCGGCAGCGCCCTTTGGCGGCACCAAGCAATCCGGGCTTGGACGCGAAGGCGGGCATGAAGGAATGCTGGAATTCATGGAAACGCAATATATCTCGGCCAGTTGGTAAGGGGGCAGACATGTCAGACGTCATCGCAAGCCCGACCACCCGCCGCATGGCACTGGAACAAGGCGTCGATATCGACGCACGCGCCCGCGCACTGGGGCGGACGACCATCGGACCGGAAGACCTCGGTGCCCCTGCATCGCCCCCGGTAGCGCCCGTAGCCCAGGCAGACGATACCAGCTACTGGGATGTCGACCACAGCACCTATGGCCCTGTCACCCAAGAGGCGATGAGCCGTTTCGCACAGGTGGCCGCCCGCAATCTGGGTGCCGCCAATGCGCTGATCCCGCAAGTGACCCACCATGATCGCGCCGACATCACGGCCATTGACGCCCTGCGCAAGACCTGGCGGGCAGAGGCACAGGCGCGCGGCATCAAGCTGACGGCACTGGCCTTTCACATCATGGCGCTGGCGCGGTGCCTGCGTGAGTTTCCGCGCTTCAACGCGTCGTTGTCCAGCGATGGCAAGACGCTGGTGCTGAAAGATTATGTGCATATCGGGATAGCCGTGGACACAGCGCACGGGCTGATGGTGCCAGTCATCCGCAATGCCGACCGCAAGGGCCTGTGGGAATTGTCATCAGAGATGTCCAACCTCGCCGCGCGTGCGCAGACGCGCAAGCTATCCCCCGATGAGATGGGCGGTGCCTCGATGACAATCAGCAATCTGGGCGGCATCGGCGGGATCGGGTTCACCCCCATCGTAAACCCGCCAGAGCTTGCCATTCTGGGCATCACCCGCACCGAAACCGTCACGCTCTGGGACGCCGACACCCCGCGCCCTGTGCCCATGGTGCCGCTGGACCTGTCCTATGACCACCGCGTGATCAACGGGGCAGACGCCGCGCGTTTCCTGTCACGACTTGGCGCATTGATCGCATCACCGGAACAGTTGATCATCTGATGGCGGTTTGCGGTCGCCCTCGTCGACCCGGTCCTCATGACATTCGGGAAACAGCGTGATCAGCGTTGCCGCATAGTGGCGTCGGCTTTCTGCCCCATGCCTGCGCGCCTACCGCTGACCGTCGTGCCGGAAGCGCCCAGACTCGTGGGCCTGCATCCCGCTGCGCTGCGCCAGTACAAGACCTATGTCGGCGATCTGGAAGGGGTGTGCGCGGCCGGGATATCACCCGACACCGAGGATGCCGCCGAACGCATCAGGCGCCTGATCTCGAAGGTGGTGGTCAGACCGGAGGAAACAGGTTTCAAGATAAGGCTGGAGGGCCGGCTTTCCGAACTCATGGAAGCCCCGAACCTCTATCCCAACATGCGCATACGGGCGTCGGGGGGAACGGTGGTAGCGGAGGACCGTGCTGGTCACTCCCCCCAGATTTCTTTGGGAGAGGTTATGCTGCTGTAATATATATATAATTTCTCCAATCGCCCGCTGAAACTGCGGTCGTTCATGGTGTTTTTCTCGGCGTAGATTGATGGTGGGGCGGATCTCTTCACCCCACTGGGTAGAAGCCACTTTACAAGTTGGGATGGCTCATCCGCATTAAAAATCGGGACCGTCATACGTGGGCTCGTCCTGTCCGCCGTCAACCTGATCTGGCTCAGCACTATTGCTCGGATCATCAGGGATAGGGGCCGAGAATTGTACGACCGGCGGATCGACAACGACTGCCACCGCTGGAGCATCCGGCGAAAAGCCATGTGCAGGACTGTAGAGTTCGGCAAATGCCGTGGCTGATTGTGCTGCGGCGTCACCGAATATGGTCAGTTTGACTGGTCCGATTTCGACGCTGCTGCCGTCGTCAAAATCAACTTCGACCTGCCTGCCCTGGCGGTTCAAACGCCAGACGAACCGGCCGATAGCTCTGGCCACCTTCAAAATCGGCGCCAGGAACATGATCAGGGGCTGGGGGCCTCCAGCAGGTTCAGCAGCTTTTCGATACGTGCGTTGTGCTGGTTGCGTTCGCGTCTGTCTGCCGCGATCAGTTCGGACACCTCGATCAGACGCTCGTCCAGTGTCGCCAACACCTCCAAAATCCGGTCGGCGTAATTGTTCAGGACCCCGCCTTCGTCTTGCAGCAAATCCAGCAGAGGATGAAGGATCTCCACATCCCGCTTGATCCCAGACAGCGATGTCAGAATTTGCGGGCCTTCGGGCACTGGCGTCAATGGTTTTCGTTCTGTCATGCAGGCTCTCCTTCAGGCTGTCAGTTAATCTCTTGATGTCTTCCAAGGGTAACCTGTCCTTGAGCCGCTGCAGTCCGATGATGGTCTGCGCAGCACGGATGTCGCGGCAATGATCGAAGCGTCGGAACAGGGCCTGTGGAAAAAACTGCCGCCCGAAAACGCTTGGCCGTATGCCACCAGCCAGGTCGTGGATAAACAGGATGCTGGGCTGGCCGTCTCGGTTGAAGTCTTTCTTGACGGACCAGTAGTCGCGGATGCTCTTGATCGCACGATCCAACTCGGCGACATCACGGGGGAAGAAGCGTTCAAACGCTTCATTGATCAGTTCGGGCAACTCATGGGCATATGGGTGACTTGACGGTTTTGGTTTCACCATCCTGCCAGTCAACGATTTTCGCGAACGCAGGCTGTATTCGGGCGCGGGCAGCCCGAGCCGCAACGCCGTGCGCAGGTGCATCCGATCCGTTTCATCCGGGTCAGTGATTGGCTCGAACACCCGCCCGTCATAGCTGACAAGTGAGCCGAGGGCGTGGATGTGTTCCGCCCCTGTACTGATGTCACGGGCGCAAACCCAAGCAGTGTGTGATGGATTGATCCGCCGCTCGGACAGGTGTGTTTTGATTTCGGACAGCCATGCAGCGGGGGCCAAGGTGAAGTCTGGCGGCAACGACATGGTGAGATGGAAAAACCGGTTCTCAAAAGGTTCACCCCACCGCTTCAAGATGTCGAAATATCCCTTCGGACTGGATGCAAAAATGGACCCACCGATGAAATCAGCACTTTCCGGAATGTAATGCAGCACCGCGTTCGGGTTCTCATGAAACGTCAGATAGCCCCTCATCGCCGCAAGCTCCTGTCCGCGAAATCGGCAAAGAAACTTTCGGCGGCGACAAGCATACGGTCCAGATCGCAGGCCTTAACCAGATCAGGGTTTTCTTTGATGAGCAGGGTCAGCTGGTGAATCTCATCGGCCAGCCCCGAGACTGCTTCGACCAACGCCAGATCGGCAAAAACGGGTTCTGGATTCATCGCCAAATGGCGCAAATATTTCGCCCGCGTTGCGAAAAAATATAACTTGGCATCGGCGTTGATTTTGGCCTCGTCCGCCGGAGTTTCGACAGTGAACTCAATCCGAACCGGGGTCGGCAAAATAGGGTTTTGCGGTTTGCGTTTTCTGGCCATAGCTGATCTTTCTGATTGATCAGAATATAAGTCATGGCCCCTTATACGGATAGGTAAGCCCTGGTTGGTTTATGTGGACAACCTGGTGGCCCATCCCGGAATTTTCGAAAACGTTCTTGGTTTGATCCATTTTCACCGGATCGACTTAGGTTCTTAAAGGGGCGATCTTGATGAAATCTATCGGCAATCGAGCTTGAACAAGGCTGATCTGGCAACCTTCAGGATACACCCTCATTTATAGTCGGCAGCCTGCAAGATGGCTTTTCTAGCAAGCTAGCTTGCTGGCGTTGGGCGTGGATAGAGGCAAGGCATTCAGGTCGAACCGCACCTGCCGCCACCCAGGCATGTGCCTGTCGAGCAAAGCCATAAACACATCGTCATGCCGGGGCGAAACAAGGTGAGCCATCTCATGCAAAATGACGTAATCCAATGCTTGCAAAGGCTTCTTTGCAAGATCGAGGTTCAGCCAGATCAAGCCCTTGTCAGGGTTGCAGCTGCCCCATTTTGTCCGCATCACTCGCACACCCCACCGTGGAATAGGCACTGCCAGTTTTTCAGACCATTTTTCAATGCGAGGTAACGCCCGTTCTCTCAGGGCTTCCCTATACCAGCTCGACATCCATTTTGACTTTTGGGTGACCGTTGCGTCGTGTGGCGTGGCCATCACCAAACGGTCAGCCCCCTCCAAAGCAATCTTGCATCCCCTTAATCCCGAAGGCTTGACCAGTAGCCGCAGGGGCTTTCCCCAAACATAATGGGTTTCTCCCGACACATATCGTCGTTCTGACTCTCGAGCCTGACCAGCGAATTCGCGTTGTTTCTTCTTGATCCACCCCAGCCTTGTAACAATGGCCACACGGATCGCATCCTCACTGATTGACGGTGGGGCGGCCACGCGGACACGTCCCTCTGGCGGATAGACGCCGATATGCAGGTTCTTGATGGGCTTTCGGACAAGCTCGACCGACAAGCCTGCCACTGCGATCAAGTCAGTATTCATCATGTGACCGGATAATCTCGATAATCAGATCGATCGCCTCTTCACCGTCGAAAACATCTGCCAGCTTTTTCCGGAGCATCCTTTCTTTCATGCGATTACCTCGCCATCCAGATTGAGCATTATCACGGATCACCTGATCAACCGTTAAGGTGTGCGCCTCGTCCTGAGCCAGATTATCAAACAGAGCTTTGCGTCCGGGGGTCGCCATGGATGCAGGGTATTCTCCGCCATGTCCGGCTTTCACGGATCGGACAAGCTCGGCGATCTTCTCCAGATACTCTGCATATGCGATTGCGTCCTCCCGGCGCTTCCGGACCAGATCGGTCAGCAATTCCGACATCCGCTCATAGAATTTCGGGTTCACCGGGGTTTCATCGATGATCAACCTGCGAACGTTGTTCTCGATTGCCTCGGCGACATTCTCCCGATTGCCCTTCAAACCACTGGGCAGCCCTTCTTCGACTGATGCGCCCTTGCTGGCCACAAGGTCAATCAGACTGATGTCATCGAGATGCGAAATCACCTCGGACCCGTCCGCTTTGATGTAGCTGTCGATCAAATGCCGCATGGCAGGTTCGAACTGCTTCATGTCCACGGCATCGCCACTGTGCAACCGCACGGCATCCCGGACGGAAAGGGCCTTCTCGACCTCACCCCGATATTGGGAAAGCTGCAGGTCATTGACACCACTGGCGGCAGGGTCTTCCGCAACGGATGCGAAGGCCCGGGCATAGGCGCCCGCCAGTTTGTAAAGCGCCTGACGCCGCCGGGCTTTTTCTTCGGCCTCGGGGTCTTTCTCCCACCCATGGGGGCTGGAGAAATAGGCGAAGATCTGGTCGTCCCCTTTCGGCTGCTCCACAGGGTCCAGTAGCCCGAACCAGGCATCCCGTGCGGTGTACAGGTCAACCCCGGCCTTTTCAGCACGGTTCGAGATCAGCCCCTCGACATCCTCGGCATCAAAAGCATCGAACGCTTCTGATGTGTAATCATCCACTGCCGCCTCGATATTCTTGAAGAGGTCTTTGTAATCCACGACATAGCCGTAATCCTTGTCTTCCCCGTCCAAACGGTTCACCCGACAGATCGCCTGGAACAACCCGTGGTCCCGCATCTGTTTGTCGATGTAGATGTATGTGGCCGTGGGGGCATCAAAGCCGGTCAGCAAGCGGCTGACCACGATCAACAGCTTCATCTGCGCCGGTTCCTTGCGGAATTTGCGCAGGGCCTCGGCCTCGTAAGCCTCTTCATCCGTGTCCAGATCGGTCATCAACCGGTCATAAACGCGGTAGACATATTGCTTTTCGGTTTCGCCCATCCCGGCCTCTTCGCCGGTCAACTCGGATGCATTGCGTTTATAGGATGTGACAATCGCGCATTTCCCCGCCAGATCAGACCCTGAATCCCGGAATATCTCGAAGAACCGGCATGCTTCAGGGATGGACCCGGCGACCAGCATCGCGTTGCCGCGGCCCGAGGCCAGACGCGGCTTCTTCTTCATGTCCATCATGATATCGAGTGCGATCTGCCCGAGCCTTTCCTTGGACGACAAGACCTTTTGCAGGGTGCCCCAGCGTTGTTTCAGGGTGGCCTTTGCTACTGGGGTAAGTCCGGCGGTATTCACCTCGAACCAGTCGTCGATCCGTTCATGCGACCCAACACGCTGGTCGATATCCCGCGCCTCATAGCGCAGATCCAGCACCACCTCATCCTCGACTGCCTCGTTGAACCGGTAGGGTTTGCCGATATACGGCCCGAATGTCTCAAGCGAGGTCTGTTTATCCGTCTTCAACAAGGGCGTCCCCGTGAACCCGAAGAAGACCGCATTCGGCAGGATCATCCGCATCGCACGGGCCAGCTTGCCCGATTGCGTCCTGTGCGCCTCGTCGATGAATACGAAGAACTCGCCCACCGGCGCACCGATCTGGCCGCGTTGGATCTCGGCGATCATGGCGCCCATCTCATCCTCTTCGCGGCGGCCGAATTTATGCACCAGGGACGACACCACCCTTTCCTTCGGGTCGGCCAAGGCCCCCAGCAGGTCAGCCCCGGATTTCGCACGGCGCACCTTGTCGCCTGTATTGCCGAACACCGCCTCGATCTGGTCGTCCAACTCCTTGCGGTCCGTCACCACCAGAATACGGGCATCGGGCAGCGCCTCGCGGATCCAGCGGGCCAGCATCACCATGATCAGGCTTTTCCCCGATCCTTGGGTTTGCCAGATGATCCCGCCCTGCCTTGCCCGCACGGCATCCTGTGCGGCCTTGACGGCGAAATACTGGTTGGGGCGGGTGATCTTCTTGATCCCTGCGTCATACAGGATGAAATCGTTGATCACCTCCAGAAACCGGGCAGGCGTCAGCATCTGCGACACATCCCGCGCCAGTGGGGCCATCAGAACGCTGTCTTCCTTCCACGCCAGCCAGTAATTCTGGGGCGTCTGAATCGCGGCATAGCGCAGGCCCTGCACCTCGTTCCCGGCAAGGGTCAACTGGATGGTGGTGAAGAAATGCGGGATGAATTCGGGGCGCTGGTTGTCCAGCGTCTGGCGGATGCCTTCCCCCAGATCGACGGTGGATTTCTTCAACTCCACCACGCCCAGGGCGATCCCGTTTACATACAGCACCAGATCGGGGCGTTTGTTATAGGCCTTGGGGTTGCGGGCGGAAATTGCCACCTCTTCGGCCACGCCCATGTCATTGGCCGCCGGGTTATCCCAATCGACAAAGCGCACGGTCACAGGGGCCTCTCCGGGGCCGGGGGTGACCTGGACGCCATAGCGCAGCATGTCATAGGTGGCGCGGTTCGCCTCATACAGCTTCAACCCGTCCATGCGGGCGGCGCGTTGCAATTCGGCGATGGCCTTGGTCACCACGTCCTTGTCATAGCCGCGAGAGATCAGCCACGGGCGCAGATATTCGGGTTCGATATTGGCGTTGCTGCCGCGTTTTTGCCAATCGCCAAGGTATCGCCACCCGAGGCCGCCGACGGTGCCAGAGGTATCGCCGCACATCTGGGCGATCATGCGGTTTTGCGTGGCGCGTTCCGGCTGGCCTATGGTCATGCGTGAAAATCCTTTGAAAAAATGGTTTTCCAAATCAAACGAGGCGCACCCGCCCTGTCAAAAGGTTTTGCATCATCCCCTCTTTGATCGCCCTTGCTTTGGTCAGGCGAGACTCGAGGGTCTGGATTTCGGCATCCATGTCAGAGAGGACGGCGGCGATGGCTTGTTGTTCCTTCGGTTCTTCTGGGACCATCAGTTCAAGAGAGGAAAGCGTTGTCTGATTGAGATTAATCATCGTTGTACCAACGGAACTCTCTTCAATTTTTTCAATTACTGCGCGACTAGCCAAATAGGCGCGGAGGAGTTGAGAATTCCCGTTTTCCTTGGGCCTTACAATCATCGAACCTGTACCGCAGAGAAATCCGACATGTTGGTTCGTCACGACCGCACACCGCCCCATTTCGCCACGCCTTCCAATCACGATATCGTTCTCTTGCAGAGCAAAAACTGATAACTTGTGAGCAAGATCGGGAGAGACGGCAATTGCCTCGTCAGGAATGATTTCACCGTCAACGATGTGCGAAGGGTTTATCAATGGAACACCGCCGCGTTTGTAATCTGACTTATGGAAAGTGCTTCCAAAAGGGCCGGTTCGAAAGTCTGCAAGCATGGAGAGTGCTACATTGATCCAACCTTTGGGAACTTTGACATGCTCTGAAGTTGGGTCGCCCCAGCCTGCGAGGCGGCGGCGGGCGGTGAGGAGGTCTTGCATCGCCCCCTGTTTGATCAGGCGCTTCTTCGCGATCACCCGCTCCAACCCCGCCACCACCCCATCCGCATCCGACAAAGCGGCGGCAATGGCCTGTTGTTCGTGGAGGGGGGGGACAGGGATTTTGAAGGGGTTGAGTTTCTCAAGATTGATATTCAGTTGTGCGTTCTGCGTTGCCGCCGCCTCAAAGTCAGCCTTGAATGCCCCAAGCTGATAGAACAACCAAACTGCGTCGGTGTCTTGTTTTGGTTCTATTGCTACCAAACTATCAGGACAAGCCGCGTCAAATGAGAGAAATGCTAGATCGCCAATATTCGCCGCAATGGTGAATAGCATCGTTCCTTTTGGAAAGACGCGGCTTACTTTGAGACCCTCGCCGTTCAGGGTCTGCGTAAAGTCTCGCAAATAAACATGAGCGTTTCGAACATCTCCCGTCTGAACAAAGGGAATATCGCCACCGAAAAAACGTGGATCATTTCTCGGCCTCGCGCTGAATTTTCCACGCGAAAGGCTCGCCATGCTATCCAATCTCTGGAGTGACCAGCTTGAAGGCAGAGTCATCCCGCCACCCCCATCGCCGCCAGATGCCCGGCCACCCTTGCCTCCAGCACCCCCAGATCCTCGATGATCTGCGGCAGGGTCTGGCCATAGCGTTCGGTCAGCACCCGCACGCGGGCAGTCAGGCTTTCTGTCCGCGCCTCGACCTCTGCCCCTATCGCCGTTGTGATGTCGGTGATCCATTTATCCTGCACCACAAGGGTGCGGATATCGTCCTCGGTCAGGCTAGAGTATTTCTTGAATATCGCCTGTGTCAGGGCGAATTCGGCTTCATTCACGCGTTTCTTGGCGTCTTTCTCTTTCCCGATCAGGACATTCGCGCGGGTGAACATGGCGTCCTCATCAGAATCCAGATTTCCCCATTTCCGCCTTTCCTTGATCGATGCGGCGGTCAGTTTGCCGCTATCGGACAAGGCCGATGACAATAACCCACCTTCGCCCGCATGTTCCTCGATCAGTTCCTCAATCTCGCGGCCCAGTTCCTCGGCCTGTGCGGTGGCGGTATCAAGGGCATCCTTCAATTCAGGGAAAAACCGCGCCGTGATCAGGGCGGGCGGGATGACATCGGCCACAAGGCGGGTTTTGTTCACCGTCAGGTCGCCCTCTTCCAGCCATCTGGTTTTGCCATCGGCCACTTCCTTGCGGGCCTCTCGCAAATCACGCGCGGCCAGCCAGCCCCCGCCCGCGATGATGAACACATCATCCTGCATGGTGGTGGCCCAGTAGGACATCAGGCGCTGATAGGCCTCGTATTTATCCACCAAGGGGGCGGTGGCGAAGCGGGCCAGCATATCCTCGGCGATGGTGTCGATCAGGGCCTTGGGATGGTCGCCTTGGGTGATGCCGGTCAGGTGGGGCGTGTTCTGGGTGATCCAGCCGTTCAGGATATCGCTGATCTGGCTGCGGAAGGCGGCGAAATCGGGATGGTTGCGGATGGTGCTGCGCACTTGGTCGGGGGCAACCAGCGGATCGGCATAGCCCGCACGGGGGTTCGGGCCGAAGATCGTGGCCCGCAGGGTGGGCATGACATCCCAGAATTCGCGCAGGGCGTCGATGTCGCGCTCTGGCACGCCGCCATGAAGGTGGGCCGTGATGTCTTGCAGGTCTTCGGGGTCTGACCCGTCGATATAGCGGGGGATGTTCAGGTTGAAATCGTTGCGGGTGATTTCCGCAAAGGGGACAAGGCGGGAATAGCCGGGGATTTCCTGCGCCTTGGTGAAGGCATCGGTGATTTTATGGATATCCCGTTCGCGCAGGCGGTTCTTGTTGCCGTCCTTGATGAAGCCCTTGGAGGCGTCGATCATGAACACGGGGCGGTTTTCCTGCGCCTGCGATTTGTCCAGCACGATGATGGAGGCCGGGATGCCCGTGCCATAGAACAGGTTGGCCGGCAGGCCGATGATGCCCTTGATATAGCCCCGTTTCAGGATTTTCTCGCGCAGGCGGGATTCAGCATTGCCCCGGAACAACACGCCATGCGGCAGGATGACCGCGCCCGATCCGGTGGCTTTCATCGAGGCAAGGATATGCAGGAGGAAAGCGAAATCCCCGTTCTTGGCCGGGGGTTCGCCATCTGCGAACCGGCCGAACTTGGTGTCTTCGGTCAGGCCAGCGGCCCATGCCTTGGCCGAAAAGGGCGGGTTGGCCACGACGAAATCGAAGGTCTGGAGCGTGGTTTCATTGGCCAGAAAATGCGGCTCTGCGATCACATCGCCCTGGGCGATTTCGGCGGTGGCCCGGTTGTGCATGATCATGTTCATGCGGGCAAGGCCCCGGGTCGCGATGTCCATCTCTTGCCCGAAGATCGAGATGGGAACAGCGGCGGTTTCAGCGGCTTTCAGAAGCAGCGACCCCGATCCACATGTCGGGTCATAGACGGATTGCTTGGGACTGGTGGCCCGGCTGACCCCTGCCACAGTTGCCACGATGCGGGACACCTCGGCCGGGGTGTAGAACTGGCCCTTGGATTTGCCCGACTCGGTCGCAAAGTTGCGCATCAGGTATTCGTACGCATCGCCCAGAATGTCATCGCCATCGGCACGGTTTCTGGAGAAGTTGAGTTCTTCCCGGCTGAAGATGTTGATCAAGGCGGTCAGGGTGCCGACCATCTTCTTGTCTTTACCGAACTTCTCGGGGTCGTTGAAGAAGGCCCGGTCGATCACGCCCGAGAGGTCATTTTCCTCGGCAATGCGGGCGATGATCGTATCCATCCCCTCGCCGATATCCTTGGACCCGCGCAGGGCCTTCATGTCGTCAAACGATGCCCCAGGAGGCACTTCGATCAGCGCATCCGCCTGACCGGCACGGTCGGAGACATATTTCACGAACAGGAGGGTGAGGATGTAATCCTTGTAAAGCGAGGCATCCATGCCGCCGCGCAGCTGGTCACAGCTTTCCCACAGGGACCGGTAGATATCGCTTTTCTTGATGGCCATGCTGCCCCCCCCCAAGTTTCTTGATTGTCGTGAGGATACAGGGATTTGCCCGGAGATGACAGTCGGGAAAGCGGGCGTTGTGCGGGGTTGCGCTGCAAGAAATAAACAACAGCACTGTTGCGCCAATTGACAACAGCGCTGTCGCATCAATCCAGACAGTGCTGATGCAAAATTGGCGTTTTGAACTTTCACGCGGCCGTGAAAAACATACCGAAACCAATTGAGAGAAGGCGAACCCATGGCAAAAACAAGCCCACCTCCAACCCGAAAGAAGGCGGTTCCTGAAGCCCTGAAAAGGAAGAAGCACGCCCTGCGTACCAGCAAGTCTGATGCCCGGAGGCGGGACGAGGGGTTAACCCGGATCAGCATCTGGGTGCCCTCGGAGCACATCAGGCAGGTCAGGGATTTCGCTCGTGAATTGGTCGACCGCCATCGAGCCCTTGCCACAGAACCAAGACCGACCCTTACTCAAAACAAGGTGGAAATCCCGAAGCCATGGAGAGACCCAAAACCCAAGTATGACCACCGTCAGCGTTCCTTGCACCTCTGACCCAGACGGGACGCATCCGGGAAAAGGGGCGCCGCCTTGATCATGCCCGTGTCGGGATTCTGAGGTTTTCACGTCACACGAAGGACAGCCCCAACTGGCAACGGAATGGGCGGGGAGCGGACCATCGCTGCGCCCGAAAACGTTGCGGGCCTAACAGGCTGCTGAAATAGTCCTGCCTCGACAACGGTTTGAGAACATGATTCACC
>JAFIEL010000196.1 GCA_020832585.1 Natronohydrobacter sp. | reverse complement strand
CGGCCATGATCTCGCGCCCCTGATCCAGCGCATCGCGCGCGGTGATCAGCGAGCCGGATTTTTCCGCCGCTTCGACCACCACCACGGCAAGGGCGAGCCCAGAGATGATCCGGTTGCGCGGCGGGAAGTGGCGCGCTTGCGGATGCACGCTCATGGGTTGTTCCGACAGTCGCAGCCCCTGATCCGCAATCGCCGCCGCCAGAACCGCGTTTTCGGTGGGATAGATCACATCGACCCCGCCCGCCATGACAGCGATCGTGCCGGATTTCAGGCTGCCATGATGCGCGGCGGCATCAATTCCGCGGGCCAGACCCGAAACAATGGTGAACCCTTCATGTCCCAGCCCTTCGGCAAGAGCACGCGCTGTCCGTGTACCAAGGCTGGAGGCATTGCGCGCGCCCACCAGCGCCACCATGGGCCGCAGGATCGGGGTGCGCTGGCCCATGCACCACAGCACCGGCGGGGCATCCGAAATGCTGGCAAGCGTTGCAGGGTAGGCATCGGTTCCATAGCACAGCATCCGTGCGCCCTTGGCCCGTGCAAGGTCGATTTCACGCGCTGCGGTATCCGGGGAACAAGGCGCATACTCGGAAACGCCGGCAGCTTGTGCGATCCGGGGCAGGGCATCAAGCGCGGCCTCTGCGCTACCATGTTCCGCCATCAGCCGATGAAAGGTCATCGGTCCCACGCGGGACGAGCGAATGAGGCGAAGCCAGGACAGCCTGTCTTCTTCCGACTTGGGTGGGGTGAAGGGTGGGTGAGAAGAAAACAAATCTTTCGCCATTCCGTTCGCCTCGCCTCATTCTGTCATGGTGATGACATGGCGATGGTTAAGGACAGGTAAAGATTCGCGCCCCCAAGGCGCATTTTTTCTAGCTTTCGGTATTGAGTGGGTCGGCAATACTGTCTCGCGGCCAGATCAGGGCGCGATACTACGGGATGAAAATCTCTGGGCTGCGTTGCCCCAGCATCCAGCGCATGACCAGCGCGGTCATGACACCCAGAGCCATCGGGATTTCCGGGGCCATTCCACCCAGAATCGCGGCAGCCGCCCAGCCCATAGCGATTCCGCCGAGAATGAAACTCAGCCAGCCGGCCAGCCCCAGGCGCAGGACGAGCCAGACAATCGGAAACGAGAGCAGCAGTCCGATCCATGAAACAAACGGCATCATGATCAGGAATACCCCGATCCCGAAGATCACGGAAACGACTGTCTCTGCCGGGATGGCGGTTCCCAGCGCTTCGAACGGCCAGCGCCACACCATGGCGAGAGTGGACAGCACTATCCCGACAGGAAACGGCAAGGTCCAGAGGATCAGGTAGGCAAACAGCCAGTTCGACCATGTCAGTGCACGCTGCCCGTGTCTGGCAGAGCGCAACAGGGCCATCAGGCTGCGCTGCCGCCGACGGTCAACCCGCCGATCATCAGCGTGGGCTGGCCCACACCCACCGGAACCCATTGCCCGGCCTTGCCGCAAGTGCCCATGCCCGGATCAAGCGCCATGTCATTGCCAAGTGCGCGGATCTTCGTCAGCGCGGTCGCCCCGTCGCCGATCAGCGTCGCACCCTTGACCGGGGCCACGACCTTGCCGTTCTTCACCCGGTAAGCTTCGGTGCAGGAGAAGACGAACTTGCCATTGGTGATATCGACCTGACCGCCGCCGAAGCCTACGGCGTGAATACCGTCCTTCAGATCCGCAACGATATCTTCGGGTGCCGTATCGCCCCCAAGCATATAGGTGTTGGTCATCCGCGGCATGGGCGCATGGGCATAGCTTTCGCGCCGCCCGTTGCCAGTGGGCGCAACCCCAACCAGACGCGCATTCTGGCGATCCTGCATATAGCCCACCAGCACCCCGTCCTCGATCAGCACATTCTTGCCCGAGGGCGTGCCTTCATCGTCAATCGTGATTGACCCGCGCCGATCCGGGATCGTGCCATCATCCAGCACTGTCACGCCTTTGGACGCAACCTGCTGACCCAGAAGCCCGGCAAAGGCCGATGTGCCCTTGCGGTTGAAATCCCCTTCCAGACCGTGCCCAACCGCCTCATGCAGCAGGATGCCCGGCCAGCCGGGGCCAAGAACGACATCCAGCACGCCAGCGGGGGCGGGCTCTGCTTCAAGGTTCACAAGTGCGATGCGCAAAGCCTCGCGCGCCATGCCCTGCCATGTCGCAGGCGCCATCACCCCGTCAAGCCCCGCGCGACCGCCACCCCCGGCAGAGCCTGATTCGCGTCGTCCGTTCTGTTCCACGATCACCGACAGGTTCAGGCGGCTCATCGGGCGGGTGTCGCGCAAGTGCAGTCCGTCGGGGCGCAGGATCTCTATCTGCTGCAGACTTGCCGCCATCGAGACCGAGACCTGCACCACCCGCTTGTCCAGCTCGCGCATGTATTCGTCAATCTCGCGCAGCAGGTCCAGCTTGACCGAAAATGTCGCCCCGGCAATCGGATCGGCATCGGTGTAGAGGCGTTGATTGGTGGGTTTGGGCGCATCGGCCAGCGTTCCGCCACCATCGCCCACGGCCAGCCGCGCTGTCTGGGCGGCGCGGCGCAGCGCGTCGATGGTCATATGGGTGGAATGGGCATACCCCGTCACTTCGCCCCGCACCGCGCGCAGGCCAAACCCCTCTGCGGCATTGTAGCTGGCGGATTTGATTCGCTGGTCATCCAGCAGCAGCGATTCCGAGACGCGCCGCTCGGCGAAAATCTCGCCATCATCCGCGCCTGAAACCGCGTCGCGCAGGATGGAAAGCGCATCATCCTTGTCGAAAACGGTCTCGAAGGGATGGAACCCGGTATCGCTCATGCCTGTGGCCTTTCAGAGTTTCGATGCGCCACATGTCAGGTCAGCCCTGCTGTCCTTGATACAGATCAACAAATGGCAATGTGTCGCATCGGTTTTGCTTGTTCTGACATGTGTAATATGGTTTTACGAGCAGAAAGCTCAACGGGATTCCATCGCATGCCGACCAGGCAGACAGGATCCCGGATGATAATGCGGTAACGCACCGCGCAAAACGGGAACCGAAGATGCGACTGTCCAAAGCCCTTTCAACACTGACCGCGGCCCTTTTCGGCGGAATGACTGCCTTTCAGGCGGCCGCAGATGACCTGTTGCCGCAATTGCCTGTGCTGGGCGCGCCCATTCAGGACGGAATCGCGCTACAGACGCCGTATACGGCCTTGGCCCGCGAAGTGGTGTTTCTGGACAACCTGCTTTTGTGGATCATCACGCCAATCACCATTTTCGTCACGGCTTTGCTGATCTGGGTGATCGTGTTCCATAATCGCAAGGCGAATCCCGAACCGGCGAAATTCACCCATAACACGCCGCTCGAAGTGGCCTGGACCGTCGTGCCTGCGCTGATCCTGCTGTTCATCGCGCTCTTCACCTTCCCGGCGCTGCGCCATCAGCAGATCATGCCGGAAGCCGATGTGACCATCAAGGTGACGGGCTATCAGTGGTACTGGGGCTATGAATATGTCGATCACGGGGTGGAGTTCTCGCAATTCATGCTGGAGCGCGATGAGCTGGCGGATTTCGGCTATTCCGACGAATTGTATCTTCTGGCAACCGACACTGCGATGGTCGTGCCTGTCGGCAAGAACGTCGTGCTGCAGGTTACTGCCGCTGACGTGATCCACTCGTGGACCATCCCTGCCTTTGGCGTGAAGCAGGACGCTGTTCCCGGTCGTCTGGCGCAACTGTGGTTCAATGCCGAGGAAGAAGGCATCTTCTTTGGTCAATGCTCGGAACTTTGCGGTATCGCGCATGCCTATATGCCGATCACTGTCAAAGTCGTCAGCGAAGCAGAGTATATCGCCTGGCTGGAGCGTCAGGGCGCGGAATTTGCGAACGCACCCGAATGGATGGACCGCGCCACGCAACTGGCCGCTGCAAACTGATCCAGCCGACGGGGTGTTGCGCCCTGTCATGGCAAGACCAGACCGGACGAAGATATGACCGACCTGCGCACTGATATACCCTATGTTACACCCGGCGAGGGCAGCTTCGGCGACTATGTGGCGCTGCTCAAGCCGCGTGTGATGTCGCTGGTGGTGTTCACCGCGCTTGTCGGGCTTCTGGTTGCCCCCGGCAGCCTGCACCCGGTCGAGGCTCTGGCCGCGATCATCTTCATCGCACTCGGGGCAGGTGCCTCTGGCGCGCTGAACATGTGGTGGGATGCTGATATCGATCAGGTGATGAAGCGCACCGCAAAACGCCCGATCCCGGCGGGCAAGGTTGCGCCGGGCGAGGCGCTGGGTCTTGGCGTGGCGCTCTCGGGCCTGTCCGTGGTCATGCTCTGGCTTGCCACCAATGCGCTGGCGGGTTTCCTGCTCGCCTTCACGATCTTTTTCTATGCGGTGATCTATTCGATGTGGCTCAAGCGCGCCACGCCGCAGAATATCGTGATCGGGGGTGCTGCCGGTGCCTTTCCGCCGCTGATCGGCTGGGTGGCCGTCACAGGTTCGATCAGCCTCGAAGCCTGCCTGATGTTCATGCTGATCTTCATGTGGACGCCGCCGCATTTCTGGGCGCTCGCG
>JAFIEL010000195.1 GCA_020832585.1 Natronohydrobacter sp. | reverse complement strand
GCCCAAATGAAGGGACAGCGTTCCGGCTCGGGGACTATTTCAGCGACCTGTTAAACTGCCGCGCAGCACCCGTGTCCCGCCAGGCCAGGCAACCGTCAGTCCGGCCCGCTGCCTGCGGCATCACCCCTCACGGATGTTTCGGCAGCATGCAGATATTCCAGCAATGCCCCCGACACGTCATCGTCAAATTCCTCCTTGCCTGACCAAGTGCTCAAGTCCCATTTCAAGGCGTCCAGAAATTCCGCCCCCTGTATCCGGCCCAGCTTGCGCAAGGCACGCTCAAGCCCCTCCTCGCCATATTCCTCGCCCGCCGGATTGGCGCATTCGGTGATCCCGTCCGAATAGAGAAACAGCCTGTCTCCGGGCATCAGACTTGCCTCGATCGTTGCATATTCCGCTTGCGGGATCAGCCCGATGGGCAGCCCGCCATCGCCCAGAAACTCGACGCGCCCATCGGCCCGCTGCAGCGCAGGATGCGGGTGGCCCGCCTGAACAAGGCTCACCTTCCCCGATGTCAGATCCAGATCGGCATAGGCGATGGTCAGATAGGTTTCGGTTTCGAACTCATCGAGCATCAGCTCGTTGATCCGACTGGCCACGACATGGGGCGGCCAGGCCTTGGTCGCGCCTGTGGCCGGATCACGGCACAGCGCGATATTCTGGTTGCGGTCGCCGCCCGTGAACAGCCCCGCGATCCGCGCGCCCAGCATCGCCGCGGCCACACCATGACCCGACACGTCAATCGCATAAATCCCGATCCGGGCCTCATCGATGACAAAGGTTCCGACCATATCGCCCCCGACATGGCCAGAGGATTGCAGCAACAGCGACAAACGACTGCCGGAATAGTCATGGTGGCGCTTGCGGATCAGCGATTGCTGCAAGCGCCGGGCCTGCATCAGGTCCCGGTCCAGCGCATCATAGAGTTTCTGCAACTCCTCCAGTGCCGCGCGCAGTTCCTCGTTCTGGCGCTTGGCCTGCGCCTCGGCCCGGCGGGCAATGTCGCGCGCCGCATGCAGTTCGGTCACATCCACCCGCAGACTGACGCGCCCCCCATCTGCGGTTCTGCGCTCAACGATCTGCAGCACGCGCCCGTCCGCAAGTTGCTGGCGGGTGCGCGCATTGCCCTGCGGCAGTCCCAGGCGTTCGCGCAGCCATTCTTCCTCGCGCCCGATCGCGCCCGGATACTGACCCTGTGCGATCCCGTAGCGCAGGATATCCTCATAGCGCGTCCCCTCGACCAGCGCCGGCGCACTCAGCCGATAGAGTTCCCGAAAGCGGTCATTGGCCAGGACCAGACGATCCTCGGCATCGTAATAGACGAAGGCATCATCCAGCGCCTCCACCGCGGCGACAAGCTGGCCACGGGCCGTGCGCACTTCGCGTTCCATTGCCAACAGGCGTTCACCGGCACTGATTCGCGCCCGCAATTCCGCAGGAGAGACCGGTTTCGACAGAAAATCATCGGCACCGACATCCAGACCTTCGGCAACCGCATCCTTGTCATTCTTCGATGTCAGCAGAATGAAATAACTGTATTGTTCCAATGGCAGGGCGCGAAAGGCACGACAGAATTCCAGCCCGTCCATACCCGGCATGATCCAGTCCGACAGGATCAGGTCGAAATGGGTATCGCCGCATCTGTGCAGCGCTTCCTGACCACAAGCGGCCTCTTCAGTCTGATAGCCCCATTGCTGCAGGTGCCGCGCAAAGATCATCCGCTGCGCGCGACTGTCATCCACGATCAGCGCCCTTTTCGCAGGCAAGCGCGCGCGCGCCATATCCGTCATTTTCTGTTGCACATACAAACCCGTTTTCAACTTGCACCGCTGCAGCCTTTCACACGCTTATCGCACTCCGGCCTTAAGGTTCGGTGAAAGATTAAAATCTGATACTTTTCTTGCAGGCATGGTAAGGCTCGGTTAGCGCATCGCGTCTATACGGGGCCTCGACACAGCGACGGAAGCGAAGATGATCAACTGGGCACGACTGGCAGAACTTTATGATGACTTCGGCGAAGATGGCATTGCCGAAGTGGTGGATATTTTCCTCGACGAAGTCGGGCAGGCACAGCACAGGCTGCTCGCCGCGCAGGATGCAAAAACCCTGCGCGAAGAGTTTCACTTCCTCAAGGGCGCGGCCCTGAACCTTGGCTTTGACGAGATCTCCGCGCTGTGCGAAGAGGGCGAACAGCGTGCAGCCGAAGGGCGCGATTCTGCCGAACAGCAAGCGAAACTTGCGGTGCTGCTGCCCCGCACCTGTGCCGTTTTTGCAAGCGACTGGCGTCGCAAGATGGCCGGATAACACCCCCGGCCAGTCCCCTTTCCGGCCACAGATCCCGCGTCATCCAGCCCTGCCGGGTCTGGCCACCGGGCCGGGTCCGCTTGATCGGACGCGCGCCGTCTTGCGTAAAATGGGTGACAATCCACCCCGCGGCCGGAGGGGGGGCAGAGCAAATCCAGTGCGGGGCGACCAGCCGTGCCGCAGGTTACGCCGTGCCTCAGCCCGCGCCGATTGTGTCAGATCACGAAACCCGCGATCACCTCATCATCGGTAATATCGGCAAAGGTGAAGCCCGTCGCTTCCATCCGCGCAAACAGCCCCTCGAAATTCTCGGGCCGCACTGTCTCGATCCCGATCAGGACGGTGCCGAAATTGCGCGCGGTCTTTTTCAGATACTCGAATCGCGCGATATCATCCTCGGGCCCCAGCGTTTCCAGAAAATCGCGCAAGGCACCGGGTCGCTGCGGCAGGCGCAACATCAGGTATTTCTTGGTGCCCTGATGGCGCATCGCGCGTTCCTTGACCTCGGGCAGGCGCTCGAAATCGAAATTCCCGCCAGAGGTGACACAGACCACAGTCCTGCCCGCGACCGCGTCCGCCAGCATCGGCAGCACATCAACCGACAGCGCCCCCGCCGGTTCCAGCACGATGCCCTCGACATTCAGCATCTCCAGCATGGTCACGCAGATCTGGTTTTCTGGCGCGATCAGCAGATGCGCCGGGTCCACATCGCGCAATTGCGCAAAAGTCAGCCCCCCGATCCGCGCGACAGACGCCCCGTCCACGAAACTGTCCAGCCGGCCCAGTGTCACCGGGGCCCCCGCCGCCAGCGCGGCCTGCAGACTGGCCCCGCCCGCAGGCTCGACATAGCGCAGCGCGCTTGGTGTCGCTGTCTCGCGCAGATAGCGCGTGACGCCTGCACTCAGCCCGCCCCCGCCCACAGGCAGGATCACCATATCCGGTGCGCGCCCCAGTTGCGCCAGCATCTCGACCGCCACACTGGCCTGTCCCTCGATCACATCCGCATCGTCAAAAGGCGACAGGAAATGCGCCCCTTCCTCAAGGCAGAACGCCTGCGCCGCGGCCAGCGACTGGTCGAAAATATCCCCCACCAGCCGGATCTCGACCATCTCGCCGCCGAAAGTGCGGGTTTTCATGATCTTCTGCTGCGGCGTCGTCACCGGCATGAAAATCGTGCCCTGCAGCCCGAAATGACGACAGGCAAAGGCCACACCCTGCGCGTGATTGCCAGCACTTGCACAAACGAAATGACGGCTGTCCGGGTGCGTGGCCAACCGCTTGCGCATCGCGGTAAAGGCCCCGCGGATCTTGTAGCTGCGCACCGGGCTCAGATCCTCGCGTTTCAGCCAGATATCCGCGCCGAACCGCTCTGACAGATAGTCATTGCGTAGAAGCGGGGTCGGCGGGAACAGTTCTCGCAGCGCCGCTTCCGCCGCGCGCGCATCCGCGACAAACCCGCTCATGCGCGCACCCATTCGGCCAGCCGCGCGCGGATCGCCTCGGGCATGGGCGCTGCCCGCCGCGTGGCCGGGTCAAACATCACCTCCACCACCTCGTAGCGCGCATGTTCCACCCCCGTCTTGGCATGGCGCATCGAGAGCGCCAGTGTGCAGCTTTTCGTTCCGATCCGCGCCACCGCCCCGGTGATCACCACCAGATCGCCCGCGCGCAACTCCGTCACGAAACTCGTGCGCGCCTCTGCCGTGACCATATGCAGCCCGTGTTCCGCCTGCATCATCGCATAGCCCAAACCCATCCGCGCCCAGATGTGATAGACCGCATCATCGAAAAACGGCGCGTAATGGCGCACATTCATATGCCCGAAATGATCCAGATGCCACGGATGGATCACCCCGCGTCCCAGTTCCAGCGCCTCTTGCATCCTGCCCTCCGCTTTTGCCCCAGCCTTAGCACATCTGAACCCCGCGCAAAGCCCCGCAGCCCTTGCAGCATGTCGCCCAACGCAATAGACGAGAGCGCAAAAGACCCATTCAGCACCCGGAGTCCCCATGTCCGCCCCAAAATCGAAGCCAAAGAAAGTCGTGCTTGCCTATTCGGGCGGGCTTGATACCTCGATCATCCTCAAATGGCTCAAGACCGAATATGATTGCGAGGTCGTGACCTTCACCGCCGATCTGGGGCAGGGCGAGGAACTGGAACCCGCGCGCGAGAAGGCCCTGATGCTGGGCATCCCGGCGGAAAACATCTTCATCGAGGATCTGCGCGAAGAATTCGTCCGCGATTTCGTCTTTCCGATGTTCCGCGCCAATGCGGTTTATGAAGGGCTCTATC
>JAFIEL010000194.1 GCA_020832585.1 Natronohydrobacter sp. | reverse complement strand
GTCTTCTGGTTCATCCCCGCTTTCGGGACGCCGGTCGCAGTGATCCGGGCGGTGGTCGAGTTGCTGGCGCTGATCGTGCTGGCCGGGGGGCTGGCTCTGGCGCTGCGCCTTGGCAATATCCTGCGCGGGGGTGCGGCGATGGAGGCAGCGCTGGACGGTCTGGCCGCGATCGTTCTGGGCGTGGTGGTGGTGGCGCTGATGTCGGCGGTGGGGCCTGCGCTAATGGGGGGCGGCGGGTTCTGGGGGGTGCTGGCGGTTGTGATGCTGGCCAATCTGGCGCTGCAGATCGGGGTCAGTGCCCTGGCCGCGCGCCGCACACCCGAGGCGGCACCCGCCATGGGCATCACGGCGGGGAACCGCAATGTGGCGCTGTTTCTGGGCGTGCTTCCGGGGGGTGCTGTGGAGAGCCTGTTGCTGTTTATCGGCGTCTATCAGATCCCGATGTATCTGACGCCGCTGCTGCTGACCGGGTGGTACCGGCGGATGGCGCGGGGGCGCGGGACCGGCGTCCTGAAGTAAAGGGGCAGTTCGGCCCGGCGGCGGCGCGAGCGCGCCTTGGTTCCGCGCGGGGGATTATTCCGTGACCCTTTGCTCCAGGCTTGACGCCTGCAGTGGGTATCTTGTGTCGGGTGGCAAATACTAGCGCTGCGCGGTTTTCCAGTCCGGGTGCATCCAGGGTTCCAGATTGGCCCCCGGCAGACGCCGCCCGAGGATATGGTCGGCGATCTTCTCGCCGGTCATGATCGAGGGCGCGTTCAGGTTGCCATTGGTGATGCGCGGGAAGATCGAGCTGTCGGCCACGCGCAGGCCATCGACGCCGATCACGCGGCCTTCGGGGTCGACCACGGCGAGAGGGTCATCACGACGCCCCATTTTCGCAGTGCCGCAAGGGTGATAGGCGCTCTCGACATGGGCGCGGATGAAATCATCGAGCGCCGCGTCGGATTGCACATCGGCCCCCGGCTGGATTTCATGCTGCACATGGGGGGCGAACGCAGGCTGGCCCATGATCTCGCGCGTGAGCCTTATGCAGCGGCGGAATTCGTCCCAGTCGTCAGGGTGGCTCATGTAATTGAACTGGATGCGCGGGGCGTCCTTCGCGTCTGCAGAGCGCAGTTTCACCCAGCCGCGGCTTTTCGAGCGCATCGGGCCGACATGGGTCTGGAAACCATGCCCCTCGGCCACGGCCTGCCCGTCATAGCGCACGGCGATGGGCAGGAAATGATACTGGATATCTGGGTAGTCGATGCCTGCCTGTGACCGGATGAAGGCGCAGGCTTCGAACTGGTTGGACGCGCCCGGACCACGGCGCAGGAACAGCCATTGCGCGCCAACCCAGGCCTTGCCGGGCAGGTTCCAGTATTTATAGAGCGTGATCGGCTGTCGGGCGGCATATTGCAGGTAGAGTTCCAGATGGTCCTGCAGGTTCTGGCCGACGCCTGCGCGGTCGGCGCGGACCTGCAGACCATGCTCGGCCAGATGGGCGGCGGGACCGATCCCCGACAGCATCAGGAGTTTCGGGGTGTTGATGCTGGATGCCGCGAGCACCACTTCGGCGCGGGCGGTCAGGGTGCGGCCATCGGTGAGGCGCACGCCAGTTGCGCGGTTGGCGGCGTCGAATGTCACCTCGGCCACTTCGCCGCGCACCAGTTTTGCGCGGCCTGTGGCAAGGGCGGGGCGCAGATAGGCACGGGCTGCGGACCAGCGGCTTCCCTGCCAGATCGTGGCCTCCATCGCGCCGAAACCTTCCTGCTGCGCGCCGTTATAGTCCGGCGTCACAGGGTAGCCCGCCTGTCGTCCGGCTTCGATGAAAGCATCAAAGAGCGGATTGTCGCGCTTGCCGCGGCTGACATGCAATGGACCGCCCTTGCCCCGCCATTCCGACGCGTCGCCGCCATGCCAGTCTTCCATGCGCTGGAAATAGGGCAGCACATCGGCGTAGCTCCAGCCTTGCGCGCCGGACTCGGCCCAATGGTCATAATCGCGGGCATGGCCGCGCACATAGACCATGCCATTGATGCTGGATGAGCCCCCGATGACGCGCCCGCGCGGGGTGGCCAGCACCCGGCCGCCCAGATGCGGTTCGGGTTCTGACTGAAAGCCCCAGTCATAGCGGCGCATGTTCATCGGGTAGGACAGCGCGCCCGGCATCTGGATGAAGGGGCCCGCATCGCTGCCGCCTGCTTCCACGACCAGCACGGAATGGCCGGCCTCTGCCAGCCGGTAAGTCACGGCACAGCCGCCCGATCCGGCCCCCACGACGATGTAATCCGCCTCTGTCATCTTCATCCATCCATTGCGCGCGCGCATGGCAAAGCCATGCCAAAACAATCTCTTCGCGCCCCGAAGGGGGCGCGTCCGTTGGATCAAACCGGGTCAGTAAGGCGCGTCGACCGGGCCGAGACCCAGATAGACCGACTTGACGCGGGTATAGTGTTCGAGCGCCGCATGGCCGTTCTCGCGGCCCACGCCACTGGCTTTCACACCGCCGAAGGGCATTTCGACCGGGGTCAGGTTATAGGCGTTGATCCAGCATGTGCCGGCCTGAAGCTGCGCGATGACCCTGTGTGCGCGGGTGATGTCGCGGGTGAAGACGCCCGCCGCCAGCCCGTATTCGGTGGCATTGGCGCGCGCGACGACCTCGGCCTCATCCTCGAAATCCAGAACCGCCATGACCGGGCCGAAAATCTCTTCGCGGGCGATAGTCATGTCGTCGGTGACATCGGCGAAGGCGGTAGGCTGGACGAAACAGCCCGTATCCCCTGCCCTTGCCCCGCCGCAGACCAGCCGCGCGCCTTCCGCCTTGCCCTGATCTATATAGCCCAGAACGCGCGCCATCTGCGCGTCAGACACCAGCGGCCCCATCTGCGTGGCCTCATCCAGCGGATCGCCCAAGGTGATCTTGCCCGCGCGGGTGGCGAGTTTCTCAAGAAAGGCGTCCTTGACCGCGCGGTGGACGAACACCCGCGTGCCGTTCGAGCAGATCTGCCCAGCAGAGTAGAAATTCGCGAGCATCGCCGCGCCCACGGCATCGTCAAGGCTGGCATCCTCGAAAATGATCAGGGGCGATTTGCCGCCCAGTTCCATCGTCACCGCTTTCAGCGCTTCACCTGCCGCCGCATAGACCTTGCGCCCTGTGGGCACCGAGCCTGTCAGCGAGACCTTGGCCACGCGCGGGTCAGAGGAGAGCGCCGCGCCGACCTCGCCGCGGCCCTGCACGACGTTGAACAGGCCCGCAGGCAGGCCCGCTTCCATCAGGATTTCCGCGAAGGCCAGCGCCGAGAGGGGCGTGACTTCCGAGGGTTTGAACACCATCGCATTGCCGAAAGCCAGCGCAGGCGCGGCTTTCCAGCAGGCGATCTGGATCGGGTAGTTCCAGGCCCCAATCCCCGCGCAGACGCCCAGGGGTTCGCGCAAGGTATAGGCCATGTCGCGCCCCAGCGGGATGGTCTGGCCGGTGACGGTTGCGGCGAAGCCCGCGAAATATTCCAGCGCATCCGCGCCGGAGGCTGCATCGGCGACCAGCGTTTCCTGAAGCGGTTTGCCAGTGTCCAGCGTTTCGAGTTCCGACAATTCGCGGTTGCGGGTGCGCAGCAGGTCAGCGGCGCGGCGCAGGATGCGGCCGCGTTCCACCGGTTGCAGGGCGGCCCAGTCGGCCTGTGCTTCGCGCGCGGCATTCAGCGCGCGGTCGATCACGGCGGGGGTGGCAGCGTGCAGGCGGGCGATCACCTCGCCCGTGGCGGGATAGATACATTCGATCACCGCGCCTGCGGTATCCTCAATCCATTCCCCGGCGATGAAATGGCTGGCTTTGGGTTGTGCGCGCATCATTCCCCCCTTGGAAAACGCTGGTTTTCTTCGACGACGTTCAAATCCATATGGTTGCGCATGTAGCGCTCGGAGGCCTGTTGCAGCGGCTGGAAATCCCAGGGGAAATAGGCCCCGTTGCGCAGCGCTTCATAGACGACCCAGCGGCGTGCCTGACTTTCGCGCACGTTTGCGTCGAAACGGTCCAGATCCCAGCGCGCCTGTGCCTGTGTGCGCAGGTTGGCCAGCGTGTCGGCATGGGCGGGGTCGGTCGCCAGATTGACGCGCTCTTGCGGGTCGGCGTCCAGATCGAAAAGCTGTTCGGGATCAGCGCGGCAGGCGGTGTATTTCCAGCGCCCCACGCGCAAGCCCACAAGCGGGGTGATCGAGCCTTCGGCGGCATATTCCATCGCGACCGGGCTGGTGCGGGCAGCACCCTGCATCAGCGGCAGCAGGGTTTCGCCATCGGTCCAGGGGGCGATGTCGGACAGGTCAATCCCCGCCAGATCGGCCAGCGTGGGCAGCACGTCCAGCGTTGAAACCGGGTCCGCGACCGAACGCCCTGCCCCCTCTCGGGTGGCGATCATCAGCGGCACGCGGGCAGAGCCCTCATAAAAGCTCATCTTGAACCATAGGCCGCGCTCGCCCAGCATGTCGCCGTGGTCTGACACAAAGACGATCACCGCCTCTTGCCGCGTGGATTCCAGCACATCGAGGATCTCGCCGATCTTGTCGTCGAGATAGCTGATATTGGCGAAATAGGCGCGGCGGGAACGGGCGACATCCTCAGCCGTGATGGTGAAATTGCGCCAGTCATTCGCGTCGAACAGCCGTTTGCTGTGCGGGTCCTGCGCAGCGTAACCCGGATCGGGCTGGCTGGGCGCAA
>JAFIEL010000012.1 GCA_020832585.1 Natronohydrobacter sp. | reverse complement strand
TGTCGGGCCGCATAAGGAAGACATCTGCTATGCCACCACCAACCGGCAGGAAGCGGTCAAGGCAATTGCGCCGCTGATCGACGCGCTTTTGGTGATCGGCGCGCCCAATTCGTCGAATTCGCAGCGGCTGGTCGAAGTGGGCCGCGCCAAGGGTTGCGCCTATGCCCAACTGGTGCAGCGCGCGTCCGAGATCGACTGGCGCGCATTGGACGGGATTCGCAGTGTCGGGATTACGGCGGGGGCTTCGGCCCCGGAGGAGTTGGTGAATGAGGTCATCGACGCTTTCCGCGACCGCTTTGACGTGACCGTGGAATTGGTCGAGACCGCGAAAGAGCGCGTCGAGTTCAAGGTGCCACGCGTGTTGCGCGAGCCTGCATGAGCATCCCGCGTCCGGCGCTTGTCTTGGGTCTGGCGGGGCTTCTGCCCTTTGGCTGGGGCGTGGCGACGATCCTGATCCCGGCGCTGCAGGATCTGACCCTCGCGACACTCGGGCCGCGTTTTACCGGACCTTATGTGCTGATCGCCTATGGATCGGTGATTCTGAGCTTCATGTCAGGTGTGCTCTGGGGCTTTGCCGCGCGGGGTGCCGAGGACCGTTTCAGCGGCTATGCGCTCTCGGTCCTGCCCGCGCTCTGGGTGTTCTTCATGGTCGGCGGCGGCGCATCACAAGCGCTGAGTGCGCTTCTGGTGGGGTATCTGGCGCTTTTGCGGATCGACTGGCAATTCAGCTTCTGGGGACTGACACCGGGCTGGTGGATGCGCTTGCGCCTGATCTTGACTGCCGGTGTCGTGCTGGCTCTGGCCTTGGGGCTGTGGCTGGGCTAAGCCTTGGCCATCTCAGGCAAGGAGCGGCTCATGCGTCTTTTCAACATGCCCTCGTCGGGCAACAGCTACAAGGTGCGGCTACTGCTGGCCCTATTGGGCCTGAAAGCCGACTTGATCGATGTCGAGTATGGCTGGGAGACGCTGGCGCAGGCCAAGGCAGACGGCAAGCTGCCCTTCGGCAAGGCCCCGGTGCTGGAACTGGAGGATGGCACGCTTTTGCCCGAATCCAACGCAATCCTGTGCTATCTGGGGCAAGGGACGCCGTTCGTGCCTGCAGATGCCCTGAATCACGCACGCATGCTGTCCTGGATGTTCTGGGAACAGAACCAGCATGAAGGCATGATCGCCGTGCGCGCCGCGCTCTTGAATTACCCGCACCGAAAGGCACAGGCCACGCCGGATCGGTTGGCGGAATTGCTGACAAGCGGCAGCGCGCTGTTGCAGATCATGGAGGACCATCTGGCCACGCGCGATTGGCTGGTGGGGGGCGATGTGAGCCTCGCGGATATTTGTCTCTATGCCTATACGCATACCGCAGAGTCGCGGGGGGGGTATGACCTTGCGCCCTTCCCTGCCCTGCGCGCCTGGCTGAAGCGTGTGGCCGCCCTGCCCGGATATGTTGGCCTCGATGCCTGATCTGATCGCTTATACGGACGGGGCCTGTTCGGGCAATCCCGGCCCCGGTGGCTGGGGCGTTTTGATGCGCGCGATGCGCGGCGGCGAGATCGTCAAGGAGCGTGAACTCTCGGGTGGTGAAGCGGATACCACCAACAACCGCATGGAATTGATGGCCGCGATCACTGCGCTGGAAACCCTGCGTCAGCCGAGCGAGATCACGATTGTCACCGACAGCGCTTATGTGAAAAACGGGGTCACAAGCTGGATTCACGGCTGGAAACGCAATGGCTGGCGCACGGCGGACAAAAAACCGGTGAAGAATGTCGAGTTGTGGCAACGGCTGGACGCGGCGCAGGCGCAGCACAAGGTGACCTGGGAATGGGTCAAGGGTCATGCCGGGCACCCGGAAAACGAGCGCGCCGATGAACTGGCGCGCGCGGGTATGGCGCCCTACAAACCGGCCAAGACATGACCCTGTTGCAAGGGCTGGATTACGCGTCGGTGTTCATCTTCGGGCTGACCGGCGCGCTGGCCGCATCGCGCGCGCAGCTTGATATTGTGGGCTTCGTGTTTCTGGCCTGTCTGACAGCGGTGGGCGGCGGCACGATCCGCGATGTGATCCTGAACCGCGATCAGGTGTTCTGGGTGGCCGATCCGGGGATGATCCTGTCGGCATCTATCGCGGCGGTGCTTGTATTCTTCACCGCGCATCTGCTGGAATCGCGGATCCGGACGCTGGAATGGCTGGATGCGCTGGCGCTTGGGGTGGCTGTGCCTGCGGGTGTGGGCGTCGCGATGGGCATGGGGCAAGGCTGGCCCATCGTGCTGATCATGGGGGTGGCCACAGGCACATTCGGCGGGTTGATGCGCGATGTCGTGTGCAACGAGGTGCCGCTGGTGCTGAAAAAGGGCGAGCTTTACGCCACGGCCGCTTTCAGCGGGGCGCTGGCGGCACTTGCACTTGCACAAATTACCGACTCGATGCTGGTGGTCCTGCTGGCGTGCGGGATCACGACCTGCGCACTCAGGGCAGGCTCCATGCTCTATGGCTGGTGCCTGCCGGTCTATAAAAGCCGCCCGCCGCGCAACTAGGCGCAGCAGCCAGACTCAATCAGCGCATTGGCGGCCAGCTTCCTCGGAAGCGGCGGTGAATCCGAACAGCGAGAATGTGTCACGCGTATTCGTCCCGCGCGAGGAACGCGCGGTCAGGACAGCTTCGGCACCGCCCCGCATCGCGGCAAACAGGCGCTGGTCATCTTCGGGCGAACCGGCCCAGGCCCATTGCCCATCGACAAAGAGCTGAAATTCATTGGTGCCAATGGTCACACCAACTGTCGAATCCGGCGCGAAAGGATAGCCCCCGGTGAAAGAGATCTCCGGCGCGCTGCGGCCCGGCCGGTAGGTGGCGAAAAGCAGGATATCCCCGCGCCGCACCTGCACCGGTTGCCCGCCGCGCGTGTTGACGGTCTCTCGCGGTGCCGAAACCGCCCAACATTCCTTGGTCGGGCTGGTTTCGACAAAAACGCTCCAATCCGTCTCTGCCGCGACGCGATTGGTGGATTCCTGCGCCTGAGCCGTAGCGGTCAGCCCTGTCACAAGAAATGTTGCCGCGACTGCAACGGTTGCTCCGAAATGACCCAGTGACGTCATCTGCTGTCTTGCCTCCAATTGACCCGGCCCGTTTTTGCGCCACACCTGACCCGATTGGCCGCGTGGCAAAGACCCATTCGCAAGTTTCTTACCGCCTAGCCAGCGGGAATTCAAAGCCCAACGGTAAAAAATCGCGCAGCCGTGAGCGGTTGCAAGCCCTGAGGGCTGGAAATGAGCGACAAGATGCCGAGTTTCAGCACGATTGCCGCTGAGTACGGGGTGCGGGTCTGGCCTCGCGAACAGGACTGGCGACCCGGACTGGCCCTTTCGGTGAGCGAAACCGGAATGGGGCCGATCTGTGCCCGGCGTGACATGATCATCTGCCGGGCACAGCCGCGGGCGGGTTTTTCTGACCATGTTGTGATGGCGCAAACGGCGCTGCACTGCGGCACAGCCCCTTTCCCAAGACGGGTTGAACGTGTAAACCCAGCATGATCATCACAAGAGGATATTGCCATGTTCAAGTTTCTGTTTGGCACGAAAGACAGCGCGCCAGCGATCAAGCGCGAAACCCAGCGCGAGACGGTCATGCGGGCCCAGAAGGAATTGAACAATATCCTTGCCGGTCTGAGCCCCAAGGCGCGGATCACGATCTATCCCGAAGAGGGCACTTTCACCATCGAGTTGCCCGAGCAGATGCCGGATGAGGCAAAAGCCCTGCCAGCACCTGCGAAAACCGAGGCGAAACCTGCGCCCACCCCCGAGAAGGCGTCAGAAGCGGCCTGAGCGCGACGACAGGTCGCACTCCACACTTGCCCTGCGTCGAGCCCTCGTCTAGCTTCCCCGCGACAGCCACTAGCGGAGGAATGGCGATGAGCGACAGGCAGCCCGGTTTCGACACTTTGCAGATCCATGCGGGCGCACGGCCCGATCCTGCCACTGGCGCGCGGCAAGTGCCGATCTACCAGACAACGGCCTTTGTCTTTCGTGACGCGGATCATGCTGCGGCACTCTTCAACCTGCAGGAAGTGGGCTATATCTACTCGCGCCTGACCAATCCGACCGTGGCGGCGCTGCAGGAACGCATGGCGACGCTTGAAGGTGGCGCTGGGGCGGTCTGCTGTTCCTCTGGCCATGCGGCGCAGATCATGGCGCTGTTTCCGCTGATGGGACCGGGGCTGAATATTGTCTCGTCCAACCGGCTCTATGGTGGGACGGTCACGCAGTTCAGCCAGACGATCAAGCGCTTTGGCTGGTCGGCGAAATTCGTCGATACGGATGATCTGGCAGCGGTCGAAGCCGCGATTGACGACAACACCCGCGCGATTTTCTGCGAGTCCATCGCCAATCCGGGCGGCTATATCACCGATCTGGATGCGCTGGCCGCCATTGCCGACCGCAATGGTATTCCGCTGATCGTGGATAACACCACCGCCACCCCCTATCTGTGCCGCCCCATCGAGCATGGCGCGACGCTGGTTGTCCATTCGCTGACCAAATATCTGACCGGCAACGGCACAGTCACCGGCGGCTGCATCATCGATTCGGGCAAATTCAACTGGTCGAATGGCAAGTTTCCGTCCTTCTCGGACCCTGAACCCGCCTATCACGGTCTGAAATTCCATGAAACCTTCGGGCATCTGGCCTTCACCTTCCATTCCATCGCCATCGGGTTGCGCGATCTGGGCATGACGATGAACCCGCAAGCCGCACATTACACACTGATGGGCATCGAGACACTCTCGCTGCGGATGGATCGCCATTGCGCCAATGCGGTGAAGGTGGCGCAATGGCTGGAGAACGACCCGCGCGTGGCCTATGTCACCTATGCGGGCCTGCCCTCGTCGCCTTATCATGATCGGATGGCACAGATTTGCCCCAAAGGGGCGTCAGCGCTGTTCACCTTCTCGCTCAAGGCGGGCTATGAAGCCTGTGTGAAACTGATCGATTCCGTCAATCTGTTCAGCCATGTGGCCAATCTTGGCGATACGCGGTCCCTGATCATCCATTCGGCCTCGACCACGCACCGGCAGTTGACCGAAACCCAGCAGATCGCGGCAGGAGCTGCGCCGGATGTCGTGCGCCTGTCGATCGGGCTGGAAGATCCCGAGGATATCATTGCCGATCTGGATCAGGCGCTGGCCAAGGCCACGGCATAACCCGCCTGCGCGCATGGGGCTCACGGCCCTGTGCGCGCAGATGTCCGACCAGATGGGCGATTTTTCGCCCCGGTTTCCGAGACTGAGGGATTTGTGACTCCCGATCATGTGACTTCCTGTGCTAAAGGCCAGACATGAAACCGAATTTTGCTCTTGGCCTGACTGACGACGGCATCACACTCTGGCAACGCGACACAACCGGCTGGTTGCGCGTTGGCGCTGTCGCGCCTGATGCTGCGGATATGGATGTGCAGATGCAGGGGCTGGCCAAGATCGCCTCTGCGCTTGCCCCGGAAGGTGTGCGCACCAAGCTTGTTGTGCCCGATGAACAGATCCTGTTCTGCGATCTGCCGGTCGCAGCGCGCAACCGCGAGATGCAGGGCCATGAAATCCGCGCACAGCTTGCAGGCCGCACCCCCTATCTGGTCGAGGAGCTGGATTTCGACTGGACTGTGACCGACGGCATGGCCCATGTGGCAGTCGTGGCCCGCGAGACGCTGGTCGAGGCCGAAGATTTCGCCCGCAGTTTCGATCTGAACCCCGTCAGCAGTGTCGCGGCCCCGGTCAATGGCGGCTTCCCGCAAGAGCCGTTTTTCGGCCCGACGCGGGGCGCACGCGAGATTGTCGGCGACCTGTCGCTGCTGGAGCGCGATCAGGACGTTCTGCGCGAAACCGGGATTGCCAATCTGCCTGAGCCGGAACTGGTGAAAACCCCGGAGCCTGAATTGCAGGCCGATCTCGCGGAAGCGGCTGATGAAGCGTCAAAGCCAGAGGCGAAACCCGAGCCCGAATCGGTGCCCGAAGCGCCCAAGGAAACAGCGCCGAAAGCTGAGACCAAGGCGACATCAGAACCTGACGCGCCTGTAGAGAAGAAGGCCAAATCGAGAAAGAAGCGGAAAACAACTGCCGACGATACGTCCACAGATGCCGGGAATGGTGACGATACGGACGAGGACGATCTCGAAGCGGGTACCGACGCAACCGAGAGCGCGACTGCGGACAAGCCGGATGCCAAGGCCACAGACAAGCCAGAACCCGCGCCTGAACCTGTCATCCCGGCACCGGCCGCCCCATCGCCTGTCGTGCCCGCTACATCTGTTCCAGAGGGCGCAAGGTTCGGTCAGGCGGCTGCGGATCAGCGCAAATCCGCGCTGCTTGCGAAACTGCGCGCGGCAAAGGCCGCGTCAGAAACCCGGACGCCCGCTGCAGGACCGTTGGCAGAGGGGATGAGTGCGCTCGACCGCGCAAGGCAGAAACTTACGGACGTTCTGCCCTCCAAGCAGTCGCCTGTGAAAGCGACCGCCGCGCCCGAACCGAGTGCGGACGCACCAGCCGAGAACCCGGTTTCCTTTCGCTCACGCCGCGCCGCGCCCACGGTGCCAGACGCGCCAGCGGCAAAAGCGGAGGAAGCGAAACCTGCCTCCAATCTGCTGGGCGGTCTGCGCGCGAAGCTTGCAGGTGCACAGAATTTGTCGAAAAGCAAGCTTGGCGGACTGACCAAGGTGCTTGGGGCTGCGACGGTGGAAAAACCGGCGAGCACGACACAGCCAACCACGACAGAGCCAACTACAACACAGTCAACTACAACACTGGCGACCTCAAAGAAGGCGACCAGCATCGCGTCGGCACCGGTGCCGGCCGAGAAGCCCGCTGCGGACAAGGGTAAGGCCCGGTCCACCCCGGACGCCAAGAGCCCCTATCCGATCAAGATGAGTCCCGCAGCAGGGTTGACCGAGCGCAAGGACCCGCTCGAGACCTTGCAGGCGCGCGCAGGTGGAAAGTCGGCAGTTCCGGCAACAGAGGCGGAACGGCTGACAATTTTCGGAGCGCGCGGACAGATCGACACCACGCGTGCGGTGCCGCAGCGTGCGCTGCTGATACTTGCCGGGATCGGGCTGATCCTTGTCGCCGCAGCGATCTGGGTGGCGTATTTTCTGAACACCGGTCCGGTTGCCCCCGAAATCGCGGAACAGGCAGAGCCGCCAGCCGCCTCTGCACCGCTGGAAACAAGTCAGGCAGAGCCCGAGGCTGTTTTCCCCGAGAGCATGGACGACATCGAGGCCGCACTGGGTCTTGAGGACGCGGCACAACAGCTTCCGCTTGATGCGCCAGAGCCGGCACCCGTTGAGGAAGCCGCCCAGCAACCGGACGCATCCCTGGACGCTGCGCCAGTTGCCGAGATTGAACAGCCGACGGGACGCGTTGCCGGGGTGCGGTCTTCTGCTTTGCTGGCCCCGCAAGACCATTTGCCGCTTCCAGAGGCCCCGTTGCCCCCCGCGCCTTTCGGTGCCGACCCCCTGCCGCCGACGCGCTCCGAGGTGGAGCAGGCCATATTGGCGCTGGAAGCGACCCCCGATCAGGCGACAGCGCCCACACCGGAAGCCGACACCGAGACCGGACTTGCCTTGCCCGAAGGGGAAGCCGAGCTTGAGATTGACGTGACCGAAGGCACCCCGGCAGTTGTCCCGCCCACGCGGCCCGAGGGATTGGCGCCCGAGACAGAGGCCGCGACGGCATCCGAGCCTAGTGACGAGGCCGCAGAGGCTGCAGAGACCGCAGAGACCGCAGATGCCGCAGAGGCTGAGCTGACAACCGAGCTGGCGGACACACCAGAGGCTGAAATCGCGCCGGACGCAGCGCCCGAAACGCTGGCAGCGCCAGACTCTGCACTCGACCCGCTGGACGAGAGCACGCTTGAAATCGTCGTGACCGAGGGACGGCCTGCCGTGGTGCCACCTGCCCGCCCGGCGGGACTGACCCCCGAACCACCAGCCCCTGAACCCGCTGCCGTGGATATCGACTCAGAGGCCCTTGCACCGCCGACAAATGACGAACCTGCGCCTGATCCGAGCGCAGATCAGGCCGAGCTTGACACGCCGCCTCCGGGCGGCGTTGCGCTGACTGCCTTGCGTCCGGCGGCGCGGCCCGCTGCCGTGACGGATCTGGCAGAAGCTGCACGCGCGGCAGAGACCGGACCAGAGATCGAGGGAACGGCGCTGGCCGTGGCCGCATCGGCGCGGCCCAGTGCGCGTCCCAGTCAATTCGCCGCCGTGGTGCAGCGCGCCTTGCGTGCCGCGCAGCCGCGCAGCACAACCCAGACACCCGCCGCAGTGGCGGCAGCCCCCGCCCCTGCTGCGCAGGCCCCGGTCCAGACTGCGCGGGCGGCCGTGCCCGCAGCACCGCCCATCCCGTCCTCGGCCTCTGTCGCGCGCGAGGCGACGCAGGCCCGCGCCATCAATCTGCGCCAGATCAACCTGATCGGGGTGATGGGGACATCCTCAAGCCGCCGGGCGCTGGTGCGGCTGTCGAATGGGCGCGTGGTCACGGTCCGGGTCGGGGATTCGCTGGATAACGGAAGTGTCACCGCGATCAGCGAAAATGAACTGCGCTACTCCAGGCGCGGACGTGATGTGGTGTTGCGCATCGCCTCTTGAGTCGCGATAAGACCGGGGCAATGACCTGAGAGGAAATTCGATGTCAGAGAAACAGGTGTCGCCTGCGGTCAAGATCGGTCTGGAACTGGGGCCGGTATTCCTGTTTTTCGTGGGCTACATCACCACGCGCGGGCAGACATTCCTGATCAATGACACGGAATATGACGCCTTCATCCTGCTGACAGCGGCATTCATCCCGCTGATGGCATTCGCGACCTTTCTGCTGTGGAAGCTTTCGGGTCGATTGAGCCGATTGCAGCTTGTCACACTGGTCATGGTGGTGATCTTCGGCGGGCTGACGGTCTGGCTGAACGATGAGCGCTTCTTCAAGATGAAGCCCACGGCGGTCTACGGGATTTTCGCGACGCTACTGTTCATTGGCCTTGCACGCGGTCAAAGCTGGCTGGAACTGGTCATGGAAGGCGCGCTGCCGCTGACGCATGAAGGCTGGATGCTGCTGACAAAGCGCATGGCGATGATGTTTGTGGCAATGGCGCTGGCCAATGAGCTGGTCTGGCGCACGATGACGACCGACGCCTGGGTGAATTTCCGCACATTCGGGCTGCCGCTGGCGCTGTTTGCATTTCTCATGCTGCAAGGCAAGCTGTTCGAGCGCTACAGTTCCGCCCCGAAAGAGTAAGAAGGGCAGCCAGACCTGGCTGCCCCATCGCGCTTAATCGCGTTTGCCGAACAGGATTTTCTGCGCTTCGCGGTCTTTCTGGACATCAGAGCGTTTTTCGGCGGCGAGTGCTTTGCCCTTCTGCACGGCAGGACGTGCGCCCACCAGGTCCAGCCAGCGCGCGAGATGCGGCTTGTCGTCGAGCGTCTGTTCCTGCCCCTCCCACAGGATCGCCCAAGGCCAGATCGCCATATCGGCGATGGAATAGAAATCGCCCGCGACATATTCGTTTTCGCCAAGCTGCTTGTTCAGCACGCCCAGAAGCCGCGCCACCTCGTTGCGGTAGCGGTCCTTCGCATAGGGCAGATCCTGCGGCGGTTCCAGCGAGGGCGCGTATTTCAGGAAATGATGCGCCTGCCCCGCCATTGGTCCCAAGCCACCCATTTGCCACATCAGCCATTGATCGACCGCGATACGATCCCGCTCGGTCGGGCCGCCGAATTGTCCGGTCTTGCGCGCCAGATATTGCAGGATCGCGCCGGATTCAAAAATCGAGATCGGCTTGCCATCCGGCCCGTCGGGATCGACAATCGCGGGCATCCGGTTATTGGGCGCGATTTTCAGGAAGTCGGGCTTGAACTGGTCGCCCGCGCCGATATTGACGAAATGGGTCTGGTAAGGCAGCCCCATTTCTTCCAGCGCGATAGAGATTTTCCAGCCATTCGGCGTGGGCCAGTAATGCAGGTCGATGCTCATGGAGCCTCCGGGTTTTCTGTGCGGTTGCTGCACAAGCTAAGCATCTTCGCGCCAATGCCAAGCGGGAAACGAAAAAGAGGGCCGCGCGGGCCCTCTCTCATTTTCGCACGTGTCGTTTGGCCTAGTGCGCCGCGCGCACCGCGCGCTGCGTCATCACCCGCACCAGATGCGCGCGATACTCGGACGTGCCATGCAGGTCCGCGATCATCCCATCGGCAGGATGCGACAGCTGCGCGATGGCATCGGCATCGAAGCTCGATGACAGCGCCGCCTCTGCCTCGGCCCAGCGGAATACGCCGCCTTCGGATGCACCCGTCACCGCCACACGCACGCCAGAGGCGTATTTCGCGACAAACACACCCGTCAGTGCAAAACGCGAGGCCGGTTGCAGGAATTTCGCATAGGCCGCTCTCTCGGGGATCGGGAAGCGCACCGCAGTGATGATCTCGCCCTCTTCCAGCGCTGTGGTGAACATGCCCTGGAAATAGTCATCAGCGGCGATTTCGCGCGCATTGGTCACGATGGTCGCACCAGTGCCCAGCACCGCCGACGGGTAGCAGGCGGACGGGTCGTTATTGGCAAGGCTCCCGCCCAGCGTGCCGCGTGTGCGCACTGCAGGATCACCAATCTGGCCTGCGAGTGCAGCAAGCGCGGGGAAGTGGCTGGCCGCATCTTGCGCCACGGTCGCGTGGGTCGTTGCCGCCCCCACCACCAGCGCGCCGCCATCAAGGGAAACCCCGATCATCTCGGAAATCCCGGTCAGGCTGACCAGCACTTCCGGCGCATTGAGCCGCGCCTTCATCGACGGGATCAGCGTCTGGCCACCTGACAGCGGCTGCGCTTCACCATTGGCCAAAGCTGCGACCGCATCGGCCACGCTAGAGGGTTTCACGAACTCGAAGTTATGCATGGGTTCTTCCTCCCTCAGCTGTTCATCGCAGCCCAGACGCGCGAGGGCGTCAGGGGCATGTCGATATGGGTGACATGGGTGTGGCCTGCACGGTGCAGCGCATCAATCGCCGCATTGACCACCGCAGGCGGCGAGCCGATGGCCCCTGCCTCGCCACAGCCTTTCACGCCAAGCGGATTGTGCGTGCAGGGCGTGACGCAGCTATGATCCACGGTGAAGCCCCGCACATCATCGGCGCGCGGCATGGCGTAATCCATGAAGCTGCCCGACAGAAGCTGGCCATTCTCGTCATAGACGCAGTTTTCCAAGAGTGCCTGACCAATCCCCTGTGCAAGCCCGCCATGCACCTGGCCTTCGACAATCATCGGGTTGACGATATTGCCGAAATCATCCGCCGCGATGAAGCGCAGAATGTCGATCTTGCCAGTCTCGGGGTCCAGTTCGATCTCACACCCATAAGCGCCTGACGGGTAGGTGAAGTTGGACGGATCGTAGAACGCCGTTTCCTCCAGCCCCGGTTCCAGGTCTTCGAGCGGATAGTTATGCGGCACATAGGCTGCAAGCGTGACGCCCGACCAGTCCACCGATTTATCCGTGCCTGCCACGCTGAACTTGCCGTCCTTGAGTTCAATATCCTCGGGCGCGGCTTCAAGCAGGTGGGCCGCGATCTTCTTGGCCTTGTCGATCACCTTGTTGGTGGCCTTGACGATGGCCGAGCCGCCCACTGCCAGCGAGCGCGAGCCATAGGTGCCCATGCCCATCGGCGTGTTGGACGTGTCGCCGTGATGGATCTCGATGCTGGTCGCATCAATCCCGATCATATCGGCCACGACCTGCGCGAAGGTGGTTTCATGCCCCTGCCCGTGGCTGTGGCTGCCGGTATAGACCGAAATCGAGCCAGTGGCGTTGACCCGGATCGAGGCCGATTCGTAAAGCCCCGCACGCGCGCCCAACTGGCCCACAAGGTTCGAAGGCGCGATGCCGCAAGCCTCGATGTAATGGGCGATGCCGAAGCCGCGCAGTTTGCCGTTTTTGGCGCTTTCCGCACGCCGCGCTTCGAAACCCGCATAATCGGCAAGTTCCAGCATCTTGTCCATCGTCGCGTGATAGTTGCCCGTGTCATAGACCACGGCAACCGGGGTCTGATACGGGAACTGGTCAGGCTTGATGAAGTTCTGGCGGCGCAACTCAATCGGGTCTACGCCCATTTCGCGCGCGGCCTTGTCCACAAGACGCTCGATCTGGAACGTGGCCTCTGGGCGACCAGCGCCGCGATAGGCGTCCACGGGCACTGTGTTGGTGAACACCGCTTTCACATTCACATAGATCAGCGGGGTCTTGTAGTTGCCCGCCATCAGCGTGCCATGCAGCCAGGTCGGGATCGAGGGCGCGAAGGTCGAGAGGTAAGCCCCCATATTCGCATAGGTTTCCGTGCGCAGCGCGGTGAAATTGTGGTCCGCATCCAGCGCCAGTTCGATCTTGGTCTTGTGGTCACGCCCATGCGCGTCCGAAATGAAGGCCTCTGAGCGCGACGAGGTCCATTTCACTGGCCGCTTCAAGACCTTGGCGGCATAGGTGCAAAACGCTTCTTCGGCATAGTGATAGATCTTGGACCCGAAACCACCGCCCACGTCAGGCGCCACAACCCGCAACTTGTGTTCAGGGATGTTGAGCACAAACGCGCCCATCAACAGCCGGATCACATGCGGGTTCTGGCTGGTGGTGTAGAGCGTGTGGCTGTCGCCCCATGGGTCATAATCGCCGACAGCGACGCGCGGCTCCATCGGGTTCGCCACAAGGCGGTTGTTGGTCAATTCAAGGCTGACCACATGCGCGGCGCTCTCGAAAGCGGCGTTCACGGCGTCCTTGTTCTCTTCGACAAAGCCCCAGTCATAGCACAGGTTCGAGGTCAGATCGTCATGCACCTTGGGTGCACCTTCGGCCAAGGCAGCCTTCATGTCGATGACCGGTTCAAGCTCTTCGATGTCAAGCTCGATGGCTTCGGCAGCATCACGGGCCTGTTCATAGGTTTCGGCCACCACGGCACAGATCGGATCGCCCACATGGCGCACCTTGCCTTCGGCCAGAATCGGGTGTTTCGGTTCCTGCATGACCTGGCCGAAACGATCAGTCACCTGCCAGCCGCAAGGGATGCCGCCTGCGCTGGCGAAATCGGCGGACGTGAACACTTTCAAGACACCGGGCATGGCCTCGGCGGCCGATGTGTCGATGCCGTTGATCCGACCATGGGCCACATCCGAGCGCAGGAAATGGACATAGCTCTGTCCGCGCAGGTTGATATCATCCGTGTATTTGCCATTTCCGGTCAGAAACCGCACGTCCTCGCGCCGTTTGGTGCTGGCGCCAATGCCGTCATCTTTGGGCATCTCTCTCTCCCTGAAAAACGTCTGATCTTGGGTAGGGTGCGTGCTCAGCACGCACCTTACGGCGCTTATTCCGCAGCGAGGGCTCCGGCATCCTGCCCGGACGCCGCCATCACCGCGCGCACGATGTTCTGATAGCCCGTGCAGCGGCAGATATTGCCCTCGAGGTAGTGGCGCACCTCTTCTTCGCTGGGCTTGGGGTTTTCTGCCAGCAGCGCTGCCGTGGACATCACCATACCGGGCGTGCAGAAGCCGCATTGCAAGCCGTGATAATCCTGAAACGCCTGCTGGATCGTGCCCAGACTGCCATCAGGATTGGCCATGCCCTCGACGGTGGTCACTTCGGCCCCGTCCAGATCCGCCGCGAAGGCCGTGCAGGATTTCACCGGCTGGCCATTCACCAGCACCACACAGGCCCCGCATTGGCTGGTATCGCAGCCGACATGCGTGCCGGTCAGCCCCAGCCCTTCGCGCAGATAGCTTGACAGCAGCGTGCGCCCCTCGGCCTCTGCGCTCATGGCGCGGCCATTCACTGTCATATTCACTTTTGTCATCAAGTCCTCCCTAGACCTAAATTCGGTTCATCTAATCACGGTTTTCCGCCCGCGCCTATGCGACCTTGGGCTTAGTCGCCCTGTACATGCGCGCCCCCTTCCTCACCCTGCCTGCGTGGTCTTGGGCGGGTCGGAATTTCTTTCAGCAAGCCCCCCACGCCCATCGCCATGATCTCGGCAGGCGTGACCTTCAACCCGCAGATCACCCGCTCCAGCACCCAATCCGCCCCGTTCAGCGCCGGACTTTTCGCGCATCCCGGCAAGCCGATCACCGGGCGCGCACCAAGCTGGCCCAGAAACAGCAGATTGCCCGGATCGACCGGCATGCCGAAATGCGTGACCGTTCCACCCGCCTGCCGCAGCGCTTGCGGTGCGGTGTCATTGGGATCAGAGGTGGCAGAGCCCGTCAGCACAAGGATAACCTCGCCCCTCGCGGCACCCAGCGCCGCAGCAAGCGGCGTGATCTGATGCGCGACCAGCGAGGGCGGGTCCAGCCTCACACCCAGCCGCGACAGGCGTGCCGCCGTCACGGCATGCCCCTTTGCGCCATCCTCGCAGGGATCGACACGGGTCTGGATCAGACTGGCATGGCGCAACACCGGGGGCAGAAGCCGCAGCGCGGCCGCACCTGCCGCGCAGGCGGCATGCAGGGCCGGTTCCGCAACCCCGTAGGTGATGATCTTTACCGTTGCGACCATCGCACCCGGATCGACGCGCATCAGATCAGGCAGGGTTGCGACAGTAATCGACGGATCGACGCTGTTGAGCGCATGGATTTGCGCCGCCTGCAGCCGAACCAGCCCCGGCCCCGCCGCCACGATATTGACCCGCCCGGTGCCCACCGGCTTCAGCACCAGCCCTGCCGCATCCGCGTCGGGCACCAATGCGCGGGCAAGGGCGATGGCGGCGGTATCTTCATGCGCGTCCTGTGGCTCCAGCCGCGCAAGGGTCAGGGTTTCATGCCCATCTGCAACAAGTGCCGCGACATCCTGCGCGCTCAGCACCCTGCCCTTGCGCAGTCGTCCCCCGGCCACGGCGACGGAATGGGCCAGAATCGCCCCTTCGGCCTGTGCGACGGGATAGGGCCCGAACTTCACCGCGCGCCCCGCAAGGCAAGAGTGATCTGCGCAAGTGTCGCAAGCGCGATTTCCGCAGGTGTGCGCGCGCCAAGGTTCAACCCGACCGGCGCATGGATGCGGGCAAGCTGCGCGTCATCCAGCCCCGCCGCGCGCAACCGTTCCAGCCGCTTGGCATGGGTGCGGGAAGAGCCGAGGCACCCAAGATAGAACGCATCGGATTTCAGCGCCGCGATAATCGCGGGATCATCGAGTTTGCTGTCATGCGTCAGCGTCACGACGGCTGTGCGCGCATCAAGGCCAAGTGTCTCCAGCGCCTCATCCGGCCAGTCATGCAGGATCGTTTCCCCCGGAAAGCGATCGCCCGAGGCGAAAGCCTCTCGCGGATCGACAAGCGTGGGGGCGTAGCCTGCCAGCCGCGCCATCGGCAGCAGCGCCTGCGCGATATGCACCCCCCCCACAACCACCAGACGCAGGGGCGGGTTATGCAGCGTGATCATGCGCCCGGCCTCGTCCCGCCCGGACTGGTCCGCGCGAAAGCGGGCATCCATTCCGGGCGCGTCGGGGGTCAGAAGCGCGCGCTCCCAGTTTGTCAGATCGGTCACACAGGCAACGGGCTGGCGTCCCGTGCGGGCCGCGACCAGCGCGCGCAGCAGTTCGGGGTCCAGCGCATCCGGGGCCGCGCCCACAGGTTCCACCAGCACCTCGATCCGGCCCCCGCAGGCAAGACCCACCTCGAACGCCGTCTCATCGGCCACACCGAAGCTCAGAAGGCGTGGGCGTCCATCGGCCAGCGCCTCCAGTGCCTCGACCACGACAGCGCCCTCGACACAACCACCAGAGACAGATCCCATGATCTCGCCCGCCCCGGAAATCGCAAGCTGGCTGCCCGCCTGCCGTGGCGCCGACCCCCAGGTGGCCACAACCGTCGCCAGCGCAGCACCCTGCCCGCGCGCGTGCCAGTCCAGCGCCGTTTCGGGAATCCGGTCGAATCGCAGCTCCATTCTCACGCCTCCCCGCGCGGTCAGGTGTCACCGCGGCGATGATGGCAGCAAGTCAGAGACTTGGCAAATGCGACCTTTGGCGCAGGGATCGCTCAGGAAAAACTGGCCTGTCCGGGGCTTCGCGGGGCATGGACGGGACGCACAAGGCATGGCCAACGCGCCGCTTGCGCCTGCTTGGTTGCGAGAAGCGACATGAGGGCAAGCCGCCTGATTGCCTCGGCACGGGGTCTGTCTGTCGCGTCGCAAGCGTCTTGCGCATCGCCTCGAAGGCGGCCTTCATAGGCTGTGTCTCGCATGCTCGCTCCTCCCTGACTGGCGCGTTTGCGATCCCGTTAGAGTCAGAAAAGCTAATTCGGTCCTTTTTCCCTCGCATTGATCCAGATCATTTTCTGGCCCCTCTCGACATGGCCATCAATCCGGGCAAGATAGCGCGTATGCCCCCTCGCGATCTGCATCCCCTGCTCGCCCATCCCGGTGCCATAGCCATCGCCCATCGCGGTGGCGGGCTGGAGGGTGAGGAAAATACCCTGCCCGCGTTTGACCATGCCGTGTCGCTGGGCTTCACCCATGTCGAACTGGATGTGCATGCCACCCGCGACCGGGTTGTGGTGATCCATCATGACCCGGTTTTGACCCGGATGTGTGGGGATCCGCGCCAGATCGCGGAACTGGACTGGAACGGATTGCAGGGGGTGCGCACAAGGGGCAGCGCGGAAATCCCGCGCCTGCAGGATCTGCTGGAGGCACACCCCACCCTGCATGTCACCATCGAGGCGAAATCCGATGCTGTGGTAGAACCGCTCTGCGATCTGATCACCCGCATGGGCGTCTTGTCGCGTGTGAGCATCGGGGCCTTTGCCCCTGCCCGCACAGCGCGTGCGCGACAAATCTTGGGGCCGGGGCTGCTGTGGTCGCCCGCGCATGGACAGGTCGCGCGGCTCTTCGCGCGCGGCTGGGGCCTGCCGTTGGCATTGCAGGATTTCGGCGTCGTCCAGATCCCCGCCGCGTGGAAGGGGCTGGCTGTCGTCACGCCGCGCTTTCTGCGCGCCGCCCGCGCGGCAGATGTGAAAGTTCAGGTCTGGACCGTGAATGAAGAAGCCGAGATGCACCGCTTGCTTGATCTGGGGGTGGACGGGCTGATGACCGACCGGCCCGGACTGCTGCGCGACGTGCTGCGCGCGCGCGATCAGTGGCCGTCAGAGACTGTCAGCCCCCCAGCACCAGCACCATGATCGCCGCATAGAACAGGAATGACGCGACCAGCACGAAAACATGCCAGATCGCGAAGTGATAGGGCAATGCCTGCCACAGATAGAACACCACGCCGACCGTATAGACCAGCCCGCCCGCAAGCATCAGGCCTACGATCACCGGCGACAGGCTTTGTGCAAGGTCTGGCAGAATCACCAGACCGACCCAACCCATCCCCAGATAGAGCGCAATCGCCAGCACCTTGAATCGCGCGGGCGAGATCAGCTTGAGCACCACACCACAAGCCGCCGCGCCCCACAGCCCGGCCAGAAGCCAAAGCCCCTGCCCTGTGATCAGTGTGAAGGGCGTATAGGTGCCCGCGATCTTGAGATAGATCGCGGCATGGTCAAGCCGCTGGAACAGCCAGTCCAGCGCCGGACGCAGGCCCAGATTGAACAGTGCCGAAGCCCCGATCATCGCCACGAAGGTTGCCCCGTAGATGCTGGCGGCCAGCACCAGTTGGCCGCTGCCATCCGAGAGCGCGCGCATCACCGCAGCCCCGATCAGCAGGGGAACAGCCAGCATGACACTGGCCAGCCCAAGGTAATGGATCGCCGCATCCAGCCGCCGTTCGGCAGCGCTGTAGGTCTTGGTCGAGGCTGAATCGTTGAAATCCGCGCGGGTCATGACGAAGTATAGACTGACTGCGCGGGTATTGCGAAACGCTTTCAGGGGCTGTCGGACCTGACCTTGCGTCAGTCGGACGTGCCAAAATGCTTGATTTCCCAGCCAAACCCGCCTAGCCCCACGACATCCGACACGAAGAACCGAGGCCAAGATGACCGTCCACCTTCACGCCGATGACCTGCCTGACGGGCTGGATCTGGGGCCCGTCGTGGCCATTGACTGCGAAGCGATGGGGCTGCACCCGCATCGGGACCGTCTTTGCGTGGTGCAACTCTCGGGCGGGGATGGACATGCGCATCTGGTGCAGGTCGCGCGCGAGATCCGCCCTGCGCCGAACCTGACCCGGCTGCTGGCCGATCCGGATGTGCTGAAACTCTTTCACTTCGGACGCTTTGACATTGCGCTTCTGCGCCACAGCTACGGGGTGACGACAGCGCCGGTCTATTGCACCAAGATCGCCTCGAAACTGGTGCGCACCTATACAGACCGGCATGGGCTGAAATACCTGCTCTCGGAGCTTTTGGGTGTGGATATCTCGAAACAGCAGCAAAGCTCCGACTGGGGTGCTGCAAGACTGAGCGAGGCGCAGCAGAGCTACGCGGCTTCCGATGTGCTGCATCTGCACCGGCTGCGCGAGGTGCTCGACGGGATGCTGGCGCGCGAAGGGCGCACGGATCTGGCGCGGCGGTGTTTCGATTTCCTGCCCACCCGCGCCGAACTGGATATCGCGGGATGGCCGGACACAGACATCTTCGCGCATTAGGCCAGTGCCATGTCGCCACGACCGCCCCGCATGACCACCATCCGCATGGCCCTTTCCCGGCTCGTGCGGCTGGGTCTGCCTCTGGGCGCGCTGGTGCTGCTGTCCACCGTGTTTCTGGTATCGCGAAGCATCGACCCGCAGCGGGCGGTCGAACTGGCTGACATGGATGTGGCCGAACTGACCCGCGAGCCGCGGATCGGCACCGCGCGCATCGCCGGCGTCACGCAGGAAGACACAGCCCTGATGATCAACGCCGATGCTGTGCGATCAGTCAGTGATCTGCAACAATCGGGGCCGGTGCACCTGACCCTTACCGCCCCGAACGGGACATTGGATTTCCCGTCAGGCCGGACCGCGCTGTTTCGATCGGATATGGGAGAGCTTGATCAGACGCGCGACCAGCTTGTAATGCGCGGGGGGGTTCTGCTGGAAACCTCTGACGGGTACAGGCTGGCCATGCGAGAGCTGGTCTCGCGGTTGCAGAGCACACATATCACGGGTCTGGGCGGCATCGAGGGCGACGGCCCACCCGGATCGATCACCGCCGACACTGTGGAACTGACCGCCAAAACCGGCGAAACCGGCGGATATCTGCTTGCCTTCTCAGGCAATGTCAGGCTGATATACCTGCCAGAAGACTGAAGGAGCCGACCAGAGTGCGCGTTTTGGGAATGATCCTCGGAGTGAGCGTTGCGCTCTTGTCTGGCCCGACATGGGCGCAAGGCACCGGCCTGTCCTTTTCCGGGCTGAACGCCGTGCGCGGACTGCCGGTAGAGATCCGCTCGGACCAGTTGCAGGTCGACAATACCACAGGCGAGACGGTCTTTTCCGGCAATGCCGTGCTGGGACAGGGCGACATGCGCATCGCCGCCCCGACCATCCGCATCATCTATGCTCCGCAGGATGGAAACCGCATCCAGCGGCTGGAAGCCTCGGGCGGGGTGACACTGGTCACGGCCGCCGAAGCTGCCGAAGCCGCCTCTGCCGTCTATGAAGTGATCGCAGGGACGGTCGCCATGCGCGGATCGGTGATCCTGACCCAAGGCCCGAATGTGCTGTCTGGGGACAGGCTGGATGTGAATGTGCGCACGGGTCAGGGCCGGATGGAAGGCAATGTGCGCACCATCATCCAGACCAATCCCTGAGCCTGCATGCCCGACGGACAGACCAGAAAAATGACGTTGCCGCAGACTCTTGATAACGCGCTGGAGGTCGCAAACCTGCAGAAGCGATACGGCAAGCGCGTCATCATCCGCGATGTGTCGCTCAGCCTGCTTCCGGGCGAGGTGGTGGCGCTCCTGGGGCCGAATGGCTGCGGCAAGACGACCTGTTTCTACTGCATCGCGGGCATTGTGCGCCATGAGGGCGGGATCGTGCGCATTGACGGTCAGGACGCGACCGGCCTGCCGCTCTATCGGCGCGCGCGTCTGGGTCTGGGCTATCTGCCGCAGGAAATGTCGATCTTTCGCGGGCTGAGTGTCGCGCAGAACATCATGGCTGTGCTGGAACTGGTCGAACGTGACCGGGCCACGCGACAGTCCCGGCTGCGCGATTTGCTGCAGGAATTCTCCATCGAACATCTGCGCGACTCACCCGCGATGGCGCTCTCTGGTGGCGAGCGGCGGCGCGTCGAGATCGCCCGCGCCCTGGCCGCCAATCCGCGCTATGTGCTGCTGGATGAACCTTTCGCCGGTGTGGACCCGATAGCTGTGGGGGAAATCCGCGTGCTGGTTGCGGATCTGAAAACCCGCGGCCTTGGTGTTCTGATCACTGACCACAATGTGCGCGAGACCCTGTCCATCGTGGACCGCGCCTATATCCTGCATGACGGCGGCGTGCTCAAGCAGGGCACACCCGCAGAGGTTGTCGCCGATGCAGACGTGCGCCGCGTCTATCTGGGCGCGGATTTCCGGCTGGACTGATCCCGCCGACCTGATCGCCCCCGCGCAGAAACCATTGACAGAGTGCCGCAATCCGTTGCCAAATGGGGTCAAGACGTCACGCCCGACCGCGCTTGCCCGCAACATGAAGACAGGCAGGCAATTAACGGAAAAACAGGGGAAAGTCGCGATACTACAGAGGCGGCAGGCATGCGATCGTGTCTGCCAATCACAGCAAGGAGACGCGCATGCGCTACCAGATCAGCGGCCGACATATCGACATTGGCGAAGCATTGCAGACCCATGTCAAAGCAGAATTCGGAGAGTTGGTTGAGAAATATCAGCAGCGCCCGACAGAAGCCGTCGTTATCTTTTCGCGCGATGCGCATAACCATGTCTGCGAAGCGACCCTGCATCTGTCCACCGGTCTGACCGCAGCCGCACGCGCACAGGCCAGCGAGATCTACGCAGCTTTCGAATCCTGCCGCGAAAAACTCGACAAGCAGTTGCGCCGCTACAAGCGCCGTCTGAAAGACCATCATCGCGACCGCGCAATCCCGGTTGAGTTCGCGGATGCTTCCTCCTATATCGTCGCTTCAGACGCGACCGAGTCCGCAGATGAGCCGGACTCGTTGCAGCCAATGATCATTGCCGAGATGGAAACCCGTATTCCATCTTTTTCCGCAGGAGAAGCCGTGATGCAGATGGAACTCGCCCATGCCCCGGTTCTGGTGTTCCGCAATGAACGCCACGGGGGTCTGAACGTGGTCTATCGTCGCGATGATGGCAATATTGGCTGGATCGACCCGCAATAAGACCTGACATCCGCGCCCATCTGAACGCCTGCGCGTACAGATGGGCGTTTCCATGCAAGCCCCTCGGGAGACAGCCTTTATGGATATGACGACGCTTCTGAACCCGAAGGCTGTGCGCTTCATCGCCTCGGCCACCAGCAAGAAGCGTCTGTTCCAGACCATCGGCGAAGCCGCGCGAACGGTCTACGGGCTGGAAACCGAAAGCGTGATCGGTGCGCTGCAGGAACGCGAGAGCCTGGGGCCGACCGGGGTGGGCCACGGCGTCGCAGTCCCGCATGCGCGGCTCGATGAGATCGACCGCGTGCTGGGCGTGTTCTTCCGGTTGGACAAGCCGCTGGATTACGGCTCGGTCGACAAGGCCCCTGTCGATCTGGTCTTCGCGCTCTTCGCTCCACGGGATGCCGGTGTCGAGCATCTGAAAGCACTGGCCTTCATCTCGCGCACCCTGCGCAACCCGCGGATCTGCGAGAAGCTGCGCGCCAATGATGATCCGACGAAGCTTTATGCAATCCTGTCGAGCGGCGAAGTGACCAAGGCCGCCTGACCGCGCTGCGGGCGTAATATCACTGCGCCGACCAATCTCCAAAGCCAAGCTGGTTGTAATCTATCCCATAAGCCGCGCGCCCGGCGGCTTCGACCTGCGCGTCGTAGATATCCTCCAGCGCTACCGGGCGCGCGTGCGGCTTGGCGCTGAAGGGTGGCAGCTCACGCCCAAGATCGCGTCCCATGCGCGGCAGATCCTCTGCCAGATGCGTCTCGCGCAACAGGTGATGCAGCGGGCATTGGCTGGTGATGCCTTCGATCAGGCGAGTCTGACTGGCCCAGACCGGACGCGTCGGCAAGGCGGTCTGGCCGTTGAGATTGGCCTGCACGAATTGCAGGAACCCCAGAAAGGCGCGGCGATGGGCATCGCGATCCATGGCGCGCAAGCCATCGGCGTCGGTCGGCAGGGCGATGCCATGCACACGCTCGATGAAGCTGCGCACATTCTCGCGCTTGCCAAGCGCCACCTGTCCGACGAAAATCTCATGCGCACGGGCAAGCGGGTGACGCATGACCGTGAAGCTCACACGCTGCGGATGGTTGCGCTGCCACGCGCGCCAATCCTGTGCACTGAAATCCGAATGCAGATCGCGCGGCGCTGCCCCGTCGATACTGGCCATCCAGTTCAGGATCGCGCGTTCGGAACAGCCCGGTAGCGGGGCATAGACCAGCGGCAGGCTGCGACAGGCGTGATAGGCCCAGATCAGCCCCGGTTGGCGCGGCTCGAAACTGGGGCTGCGCGACAGATGGAACCGGTCCAGCCGCGCGAGCCCCTGTGCCACAGCTTCAGGATTGACCAGTTTCTCGTCCAGCGGTTCAGGATTCTGGCGCTTCAGCTTCTTGGGCAGCGCGTCAATCCGCGCGGTAACACCCAGCCATTGCGCCATCCCGTTCAGCACATCCAGCGACTGGATATCCTCGTAATCGACATAAAACGCAGTCTGCCCGCTGGTCTGCAGGGCAGATTGCACCTTCAACTGGAATTCTTGCAGCATGCGCACATGGGTTTCGAATTCGACCGGATCGAACACCACTTTCTCGGCCTTGCGATTCTTCACATCGCCGAGGCGCCATTGCTGCGTCGCCCGCGCAATCTTGAGCGACACATAGCTGTCCAGCGGATTGCGCGTCAGAACGATCTTGGCGCAATCGGGGTCATTCAGGATCGGGTCGATCACACGCTGATCGTGGTCATGAAAATACCGAAACCCCGCCAGCCCCGGCTGGTTGCCAAAAGCCGCAAGCAACGCCAGCGGATCGGCGTCGCGCGCGGCGCGGTCAAACCCATACAGGCTTTCCGTCTTTGGGTGGCCCACGAAAACCGGATTGAACGCCTCGCCCTCGCACGCGACACCTGGAAATTCGTTCAGACAGGCTTCGAGCAGGTTCGAGCCTGTGCGCATTTCGGCCAGAACGACAAAATACCGGAAACGGGGCGGTTGGGACATCTGGATTTCCTGTACTTTCAGAACTGACACTCTTTGAGAACTTGTGCTGGCAAACCCTGATTGCGCATCCTGTCAAGGAAGGACGCAAAACCATCGGTAGCGCGCAAAGCCGGCACACCATGCGCAGCAAGCGCCGCATCGCCCGCGATTTCGCGCGCAATCTCTGACAGACGCGCGCCTGGGTCTTGCATGACTTCGGCCAGCGACCAGATCCGCACCCGCGCCAGCGCATGGCGCGAGGTCAGGCTCTCGATCCAGTCCTGTTCCTGCCGATGCAACTGCCCGGCACGCGCGACTTTCTCGGCGTCGGTTCCGGCATCCTGCTGCAAGGCCAATAGCCAGGCCCCGCGAACGACCGAGATCTGCGCATTCGTATCTGTCGCCATGAACCAGTTCAATGCGCCCTCCATCACATCGCCGGGACCATGCAGAAAACACAACCGTTCCGGCCGCGTGGCCCAGAGCAGATTGGTCAGGAACATGCGCGGGTTATAGTCGCGGATCGCGGCGGAATTGCTGATCGCACCATGCCAGACCCGCGCGCCACCATGGAACCGGACCATATCCGGCGCGAAAAGATGCCCATGCACGCGCGCGCCCGTCACCTGTCCCAGCCAGTAGTCGAAATTCTGAAACACATGCTCGAACCCTGTGAAAACCGAATAGGGCGCTGCGGTTTTCGTCGACGCACTGTCTGCGCGGGGGAAACGGCTTTGCATGTACAGCCCCGCCCGCCCTTCGATGCGCTGTTTCTCGGCCAGCGCGAAATAGCGGTCGATCTTCGCAGGCTCTGGCGTGACCGGGTCAAGCGCCTTGGCCTGATCGGTCAGGAAGAAACTGTACAGGCGCTCGGCCTCTGGCCAGATCTTGCGCGCCAGAAAGCAGTCCGACCGGCGCAGCAGTTGCAGATGGTCGTCATAGAAGAGATTGGGCCGCCCATGCCGGTCGAACTTGACCAGCGTCAGCGAGCGGCTCTCGATTTCGCGCGCATGCAGCCGCGCCAAGGTCTGGAAATAGGATTCGTCCGGGATCCAGTTCTGCCGGAAATAGCGCTCATGGCGGGCGCGATTCGGATCGGTCAGGATCGCTTCCAGCGTGGCGCGCGTCAGGCACCACCATTGCGACCCCATATGCGGGCGCAGGGGCGCGGGGATCCGGCGGCGCAGGTTCAGTTTGCGCTGCAGATCGACGAAACGATCAAACAGCCAGCGCTGTTTGCGCCAGTTGAACGGGAAATAGAGCGTGAAGCGTTCTTCCGACAGCCCGCCAGTGATCCAGTCGGCATGGTCGATCGAGACGGATTCGATGAAATCCGTCTGCGGATGCGCCTCCAGATGCTCCAGCAAGGCCGCGGCAGGGCGCAGCGGCAGGCAAGAGCCGGAACTGAGCAACACATGCCCAATCGAGGGGAAGTCTTTCAACAGGAGTGCACTGGCCTCTTGCGAGGCCACCACCAGCCGCCATGACCCCCAGTCACAGCGATGTCGCGGGCTGAAGCGCAACAGCGGCTGCGCGCCCAGATCGTCGCGCAGCGCCTGCAACTCGGCCTCTGGCACGGCGCGGTCGATATGCAGCACGACCGGGCAACCCGCCTGCAGCCAGAAACGCGCGACCTGCGCAGTGCGACGCAGCGCAGTGTGGCACAGGATCACGATACCCAGGCGTGCGGTCGGCGCGCTCATGCCCAGTCTCCTTTCGACATCAGGCCCAGGATCTCCAGTTGCCGCCAGTTGATATATTCAGCTGACCATTCACACCACAGATCCTGATTGCGTGCGAGCGTGTCCTCATAGGCGCGATATTCCCGGCTACCTGCGTAATGCTGACCGCGCTGCAATTCTTCCTGCGCCTTGCCGACAATCGTATCGAGAAATTTCGCGTGCAATAGAACGCCAGAGGCAAGTTCGCCCCCACTGTCATCATAGACACGGTTCAGCCCGCGCGGCAGGATCATATGCGTAGAGCTTTTAAAGGCATATTTTCGGTTCCAGAACACCAGCGGGATCTTGTTGAGCGCGGGCGCCTTGCCGGGATCATGCGCCATGACGACACGCTGGCGCACACCCCCCTGAATCCACAGATTGTGATAGTCGGGATTGCGCCGGATCGTGTAGTTTCCGGCATCGAACCAGCGCGCGATCTCGAAAGGGTTCTGGCCGGACATGTAGGGCTGCGCTGTCACCGGGCCTTTGGGATACATGTCCAGAAGCATGGCCCCGAAAGAGCGCCTCCCCTGACTTTCCAGCCAGTCGGTCAGCGCCTGCAAGGGGCGTGTGTCGCAGAAGGGGTAGACGAAAAACTCATCGACATCGACCACCAGCACCCAATGCCCTGCCCCATACAGCCAAAGCAGATGGTTCAGCCAGTCCACGCCATAACCCGCCGCCTTGTAGCTGGCGGTCGTGCTCCAGAGCGAGACATCGCGCTGCTGCGCCAGATATTCCGCCGAGCCATCGGTCGAGCCATTATCCACGATCAGGAACTGGCGTACGCCCTGCGCGCGGTAATAGTCGAGGAAGAAGGGCAGCCGCACCATTTCATTGCGCAGGGTGGTGAAAACCAGCGCGTCGCGGGGACGGATCAGATCGGTGCGGTTCTGCACGGTGCGCAACGACGCGCTTTTGCGCAGGCATCGCAGCAGCTTTGCCTGTCGCTCCGCGCGTAAACGTAACTGGCGTAACACACCCATGACACTGCCCGCATATGGCCCGCTGCCCGGATTGGGTTGAGCCTTTCTCGCCCGCCGCAATCCTGCCAGCAGGTCTTTGAAGATCAGCTTTGCCCAAGCCAGTGCAGGATTGCAACAATCTTTGCCCGATAAGGTTATTGTTGCGTTATCTGAACAGGTTGGCGTTGCCTTTCGGACTCAGCCCACAGCCTTCTCAAGCCCACCCCCCGCGCGAGATCAGTCCCTGCGCTTCAAGCTGTTCCCAACCCTTGAACCGGGTCGAACTCGCGGACCACAGATCCGGGGCGCGCGCGACATGGTCGTAATAGTCATCGAAAACCGCAGCATTGCCGAAATGCTCGCCACGGGCCTTTTCGATCCGCGCTTTCTCGACCACGGTGGCCAGAAATTTGGTGTGCAGAAGCGCACCTGATATCTGCTCGCCCCCATCAATGGCAAAGACGCGGTTCAGCCTGCGCGGCAGGATCGAATGGGTGGAATTGACCCATGTGTTGTGAAACGACCACTTGATCAACGGCAGTTTGGTTAATGTCGGGGCGCGATTGGGGCTTTGAGCAAAGAAATTCCGCGCGCGTGGCCCGCCCTGAATGAGCAGGCAATCAAGCAACGGTTTATGCGTGATGGTGTAATTGCCGGCATCGAACCATTCCAGCACGGCTGTCGGGTCCATGCCGGGCTGGCAGGGCGCAGCATCCAGCGGGCCCTTGGGGTAGAGTTCCAGCATCATCGCGGGCAAAACGGGCTGGCCCTGATGGTCCAGCCATTCGGTCAGCGCGGATAGGGGCCGGGTTTCCCAATGCGGATAGATCAGCAATTCATCTGCATCGGCCACCACGCACCACGCGCCATGTGCATGGCGCAGCATCGCGCAATTGATCCAGTCCATGCCGAAACGCGCGGCCCGGTAACTCGCCTGCGTGCCGTAGACGGTTGTATCGGGTTCCGCCAGAAGCCGCGCGCGGGTGCCGTCGGTGCTGCCATTGTCGATGAAGATGAAATGCTGCACACCAAGGCGGCGGTAATGGTGCAGGAACCAGTCGATGCGCTCGATCTCGTTGCGGATCGTGCAGAACAGCAGGATATCCGCCCTGCCCCTGCGCCCGCGCCCGCGCCCGCGCTTGAGCAGTTGCAACTCGCGCGCCTTGACAATCGCACGCGCGCGCAACCGCCGCCGTTTCCACTGCATGCGAAAATCGAACCATCTCTCTTGCCCTGCGGGCAGCGGAGTGAACATGCGCGCTCCGTTCTGGTCTGTGGGCTTGAGAAAACCGCGTTCGGGGGGAAACCACAAGGGCGCATGCAAAAAAGGGGCGCATATACGCGCCCCTCATATCTCAGCCCATCAAGGCTTATTCGGCAGCCTGCCGCTGCGCCATCATGTCCGACAGGAACCGCTCCAGTTCCGGGCCAAGCTCTGCACGGGCCAGACCAAAGGCGACCGTGGCCTGCAGGAACCCGGCTTTCGAACCGCAATCATAGCGATGACCGTCGAAGCGATAGCCATAGACATTGCGTTTCTCGGCAATCTCGCGGGCAATCGCATCGGTCAACTGGATTTCACCCCCGACACCGGGTTTGATATCGCCCAGATGACGCATCACATCCGGCGACAGGATATAACGACCAATCGCGGCCAGGTTCGACGGCTGCGTGCCCGGCGCGGGCTTCTCGACCATTCCCTGCATCGGCAGCACGCGCCCGATAGAAGGCGGCACATCCATGATCCCGTAGCTTGACGCCATTTCAGGCGCGACTTCCATCGCCGCGATCATGTTTCCGCCGGTTTCGGCATAGGCATCGACCATCTGCGCAAGGCAGGGCTTGTCCGCAGCGATCACATCATCGGGCAGCAGCACGGCAAAAGGCTCATCGCCGATCAGATGACGCGCGCACCAGACCGCATGGCCCAGACCCAGCGCCTGATTCTGGCGCACATAGGCAATCGCCCCGCTGTCCATATTGGTTGCCTGAACGAGTTCCAGCAACTCGGTCTTGCCCTTGGCCTGCAGCGTGGCTTCCAGATCGGGTGCACGGTCGAAGTAATCTTCCAGCGCGCCCTTGCCGCGCGAGGTCACGAAAATGAATTCGGTAATGCCAGCGGCGCGCGCTTCGTCAATCGCGTATTGGATCAACGGGCGGTCAACCAGCGTCATGATTTCTTTCGGCACCGATTTGGTGGCGGGCAGAAAACGCGTGCCCATCCCGGCGACAGGAAAAACGGCCTTTGTAACCTTGCGATGCATCTTGCGCTCCAGTGACTGATGTTCAGGTCATATCGATCACTGGTTAAAAACACCTGAAATGTGGCGAGTTTGGGGCTGTAAACCTTGATTAACCAGACCTTTTCATGGTCATTTGCAGACTTTTGCACGCATAGGTGGAATGACGCCAGATCAGGGCTGTGAAAGCGCAATATCCGGGTGGCGCGCGATGAAGAACGGGTTTTCATAACCGGGCTTGCCATAGCGCAGGGGGTTGTACGTGTCGAAATCAAGCACCTCGCCGCCCGCCGCCTGCAACACCGCATGACCCGCCGCCGTGTCCCATTCCATTGTGCGGCCCAGTCGCGGGTAGAAATCAGCCTCGCCCGCAGCCAGCAGGCAGAACTTCAGCGACGACCCGGCGCTGCGCATATCCGCGACCGGGTAGCGCGCGATATAGTCATCCGTTGCCTGATCGCGATGCGATTTCGACGCAACCACCACCAGCGCCGCCGGATCGGGCGCGCGCATGCGCAGCACCTGACAGGCACCAATGACATCGTCAATGAAGGGCCCGCGCTCCTCGACCGCCTGGCCTGCGGCATTGGTGTAGAACATCCGCCCCTTGGCGGGTGCATAGACCACGCCGCGCACCGGCACGCCATGTTCGACCAACGCGATATTGACGGTGAAATCCCCCCGCCGCTGCACGAATTCCTTGGTCCCGTCCAGCGGATCGACAATGAAAAACCGCTCGGCGCGCAATTCATGCGTCTCGGCCTGTTCTTCCGTCACCAGCGCCACATCAGGGAAGGCCGCGCGCAGACCTGCACTGATCAGCCGGTCGGCGGCTTCATCCGCCTCGGTCAGCGGGCTTTCGTCGCCTTTCAGCCGTACGTCGAAATCAGGACGCTCATAGACGTCCAGAATCTCGCGCCCTGCCTGCAAGGCAAGTCGGCGCAGAACGGTTTCAATCCGGCTATTGTCAAGCTCTGTCATTGCACATTCCCCATCACGTCATATTGAGTGCGCACAGTGGCAAGGGCTTCATTGAACCTTCATGCCATCCGGCCTATTGTTCGCTGAGACGGGGCGTAGCGTATGACCCGACAGGTCACAAGGTGAAAGGCCGGGGATGCTCACTCCCACCAGAGGCGGATCGGGCCTGTATATGGTCCTTCAGACACTGGAACTGATTTATCATCAGGCCGTGCGCCACATCCGCAAGACCCATGGCAATGCCATTATCGGGCTGATGCTGAATATCGCCCAGACCATGATGCTGGTGGCCGTGTTCATGCTGATCTTTGTCTTTGCGGGCATGCGCTCTGCCGCCATCCGGGGCGATACGCTGATCTATCTGATGAGCGGCGTCTTTCTGTTCATGGCGCATGTCAAGGTGATCGGTCAGGTCGCAGGGGCCGAAGGGCCGACTTCGCATATGATGAAGCACCGGCCGATGAATGCCATCGTCGCCATCGGCGGGGCCGCTCTGGGCGAATTGTATATCCAGATCCTCTCGGTTCTGGTGATCCTGTTTCTCTATCACGCGATCTGGACACCGATCGAGATTTACAACCCTGTGGCGGCGATGGGGATGTTGCTTGCGGTCTGGTTCGCGGGGCTCGCCATTGGTGTTGTGCTCTATGCGCTCAAGCCCTGGATGCCGGGCCTGAGCAAATTGCTGACCATGCTGATCACGCGGCTGAACATGGTGGCCTCGGGCAAGTTCTTCCTCGCCAATATGCTGCCCGAAGCCTATCTGCATTATTTCATGTGGAACCCGCTGTTTCATTGCATCGATCAGGCGCGCGGCTTTGCCTTCATCAATTACAACCCGCTGCATACATCTGCGATGTATCCGGTCTATTTCAGCCTCGCCTTTCTGGTGCTTGGCATGATGGGCGAGTTTTTCACCCGCAAGCGCGCGTCACTAAGCTGGTCATCACGGCATTGACGGGTCAGACTGTCGCCAGTTCCTGCAACACCGCCAGTGCGGCCTGACGCGGATCGGGCGCAGCCCAGATCGGGCGACCGACGACGATGTGATCAGCCCCCGCGCGCAACGCATCTGCAGGCGTGGCAATGCGTTTCTGATCCCCTGCTGCAGCCCCGGCCGGGCGCACGCCGGGGGTGACGATCAGCTTGCCCGCCGCTTCCGGCAACGCACGGATGGCGGCGGCTTCCTGCGGGCTGGCGATTACCCCATCCGCCCCTGCCGACAGCGCGCGTGCCGCGCGTTCCAGCGTGATCTCAGTCAGATCGCCAGGGCGGATCATCGCCTCGTCCAGATCGCCACGATCAAGAGAGGTCAGTACCGTCACCGCCAGAATCTTCAGCCCCGAGCCCCCGGCCCCGTCGCACGCGGCGCGCACCACATGCGGATCGCCCTGCACGGTCAGGAAATCCAGATCATATTGCGCAATCCCGCGCACCGCCGCTTCGACTGTCGCACTGATGTCGAAGAATTTCATGTCCAGAAAAATGCGCTTGCCATGCTCCTGTTTCAGCTCATTGGCCAGCGCCAAGCCGCCCCCGGTCAGCATGCCAAGACCGATCTTGTAGAAGGACACGGAGTCGCCGAGCTTCGCGGCAAGCTCCAGCCCTGCCAGTGCATTGGGGACATCCAGCGCAACAATCAGGCGGTCATCGGCACGGGTCATCGGCAGGCGCTCCTTATTGGCAAACGGCCTGCGTCTAAGTCACCAACGCCCCCTGCGCAACCCCTCAGTTGAAGAACTCGCGAAACAGGTTGCTGACCATCATCGTCAGAAAATCCTGATCGACATAGCCTGTGGGAACCAGATCGAAACGGGTTTGCGCCTGCCGGATGGCCACACGGGTCTGATCATCGAACACCCCGTCAATCGGCCCGGGATCAAGACCCAGCCGCTCCAGCCTGCGTTCGATCAGCAGACGTGTCGGCTGGCTCAGGCCAAGGGCCGCCTCGGCCGCACGCGCCTGTGCAACTGCCGGAGCTTCGGTCTCTGGCGCAGGGTCAGGGCGCGGCTCTGCCACCGGCGGCTGCGGCACCGGGCGGCGCTGATCGATCCGGGCGCGGGCATTCGCGACAAACTCGCCTTCCGGCCAGTCGCGCAAATACCCCTCATAGGCTGCGATCGTGTCGAGCGCACGCGCGCGCCGCCATGCCGCCAGATCACGGTCGCGCTGTTCGGCCTGCCGGGCTGTCGCGATCTGGTCAAGCCGTTCGCGCGCCAGCCCCGCAAAAATCCCCTGCGGATAGCGGTCGAGATAGCTGCGCAGGCCCGGCTCATCCCCGGCAGCCCCTGTCAACGCCCAGAATTCACGATCTGCGCGCTCTTCGGCCTCGCGGCGGGCACGTTCTTCCGCCTCGATCTCGGCTGCGCGGGCAGCGGCCTGTGCGCTCAGCGTGAAGATCTGGTCGCGGTCCAGATACCCCGTCTGACCAAGGCCATTGAGATCCTGCCAGCCGGAAATCGCCCCCCGCGTGCCGGGGCCGAAAATCCCGTCAATGCCGCGCGTGTCAAAGCCCAGCACGGTCAGATCGCGCTGGATTGCGCGGCGTTCGTCGCGGGTCAGGAAGAGCGCGGCCTCGATCCGGTCGGGGGCGTTGCGGATACGGTCCAGTTCCGTGCGGGCGGCCTGCGCATTCTGGCCATTGGGAAAGGCGTCAAGATAGGCCTGATAGCCCGCTTCCGTATCCGCCTCTTGCGCAAGCGCCCAGGCGCGCGTGTCCGCCCTTGCGCCGGGTGTAAAGCCATCGGGCAGGAAAGGGGCCGTTTCCGGCAAGGCTCCTTCGCCCGTCAGCGCGCGATTGGCTCGCGCGATGCTCGCCAGCGTGGTGCCGGGCCGCAGACTGGCGCGCAGCCCCTGCACCACTTGCGCCGCCGGTCCGCGCAAAACGGCAAGCGCTTCGGGCAGATCAAGCGTCTCGGGCAGTCCTGCGCTCAGACCAGGACCAAGTTCAGGCGACCCATCAGCCGGGGCAATCCACAAAACAGCCGCGTCGCTTGCAAGTGTTGCGATCTCGGCCACCAGGTCCAGCCGCAGCCCCTGCCCGTCGGCCAGCGCCAGCCCGGCACTGCTGCTATCCGTTCCCATCAGCCAGACCCCGCTATCCGAGGTCGCGAAATGCCCGGACAGCACAATCACCACCCGCTCGGCATCCTCGCGCAGGATCTGCTCGAAACTGCCCGCCAGTTGGGCGCGCATTTCCTCGGCACTCAGCCCTTCACCGGCGAGCACAAGAAAGCCCATTTCCTCCAGCGCGGAAACAGTCTGCATCACCTGACCCGATTCCGGCGCATCGGTCAGCGTGTCATATGCCTGATTTCCCAAAACCAGCGCAACGCCGCCAGCCTGAACAGGCAGCCCGAAACAGGCCAACACCATGCCCGCCATCAAGTTCCGCATAACCCTGTCCCTCCGCCTTGACGCGCGATCAGGGGTCAGTCGTAGCGGCGCAGATCCTCGATCACCAACCCGTCATTGGGCAGCGACCCCGGCGGCACAAGCTCGACATGACCTCTGAGTTTCAGAGTAGACAGGACTGTTTCCTCATACAATGCCGGATTTGCCGCGCGGGTCTCGATGCGCACAGTCATCACGTCCTTTTCACCCGATCGTGTCGCAATGACCCGTGCACGGTGGATTTCGTCATGTCTGGACACAAGCGCCGCAACCTGTTCGGGGCGCACGAACATGCCCTTGATCTTGGTCGTCTGATCGGCGCGCCCCATCCAGCCCTTGATGCGCATATTCGTGCGCCCGCAGGGGCTTTGCCCCGGCAGCACGGCGCTCAGATCGCCGGTTGCGAAGCGGATCAGCGGGTAATCGGCGTTCAGGCTGGTCACGACGACCTCACCCACCTCGCCCTCTGGCACCGGGTCGCCCGTGCCGGGGCGGACGATTTCCACGATCACGCCTTCATCAACGATCATGCCGTCCAGCGCGTCACTCTCATAGGCGACATTGCCCAGATCGGCTGTGGCGTAGCACTGGCGGCAGGTGATGCCACGATCGGCATAGAAGGCGCGCAAGCTGGGAAAGAGCGCGCCGCCGCCAACGACCGCCTTGGAAATGGCAAGCGTGACACCCATCTCGTCGGCTTTCTCGAGGATGATCTTCAGGAAATCCGGTGTGCCCGCATAGGCGGTCGCACCAATATCGCGCGCGGCTGTCACCTGCAATTCGGTCTGGCCTGTCCCTGCAGGCAGAACCGTTGCGCCCACCGCACGCGCGGCATTTTCGAACATCATGCCTGCTGGCACCAGATGATATGAGAAGCAGTTCTGCACAATATCCCCGCGCCCGATGCCCGAGGCATGCAGGAACCGCCCCAGCCGCCACCAGTCGCGGGTCGTGCGGCCCGGTTCATAGATCGGACCGGGGGATTGAAACACATGCTCGAAATCGGCCAGCGCGGTCGCGTTCAGCCCCCCGAACGGCGGTTGCGCGCCCTGCGCCGCGACAAGCGCGGATTTGCGCAATACGGGAAGTGTCGCCAGCGCCGCGCGCGAGCTGACCTGATCGGGTGCGATCTCTCCCAGATGCGCGGCCAGTCCCGGTGCGCGCAACGCCGCGGCAATGGCGCGCGGCAGGGCCTGGGCCTGATCGGCCTCGCGGGCATCGGTGCTGCGCGTCTCTAGCGGGTCAAAAGGGGTCATGCTTGTGCCCTCTGAACTACGGGGGGTGTTGCCATCTGCCATGTCAAGCCAGCCAGCGCTTGCGGCGGCGATAAGAGCGCACATCGCGGAAGCTCTTGCGGCCCTTGTCGGACATGCCGAGGTAGAATTCCTTCACATCCGGGTTCTCGCGCAGAGCCTCGGCGGTGCCTTCCATCACGATACGCCCGTTTTCCATAATGAACCCGGTATGGGCATAGCGCAGCGCGACATTGGTGTTCTGCTCGGCCAGCAGGAAGGTCACGCCCTGTTCGCGGTTCAGACGCGCGACGATCTCGAAAATCTGTTCCACAAGCTGCGGCGCCAAACCCATTGACGGCTCATCCAGCAGGATCATCGAGGGACGCGACATCAGCGCGCGCCCGATGGCTGTCATCTGCTGCTCACCACCCGAAGTATAGCCCGCCTGTGACTTGCGGCGCTCTTTCAGGCGGGGAAAGTATTCATAGACCAGTTCCAGCTCTGCCGCGACGGCGGCACGCCCGTCGGTCCGGGTATAGGCGCCCGTCAGCAGGTTTTCCTCGACAGTCAGATGCTCAAAGCAATGCCGCCCCTCCATCACCTGCACAACGCCGGATTTCACCAGATCGGCAGGGTCCAGCCCGACCATGTTGCGCCCTTCATACAGGATCGTGCCCTTGGTGACTTCGCCGCGCTCGGAATGGATCAGGTTCGAGATCGCCTTGAGGGTCGTGGATTTACCCGCACCATTGCCGCCCAGAAGCGCGGTGATCCCGCCCTTGGGCACGCTCAGGCTGACCCCTTTCAGCGCCAGAATGACGTGATTGTAGAGCACTTCGATATTGTTGACTTCCAGAAGCGTGGTCTGGGTCGTGGTGTCGCTGGGGCTGGCATCAAGCATGGCTTTGGGCCTTTTATCGGTGTTGGGGGGTGGCCCCGGCAAATGCCGGGACCACCATTTCCGCATCAGTTCATGCAGGCAGGCGTGATGTTGTTTTCAGCCGCATAAGCCAGGCTGTCTTCCATCGCCATTTCCATGATCAACTCGCGATCCGGCATGATCCAATCCGTGATCAGGTTCCACTCGCCAGCATTGGCATCCCATTGCTGGATCATTGCCGCGCCGGAACCACCGTGGTTCTGACACGCCACCGAGAAGGCCGGGCCGAAATTCGGCAGGCCGATCTCGGCCATCAGTTCCTCGGTGATTTCCAGATTGGCCATCCCGTCTCGCATCATCGCGGGCGTGATTGCCGCGACGCCGTGGATTTCCTGCGCTTTCTTCGCAGCCTCTACAGCCAGCATGGCCGCATACATGCCACGCGAGTAAAGCACAGTGCCGACCTCATCGCCGGTGCCAGCATATTTACCCGTGTCGATCACATATTTCTGCATATCCGCGTAGATCGGGTAATCCGTGCCGGTGCCGTGCATCGCCAGCGCCTTGTAGCCATGCGCGCCCTGCCCCACCGGCAGCACGTCCTGCTGCGAACCGGACCACCACACGCCGATGAAATTCTCCATCGGGAAGCGGATATTCGCGGCTTCCTGAATGGCGGTCGGGTTCATCACGCCCCAGCCCCACATCACGACATAATCAGGACGCTCGCGGCGGATCTGCAACCACTGGCTGCCCTGTTCCTGACCGGGGCTGTCTACACCGATGGTCAGAAGCTGGTAGCCATGGCGCTCGGACAGGCGTTCCAGCGTCGGGATCGGTTCGCGACCATAGGCCGAGTTGTGATACAGAAGCACGATCTTCTTGCCTTCAAGCGAGCCGTCATTCTCGCCCAGCAGGTAGTTGATGATCACACTGGCCCCGTCCCAGTAATTGGCCGGGTAGTTGAAGGTCCAGTTGAACACTTCGCCATTCACC
>JAFIEL010000193.1 GCA_020832585.1 Natronohydrobacter sp. | reverse complement strand
AACACGCGATTTCGCTGATGATGGCGGTCGCGCGCCAGATCCCCGAGGCCAATGCATCGACCCATGCCGGCAAATGGGAAAAGTCGCGTTTCATGGGGGTGGAGTTGTTCAACAAGACCCTTGGCGTCATTGGTGCGGGCAATATCGGCGGCATCGTCTGCGACCGCGCGCTTGGCTTGCGGATGAAGGTCGTGGCCTATGACCCCTTCCTGAGCGAGGAACGCGCGACCAAGCTGGGCGTGACCAAGGTGGAACTGGACGAGCTTCTGGCCCGCGCGGATTTCATCACGCTGCATGTGCCGCTGACCGACAAGACCCGCAATATCCTGTCGGCCGAGAATATTGCCAAGACCAAGAAGGGCGTGCGCATCATCAACTGCGCGCGCGGCGGTCTGATCGACGAGGACGCCCTGGCAGAGGCGATCAAGTCTGGCCATGTCGCAGGCGCAGGGCTGGATGTTTTCGCAGTGGAACCTGCGACGGAAAGCCCGCTTTTCGGCATGCCCAATGTCGTCTGCACCCCGCATCTGGGCGCCTCGACCACCGAGGCGCAGGAAAATGTCGCGCTGCAGGTTGCCGAACAGATGGCGGATTATCTGGTTTCGGGGGCCGTGCAGAACGCGCTGAACATGCCCTCTGTCACTGCCGAAGAAGCGCGCGTGATGGGACCGTGGCTGAAGCTCGCGCAGCATCTGGGCGCTTTCGCGGGGCAACTGACCGGGGAGCCGATCAAGGCGATCAATATCCTCTATGATGGGGCCGTGGCAGAGATGAACCTTGACGCGCTGAGTTGTGGTGCGATCGCCGGGATCATGAAAGCCTCCAACCCCGATGTGAACATGGTGTCGGCCCCGATTGTGGCCAAAGAACGTGGCGTGAAGATTTCAACCACCACGCAAGCGAAATCCGGTGTTTTTGACGCCTATATCAAGCTGACTGTGGTGACAGCGGATCGTGAACGCTCGATTGCAGGCACCGTGTTTTCCGATGGCAAGCCGCGTTTCATCCAGATCAAGGGCATCACCATCGACGCGGAAGTGGGGGCAGATATGCTCTACACGACCAATCGCGATGTGCCGGGGATCATCGGGACATTGGGTCAGACCATGGGCGAGAATGGTGTGAATATCGCGAACTTCACGCTGGGGCGCAGCTCGGCGGGGGCGGATGCGATTGCGCTTTTGTATCTCGATGCACCGGTGCCAGACTCGGTGCTGGAAAAGCTGCGCGCGACTGGCATGTTCAAGCAGGTGCGCCCGCTGGCATTCGACGTCGTTTGATGACAGAAAAGGCAACGCGGCTTGCTGTCGCGTTGTCTATTTCTGACGGAGCCTGTCATGCGCAGCTATGCCATCGGCGATATCCACGGCCAGTTGGGTCTGTTGCAGCAGGCCCATCGCTGGATCGAGGCCGACCGCCGGCGCACGGGCGATCAGGATGCGCCTGTGGTGCATCTGGGTGATCTGGTCGACCGTGGCCCGGACAGTGCCGGGGTGATCCGCTTCCTGCGCGACGGGGTTGCGGGGGGTGCGCCTTGGGTCGTGCTGAAAGGCAATCATGACCGGCTTTTCGAGCGGTTCCTGACCCGCCCGGACTGGCACGATCCCAACCTGCGCGCAGAAGTCACCTATCTGCATCCGCTGATTGGTGGGGCGGAAACGCTGATGTCTTACGGGCTATACCGACAGACCGCATTTCACATCCCGCGCGCCCGGAACGACGCCCGGCAGGCAGTTCCGCCCGAGGATATTGCCTTTTTGCAATCTCTGCCGCTGTATCATGCGCATGGCGCAGTTCTGAATGTCCATGCAGGGATTCGCCCCGGTGTGCCGCTGGACGCGCAGGAAGAGCAGGATCTGCTGTGGATCCGCGACCCATTCCTGATGGATACACGCGACCACGGACCATTGGTCCTGCATGGCCACACCGCCATTCCGCAGCCCTTGCATTACCGCAACCGGGTCAATCTTGACAGTCGCGCGGGCTATGGCGGGCCGCTGACAGTCGCCGTGATCGAGCATCGGCAAGTCTGGGTGCTGGACGATACTGGCCGCGCGGCCCTGACGCCGGTCTAACCCCAGGGATTCACGCGGCTGGACGGGGCGGCAGCAGATCGGATGCCGCTGTCCTGAGCCAGTTGCACCAGTGCTGCGATGCGGTTTTCCGTGTTGGGATGGGTGGAAAACAGCTTGTCGCGTTTATGGACGTGCAGCGGATTGATGATGAACATATGCGCGGTCTGCGGATTTTGTTCGGCACGATCAAAGTCTATGCGCGAGGCGAAGCCCTGAATTTTCTCCAGCGCCGAGGCCAGCCACAGCGGATTGCCGCAAATGGCTGCCCCCACGCGGTCGGCTTCATATTCGCGCGAACGTGAAATCGCCATCTGCACAATGGCCGCCGCCAATGGCGCGAGGATCAAGACGGCGATCATGGCAATCGCGCCGCCTGCCCCCTGATTGCGGTTGCCCCGAAAGATGAAGGCGAAATTCGCCAGCATCGAGATCGCCCCCGCGAAGGTCGCGGTGATCGTCATGATCAGCGTGTCGTAATTCTTGATATGCGCCAGTTCATGCGCCATGACGGCGGCCACTTCCTCGCGCGACATGCGGGCCAACAGGCCGGTTGTCGCGGCCACAGCGGCATTTTCCGGATTGCGGCCAGTGGCGAAGGCATTGGGCTGGTCCTCAACGATCACATAGACCTTCGGGCGCGGCATATCGGCGTCATCGGCCAGTTGGTGCACCATGCGCTGCAGGTCGGGATGGACCTGGCTGTTGCATTCCTGCGCATTGTGCATGCGCAGAACGGCCTTGTCAGAGTTCCAGTAGGCATAGGCATTCATGCCCGCCGCAACGGCAAGGGCAATCAGCAACCCCGCACCACCCCCGAGCAGATACCCCACGCCCATGAAAAGCGCAGTCATCGCAGCCATCAGAATGGCGGTCTTGGTATATCCCATCATCGCAAAACCCTCTTGAGCAAATCAGGATATGGGTCAGGCCACACTCTGATGCAAGATTTCAGGCGGCGGATCAGGCGCCGAAATTCTCGATCGCACGGAAATCCATCTGCTCCAGTAGCGGGATCATCACGTCCGGGTCGGCCCCTTCCGCGGTCAGCAGAACGCGGCTGCCGATCATGGCTTTCAGGCTATTGTCTTCGCGCAGGAAACGCACGCGGTTGATCCGTTCGATCTGCCCGCCCATCTGCGCGATCATCGCGGAATTGCCCAGCATCATGCCAAGCTGCGCCACAAAGGGATTGTCGGCCATCAGGGTCAGTTCAAACCGGCCATCTGGACCCGTGTAATCCGCCTTGGCGATTGTGCCGCCGCCCATGAAGCCCAGCATCTGGCCTGCTTCCGTGTCGATCTCGCGCGTCCATCCGTCGGGCGCATCGGGCAGGAAAGCCGCAAGGCCCTGCGCTTTCATCTCGGCCAGAAGGCGCTGCGCCTCGACCAGTTCATCCTCGGCAAATTGCAGATCGCCGTCGCGATACGCCTCGATTGCGGTTTCGAGTGCATCAACGAAAGGGTCGGCAAGCGCGGGGCTAGAGATCACCCCGGCGATCAGAAGCGTGGCCAAAAAATTCTTCATGAAACCCTCCTATATTGCGGCGCACTGTGCCTGATCGTGCACGCTCGGACAAGGTTTTCGTCAGGCGATCAGGCCCTTGTTACGAAAAGCCTGGCGCAGATCGCTTTGCGGTCGCGCCCCGATATGGCTGATCACTTCCGACGCCGCCAGCGCGCCCATGCGCCCCGCTGTCGCCATGTCGCGCCCTGTGGCAAGCCCGTAGAGGAAGCCCGCCGCAAACTGGTCGCCCGCGCCGGTCGCATCGACAGGCACTGTGCGGGTGACTGGGATTTCGACGCGGTTGCCGTTCTCGAAAATCCAGACCGGATCGCCCGAGCGGGTGCAGACCACCAGATCACAGTCGCGCACGGCCTGTGCCAGCGCATCATCGAGATCATTCGCCTGATAGAGCGAGACCCATTCCTGTTCATTGCCGATGACATAATCCATCTCGCGCGCGACCAGTTCGCGGAAATCCGCGCGGTGACGGTCGACGCAGAACGGGTCAGACAGCGCAATCCCGGCCTTGCCGCCTGCGCCCCGGCAGGCGCGCGCGGCTTTCAGGAAGGCTTGCTTGCCCTTGTCCTTGTCGAAGAGATAGCCCTCCAGAAACACGAATTCAGAGGCAGCCATGACCGCTTCATCGACATCCTCGGAGCCGAGTTCGGCGGAGATGCCCAAATAAGTGTTCATCGACCGCTCGCCATCCGGGGTCACAAAAATCATGCTGCGCGAGGTCGGTGCCTCGCCGCCAGCTACGGGCGGGTTGACGAAATCGGTGCCTGCCGATTGCGTGTCGGCGGCGTAAAAGCGGCCCAGCGCGTCGTCATTCACGCGCCCCACGAACGCCGCTTTCAGCCCCAGCGCTCCGACCCCGGCCAGCGTATTTGCGACCGAGCCGCCCGAGGCTTCGGCGCGCTCGCGCATGGCCCCGTAGAGCACCTCGGCCCGTTCGCGTTCGACCAGTTGCATGATCCCCTTGCGGATGCCCATATGGTCCAGGAACAGGTCATCGACCGTGGCGATCACATCGACAATCGCATTGCCGATCCCGGCGAGTTGATAAGGCTTCATAGGGTCTTTTCCTCAAAGGGGCATAGGTCACGGATCAGGCAGGTCGTGCACAGGGGCTTGCGTGCCTTGCAGGTATAGCGGCCATGCAGGATCAGCCAGTG
>JAFIEL010000192.1 GCA_020832585.1 Natronohydrobacter sp. | reverse complement strand
GGGGATCGCCGGGTGTTCAGAAATCCAGCCCCAGATCGAGCACCTGCGCCGAATGGGTCAGCGCGCCCACCGAAATGAAATCAACCCCGGTCGCGGCCACTTCCGCAATCCGGGCCAGCCGCATGTTGCCAGAGGCTTCCGTCACCAGCCGCCCTGCGACCGTTTCCACCGCTGCGCGCAAATTATCGGTGCTCATATTGTCCAGCAGCACCACATCCGCGCCGCCGGTGGCCAGCACCTCGTCAAGCTGGGCAAGCGTATCCACCTCGATCTCGATGCGACGCATGTGGCTGGCGTTCTTCCTTGCCAACGTCAGGACAGCCCCAATCCCCCCGGCGGCAGCGATATGATTGTCCTTGATCAGGATCGCATCCGAGAGCGCGAAGCGGTGCGCTGCCCCGCCGCCGTGGCGCACGGCCTGTTTCTCGACCAGCCGCAAGCCCGGCGTCGTCTTGCGCGTACAGGTGATGCGCGCCTCTGTGCCTGTGGTTTGTGCGACAAAGGCGGCGGTGAGCGTCGCGATCCCCGAAAGCCGCCCCATGAAATTCAGCGCCACGCGTTCCGCCGACAGGATGGACCCGGCAACCCCGTCAATAGTCATCACGGTCTCGCCTGCCGCGACCTGCGCGCCATCCCCGCGCAAGACTGTCACGCACAGCGCCGGATCGACCAGACGGAAGGCCAGTTCGGCCAGTTGCACCCCCGACACCACGCCAGGATCGCGGGCATTGATCCGTGCGTGATAGGTCAGATCGGGCGCGATGACCGCCTGTGTCGTCACATCGCCCGACGGTCCCAGATCCTCGATGAGCGCTGCGCGCACCAGAGGCTCGATCAGCAATTCGGGCAAGGGGGCGAAGGTCATGCGGTCTCCGGGGTTGTCGGTTGCGCGTCAGCCAAGGTCAGGTGCGAGCGCTGCGCGAAATCGGGATTGGATGTGGGGAAATCGTCGCGCCAATGCGCGCCACGACTTTCGCGACGTTGCAGCGCCGCAGTGGCGATCAGCAGGGCCGTTGCACACATATTTGCGAAATCGGGGCTGTCGGCATAGGCGCGTTTCAGGGCCTTGATCTGCGTGATTGCCTGCGCCAGTCCCGCGCCTGTGCGGCGCACGCCGACATGGCGGGTCATCAGATCGCGCAACTGGCGCACGGCGGCAGGGTCAAGCGCCGCGCCGCCGGGTGGGAAGGTGATCGCCACATCTTCCGCATCGGCCTGCGCCACATGGGCGGCAATATCTTCCGCCGCGCGACGCGCAAAGACCAGCGCCTCCAGCACCCCGTTCGAGGCGAGCCGGTTCGCGCCGTGCAGCCCCGTGGACGCAGCTTCGCCGCAGACCCACAGACCGGGCAGCGAGGACCGCCCCGCCGCATCGGTTGCCACCCCGCCCATGTGGTAATGCGCCGCCGCCGCCACCGGGATCGGCGCGCGCACGGGGTCGATGCCTGCCTTGCGACACGCCTCGGCCACGGCCGGGAACTGGGTCAGGATCGTCTCGCCCAGCGCCTTGCGGGTGTCGAGCATCGGGCGCTTGCCCGCCTGCGTTTGCGCGAATACCGCGCGGGCCACCACATCGCGGGGCGCGAGTTCGGCCATCGGGTGTTCGGCCTCCATGAAGAACCTGCCCTCGGCATCGATCAGACGCGCACCTTCACCGCGCAAGGCCTCGGTCGCGAGCGGCGCGGGGTCCAGTCCCACATCCATCGCGGTCGGGTGGAATTGCACAAATTCCATATCGGCCATGACGGCGCCCGCCCGCGCGGCCAGCCCCATCACCTGCCCCCTTATGCGCGGCGGGTTGGTGGTCAGCGCGTATAGCCCGCCCGATCCGCCCCCGGCCAGAAGCACGGCAGGGGCGTGCAGCGCGACGGGCTGCGAGACGGACTCGCCGTCGATCTGCGCCAGATACACGCCGGTCACGCGCCCGTTCTCGGTGATCAACCCTTGGGCGACCACGCGTTCCATAACCTGCACGGAAGGGTTGGCGCGCACCTCGGCGATCAATGTTTCCATGATCTTGCGCCCCGCCTGATCGCCCTTGACGCGCACCACGCGGGCGATGGAATGGGCGGCTTCGTGGTTCAGGACGTAATTTCCGGCAGCGTCGCGGTCAAAGGGCGTGCCGTGATCGGTCAGATCAAGGATCTGCGCGCGGGCGGCCTGCGTGACAAGTGCGGCGATCTCGGGGTCCACGGTCCCGGCCCCGGCGGCGACTGTGTCGCGCGCATGGGCTTCGGGGCTGTCATTTTCCGACATTGCCGCTGCAACACCGCCTTGCGCCCAGGCGGAGGACGCGCCCTCGCCCAGGGTCTCGGGCGAGATGACCAGCACCGGGCGCGGGGCCAGCATGAGCGCGGCATAAAGCCCGCCAAGCCCGGCCCCCACAATGACAACGCGCTCGGTCGTGATCACCCGATCAGGCTTTCACAGCCGAGAGGTCGATCATGCGCTGCACCGCAAGCCGTGCTTTCTCGGCAATCTCGGGTTCGACCTCGATCTGCGTGGTCATCGTGTGCAGCGACCAGAGCACTTTTTCGAGCGTGATCTTCTTCATATAGGGGCACATGTTGCACGGGCCGATGAATTCCACCTCTGGATGCGCATCCGAGATGTTGGACGCCATCGAACATTCCGTGACCAGCATCGCGCGTTCGGGCCGCTCGGCACTGACATAATCCAGAATGCCCTTGGTCGAGCCGGAGAAATCGGCCTCTGCCACCACATCGGGGGGACATTCGGGATGGGCGATGATGCGCGTGCCGGGGTTCCAGTCGCGGAAATCGCGAATATCCTGCGCAGTGTATTGCTCATGCACGATGCACGAGCCTTCCCACCAGACGATGTTCTTTTCCGGCACCAGCGCGGCCACATTCTGCGCCAGATACTGGTCGGGGGTCATGATGATCGTCTCGGCATCCAGCGCGCGGATGATCTGGACCGCATTGGCGGAGGTGCAGCAAATGTCGGACGCCGCTTTTACCGCTGCCGTCGTGTTGACATAGCTGACCACCGGCGCACCGGGATAGCGCGCGCGCATCTGGGCGATGCCGTCAGGCGTGATGCTTTCGGCCAGAGAACAGCCTGCCTCCATATCGGGCATCAGCACGATCTTCGCGGGGTTCAGGATTTTCGAGGTCTCGGCCATGAAATGCACGCCGCATTGCACGATCACATCGGCCTTGGTCTTGGTCGCTTCGATCGCGAGTTGCAGGCTGTCGCCCACCACATCGGAAATACCGTGAAAAATCTCTGGCGTCATATAGTTATGCGCCAGAATCGCGGCGTTGCGTTCGCGTTTCAGCGCGTTGATCGCGGCAACATAAGGCGCATGAATCGCCCAGTCAGCGGGCGAGACCACGCGCGACATGCGGGCATATTCCGCCTGCATCGACGCCGCAAGCTCGGGGTTGGGCGCAAGGTCATAGACCGTTTTCAGGTCGTCGCGGATGGCGGGCATGTCCAGCATGGCAAGGCTCCGATCACTTTGTCTGCGCCAGACCGCAGGCGGCCCCTGCATATGGGGGGTAGGACGGGAAGATCAAGGGAAACCTGCGATTTGGCCGCATTTGCCGCGTCACAGGTCGGGAATATGTCGCTTTGCACTCCAGAGCGCCGCAAATCGTCAGGCGAGTGCCGCTCTTGCCGCGTAAAACGGTCGCAAAGTAACGCGGCCCTGTCGGGGCGGCTTGAGAAAGGTGTCGGATCATGTCGGATGAGGCCATGGAGATCGCACAGGCGGCAGCTGGCGGGCGCAGAGCACGCGGCGGTGGCGGCGGGGCCGCGCGGCGCGCCGCACGCACAGCGGTCAGCATCGAAACCGCGCGCTATATCGAGCGCAACATTCCCAATCTGGAAGTGCTGAACGAGGAAGCACTGGCGATCATCGAAGCCAATGCCGAGACAGTGCTGGCCGAGATCGGGGTGAATTTCGTCGATAACCCCGCCGCGCTGGATCTGTGGCGTGCCGCAGGGGCCGAGATCGAGGGCGAGCGCGTGCGCATCCCGCGCGGGCTGGCCCGCCAGCTTTGCGCCACGGCACCGGGGCGGTTCACCCAGCACGCCCGCAACCCCGAGCGCAATGTCGAGATCGGCGGCAAGTCGCTGGTTCTCGCCCCGGTCTATGGTCCGCCCTTCGTGCGCGACGCAGTCGGCGGTCGGCGCTATGCCACGATGGAAGATTTCCGCAATTTCGTGAAACTGGGCTATATGTCGAAATGGCTGCACCATTCGGGCGGCACGGTTTGCGAGCCGACCGATGTGGCGGTGAACAAGCGCCATCTGGATATGTTGCAGGCGCATATGGTCTATTCGGACAAGCCCTTCATGGGGTCGGTCACGGAACCTGTGCGCGCCGCCGATTCGGTCGAGATGGCGAAGCTGCTGTTCGGGTCGGATTTCGTCGATCAGAACACAGTGATGACCTCGCTCATCAATATCAACTCGCCGCTGACCTTCGATTCGGTGATGATGGGCGCGCTGGAAGTCTATGCGCGGGCCAATCAGGCCTGCATCATCTCGCCCTTCATCGTGGGTGGTGCGATGGCGCCGACCACGGTTGCAGGCACGCTGACGCAAGTGCTGGCGGAAGTGCTGGCAGGTGTGGCCTATAGCCAGTTGGTGCGTCCCGGCGCGCCGGTGATTTTCGGGGCGTTTGTGACCTCGATCGACATGAACTCTGGTGCGCCCACATTCGGCACGCCAGAGGCCGCGCTGATCACCTATGGCGCGGGGCAGTTGGCGCGGCGGCTGGGCCTGCCCTACC
>JAFIEL010000191.1 GCA_020832585.1 Natronohydrobacter sp. | reverse complement strand
CCTCGGACAGCGGTTGCGCCAGATCATGCGCGGCAATGGGCTTGCTACCCTCAGGCCGCAGGACCGATTGCGCTATCTGCCGCGTCGGTTTCAACACGGGCCGGGGCGGAACCACTGGCTCGGGTATCTCAGGCACGGCCAAAGGCGCAGATTTCAAAGGCCGCGCAGTCTGCACCACGCGGCCCCATAATTCCCGGTCATCCGGCGACAGTTCCCGTCGCTTCCGACTCATTCGCCTGTGGCCACCAACTTCCAGTTCGGACTGTCCGACCCCATATCCCGCGCAAAGGTCCAGACATCTTTCTGCCGCTTCACCACATTCGGATCGCCGTCAACCACCTCGCCACTATCGGCCTTGCGCACCACAGAGGTCAACTCGCCCACGAATTTCACTGTGATCTCGCCTTCGCGCGTCTCTGCGTCAAAGCTCGCTTCAACAATCTCCAGTTCACGCAAGCCCACAAAGGTCGCATCGACGCGCAGCCCCTCGCGTTCGCGCAACTGGACCACATCGTCAAAACTGTTGAACACGTCACGCGACAGGAATGGCAGGATCGAATCCATATCCGATGACTCGAACGCCATCAGGATCATCTCATAGGCCCCGCGCGCGCCCTGCAGGAACTCGTTCACGCTGAAATCAGGATCTACCGCCTTCATCCGCGCCAGCGCCTTGGCCGCATCAGAGCCTTCGGGCACATGGTCCGTGATATCCGTATCCGGCCCGCCCTCGATCACTTCGAAGCGGCGCTTGGCCACCGGATCGCTTCCGGCCTCCTGCCGCGGCAGTGGGGTCTGTTCGAAACCGTCACGCGATCCCAGGACAGCGCGCAGGCGCAGGATCAGAAAAACGGCTATACCGGCAAGTATCAATAGCTGGATCACGGCTGGTTCCATTGTTTCCTCGGCCCGGGGTTGGTAGGACGGGTCTAGTGCCTATGTAAGGTGGGATGCAGGGCAAGTCCACCTTACCTGACCTGTTGTTCTGCGATAAGGGCGAAGATATGTGGCTTTTACTTGGCATTCTGGCAGTTCCTGTCATTGAAATCGCGCTTTTCGTGCAGATCGGCGGTCATTTTGGCGTGATCGGCACGCTGGCATGGGTCTTTTTGTCCGCAGCCGCAGGGCTTGTGCTGATGCGGCTGGAGCCTCAGCGCAACGCCCAGGACCTGCGCGCGGCACTTGACCGCGACACCAGCCCTGCCAGCCCGATGGCCCATTCCGCGCTGCGCATGATCGGGGCGGTGCTGATCTTCGTTCCGGGCTTCTTCACCGATGCCCTGGGCGTGCTGCTGCTCGTGCCACCCATCCGCCGCCTGCTGCTCATCCGTCTGCTTGTATCGCTCAAATCGCGCCACAGCCGCCATGAGTCGATCATCATAGAGGGCGAGTATGACCACACACCGCCGCAACCCGGACCCGACCACGCCCGCATAGAGCGCCCGGAAAACCGGGATTGAGCCAGACCGCACCCGCTGATACAAGCGCCGCCAGATCAATGTGACCAAATCATCAGGAGCAGGACATGACCGAAACACAAGCGCCCGGCAACGGTGCCCAGCCCGCAACCCCGCCCAAGGTAAACATGCGCATCCTCGCGCAATACATGCGTGACCTGTCCTTCGAGAATGTCGCCGCGCAAAAGAAGCTGCAGGGCAACAATGTCCAGCCCGACATTCAGGTGCAGGTCAGCCTGGATGCGAACAAGCGCGAGGGCGAGAACCAGTATGATGTCGCTACCAAATTCAAGATCACCTCGAAGAACAAGGCCGATGATCAGGTGCTGTTCATTGTCGAGCTGGATTATGTCGGCCTGTTCCTGATCGAAGGCGTCCCGCAGGAGCAGTTGCACCCCTTCCTTCTGATCGAATGCCCGCGCATGATCTTCCCCTTCGCCCGCCGCATCATTTCCGATGTGACCCGCGATGGCGGCTTCCCGCCGCTGAATCTGGACACGGTGGATTTCCTCGCTCTTTATAAGCAGGAATTGCAGCGTCAGGCCGCATTGCAGGCGCAGCAGGGTCAGGCCCCCGCACCGAACTGAACCTTGCCGGACTGATCGTTCAAAAGCCCCCGCCACCGGGGGCTTTTTTTCACGCGTATTTCTTCCAGATCGCCCCATCGCCCAGTTTCGCGACAAACTCGGCATGTGCTCCCGCCTCGGCCTCGGTCACGCGGGCGGGCAGGGGTTTTGACCGCTTGGGCAGGGGCAGGGCGGCCCCGCTGGAATTGCTCGCATGCTGCGCCGCTGTCGCCAGCGCGAAATCCGGTTGCTGGCCGCCCAGAAGCTCCAGATAGACCTCTGCCAGAATTTCACTGTCCAGAAGCGCCCCGTGCAGCGTGCGAGAGGAATTGTCGATCCCGAAGCGCCGGCACAGCGCATCCAGCGAGGCGGGAGAACCCGGGAATTTCTTGCGCGCAATCGCCAGCGTATCCACCGCCCGCGTCCATTCCAGCTCTGCAAGCCCCATCCACCGCAATTCGGCATTCAGGAATTTCATGTCGAATGCGGCATTATGGATCACCAGCTTCGCATCGCCGACAAACTCGACAAAAGCCCGGCCCACATCCTTGAAAACCGGCTTGTCGCGCAGCGTGATCTCGCCCGGATTCGGGGCGCGCGGCGGCTGCAACAGATCCGGTCCGATCCCATGCACCCCAAAGGCCCCGTCCGGCATGTCGCGTTCCGGGTTGATATACTGGTGATAAGTCCGCCCGGTCGGCATATGGTTGATCAGTTCCAGCGCCCCGATTTCCACGATCCGGTCGCCCTGATCCGGCTCGAACCCTGTCGTTTCCGTATCCAGAACAATCTCGCGCATCATGCACCCCCGAGTTTCGCTACCAGATTTTGCACATCCTGCCGCGCACTGTCCATATCCAGTGTTTCGATCACGAAATCTGCGCGCTTGCGCTTTTCCGCATCGGGCATCTGCCGCGCGAGGATCATCTCCAGTTGCGCCTCAGTCATGCCCTCTCGCGCCAGCACCCGTGCGCGCTGCACCTCGGGCGGCACGCTGACCACCAGAACACCGTCCACATCTGCGCCCACCTCGAACAGCAGGGGTATATCCAGCACCACCAGCGGCCCGGTCACGGCCGCGACAAATGCCGCCCGGTCCTCGGCCACCAGCGGATGCACCACAGCTTCCAGCCGCGCCAAGGCGCTCTTTTCCCGTGCGATCCAGTCCTTCAGGGCGCCCCTGTCAATCGCGCCATCCACCACCGCCGCAGGACAAAGCGCGCCGACAGGCCCGACAGCCGCCCCACCCGGACCATAAAGCCGGTGCACGGCTGCATCCGCATCCCAGACCGGCACACCAAGGTCACGGAAGAACCCCGCAGTTGTGCTTTTCCCCATCCCGATCGAGCCGGTCAGGCCCAGCCGATAGGGCGTCATGCCAGAACTGCCGCGCGCAAGGCCGCTGTCACTTCGGGCCGCGTGCCGAACCAGCGCTCGAACCCCGGAACCGCCTGGTGCAGCAGCATCCCCAGCCCATCGACCGCCCGCAACCCGCGCGCTCTTGCGTCGCGCAACAGCGGCGTTTCCAGCGGTGTATAGACAATATCCGTGACCAGCGCGGTATCAGGCAAACCCCCGAGTGGCATGTCCAGCGCCGCCTGCCCGTCCATCCCCAGCGCCGTTGTGTTCACCAGCAGCCCAAGATCACCCAGCCCCTCGGCCCGTGCGTCCCAGTCCTGCACTGCGCAGCCAAACTCTGCCGCCAGGTCTTCGGCCCTTGCGCGAGTGCGATTGGTCAGCCGGATTTCCGACAAGCCCGCATCCTGCAAGGCCACGATCACCGCACGCGCAGCACCCCCCGCGCCCAGCACCAGCGCCGCGCCCGCCTCTGGCTGCCACTCCGGCGCTCCTTGGCGCAGATTGGCCATGAAGCCATAACCATCGGTATTATCAGCGTGAATCCGGCCATCGCGGAAGGTCAATGTATTCGCGGCGCCGATCCGCGCAGCCATATCGCTGACCTCATCCGCCAAGACCAGTGCAGCCTCCTTATGTGGGATCGTGACATTCGCGCCCACAAACCCCATTGCGGGCATGGCGCGCAACACGCGCTCCAGATCATCCGCCTCGACATGCAGCGGCACATAATGCCCAGCAATGCCGTAGTCGCGCAGCCATGTGCCATGCAGTCGCGGCGACCGGCTATGCCCCACCGGTGCCCCGATCACACCCGCGAGTGGTATTTTGCTCATCCCTCGATCTCTCCACGCAAGGCCAGATAATTCAGCAACTCCAACAGCGGCAAGCCAAGGATCGTGAAATAATCCCCCTGCACCTGCGCAAACAGCCGCACGCCTTCGCGCTCCAGCATATAGCCGCCCACAGACGCGCCAATCTCCGGCCAGTTCCGCCCCAGATAGCTTTCCAGATACTCATCCGAGAACTGCCGCATTGTCAGCCGCGCGACACCGACATGCCGCCAGACCGGTTCACCGCGCTCATAGAGCACCGCCGCCGACAAGAGTTGATGCGTCCCACCGCGCAGAATCCGCAACTGATCGCGCGCGGCTTGCAGGGTCGGGGGTTTCTCGAAGATCATCCCCTTATAGGCCAGCACCTGATCACAGCCCAATACCAGGCGGTCCGGCATCCGCCCTGCCAGTTTGCGCGCCTTGGTCTCTGCCAGCGCATCGGCAATATCACGCGGGCTTGCCTGTTCGGCCAGCAACGCGTCACGGATCGCCGCTTCATCCACCCGCGCTGGCAGTGCCTCTATCGTCAGCCCTGCCTGTTCCAGCATCTGGCGACGGCTGGCGGATTGCGAGGCAAGGACAAGCACCATGTGGACAACCCTGTGTGAAAGCGGCAGGACAACTTGGGCCAAGATGCAC
>JAFIEL010000255.1 GCA_020832585.1 Natronohydrobacter sp. | reverse complement strand
CGGATTCGATGAAATGCTCGACCACTTTCAGCCGCTTGATGATCTTCTTGGGCTTGAGTTCGCCCTTGGCCTCTTTCAGTTCTTCGCGCAGGCGCAGGGCTTCATCTTCCAGATCGATATTGGCCAGCATCTCGCGGATCGCCTCGGCACCGATATTGGCGGTGAAGGCGTCGGCACCATACTGGTCTTGCGCGTCGAGGAATTCTTCCTCGGTCATCAACTGGCCATAGGTCAGGTCGGTCAGACCCGGCTCGATCACGACGTAGTTTTCGAAATAGAGGATGCGCTCCAGATCACGCAGCGTCATGTCCAGCATCAGGCCGATGCGCGAGGGCAGCGATTTCAGGAACCAGATATGCGCGACAGGGGCGGCCAGTTCGATATGGCCCATGCGCTCGCGCCGGACCTTCTGCAGCGTGACTTCCACACCGCATTTCTCGCAGACGACGCCGCGATATTTCATCCGCTTGTACTTGCCGCACAGGCATTCGTAATCCTTGATCGGCCCGAAGATGCGGGCGCAGAACAGACCGTCACGCTCTGGCTTGAACGTCCGGTAGTTGATCGTCTCGGGCTTCTTGATCTCGCCATAGGACCACGACAGGATGCGCTCGGGCGATGCCAGCGAGACACGGATCTGGTCGAAGGTCTTGACCTGGGCCAATGGGTTGAACGGGTTTGTGGTCAGTTCCTGGTTCATCTGTCTATCCTTGAAAGGCTCGGGGGAAGGGGAAGGAAAGGCGGGTTTGCACCCACCTTGCGAAGGGTGGGTTCAACCCACCCCCGGTTCAGCCCTCTTCCTCCGAATCCAGGAGTTCCATATTCAGGCCGAGGCCACGGACTTCTTTCACGAGAACATTGAAGCTCTCTGGCACACCGGCCTCGTAATTGTCCTCGCCCTTGACGATGCTTTCATAGACCTTGGTCCGGCCCGCCACGTCATCCGATTTCACAGTCAGCATTTCCTGCAAGGTGTAGGCGGCACCATAAGCTTCAAGTGCCCAGACCTCCATCTCACCCAGACGCTGACCACCGAACTGCGCTTTACCACCCAGCGGCTGCTGCGTGACAAGGCTGTAAGGCCCGGTCGAGCGTGCGTGCAGCTTGTCATCAACCAGATGGTGCAGCTTGAGCATGTATTTCACGCCCACGGTCACAGACCGCGCAAACTGCTCGCCTGTCCGCCCGTCAAACACGACGGACTGACCCGAGGTGTCAAACCCGGCGCGCATCAGGGCGTCATTGACATCCGCTTCCTTTGCGCCGTCAAAGACCGGTGTCCCGATTGGCACACCGCGCGTGACCGTCGATGCTGCCTCGACCAGGGCTTCCTCTTCCATGCCGTCAAAGACGTCATTGTAGAAGTCATCGCCATAGCCGATGCGCATCGCCTCGCGCACAGGGGTCATGTCGCCCGAGCGGCGATAGTCCTGCAAGGCCTCGTCAATCTTGACACCCAGACCGCGCAGCGCCCAACCCATATGGGTTTCAAGGATCTGCCCGACATTCATCCGCGACGGCACGCCCAGCGGGTTCAGCACCATATCAACCGTGGTACCATCCGCCAGGAACGGCATGTCCTCCATCGGCACGACTTTCGAGATCACACCCTTGTTTCCGTGACGACCGGCCATCTTGTCACCCGCCTGAAGCTTGCGCTTCACAGCGACAAAGACCTTGACCATCTTCATCACGCCCGGTGGCAGATCATCGCCACGACGGACCTTTTCGACCTTGTCGTCGAAACGGGCCTGCAACTGGCGCTTCTGCTGGTCAAAGAGCGCATTGAGCGCCTCGACCTCTTGCGCTTCGGCCTCATCGGCCAGCGCAAGCTGCCACCATTGACCACGACTCAGGCTTTCCAGAAGCTCCGGGTTGATCTCGGAGTTCGGCTTCACGCCCTTGGGGCCCTTCACCGCAACCTTGCCAAGGATCAACTGACGCAGACGCCCATAGATGTTGCGCTCAAGGATTTCCAGCTCGTCATCGCGGTCGCGCGACAGGCGGGCAATCTCTTCGCGCTCGATCTGGAGTGCGCGTTCGTCCTTGTCCACACCATGACGGTTGAACACACGGACTTCCACGATCGTCCCGTAAGCCCCCGGCGGCAGACGTAGCGACGTATCACGCACATCAGACGCTTTTTCACCAAAGATGGCGCGCAGCAGCTTTTCTTCCGGCGTCATCGGGCTTTCGCCCTTGGGCGTGACCTTACCCACCAGAATATCGCCGGCCTGCACTTCCGCACCGACATAGACAATGCCCGCTTCATCCAGATTGCGCAGGGCTTCTTCCCCCACATTCGGAATGTCACGCGTGATCTCTTCCGGCCCAAGCTTGGTGTCGCGGGCGGCCACTTCATATTCGTCGATATGGATCGAAGTGAAGACGTCATCCTTCAGGATGCGCTCGGAGATCAGGATCGAGTCCTCGTAGTTGTAGCCATTCCAGGGCATGAAGGCGACGACGATGTTACGCCCCACTGCCAGTTCGCCCATATCGGTGCAGGGCCCATCTGCGATCACTTCGCCACGCGTCACCTGATCGCCCACTTTCACCAGCGGACGCTGGTTGATGCAGGAGGACTGGTTCGAGCGCTTGAACTTGCGCAAGCGGTAGATATCCACGCCCGGCTCGCCCGGCTCAAGCATTTCAGTCGCGCGCACAACGATCCGCTGCGCATCGACCTGATCGATGACACCAGCACGCCGCGCCATGATGGCAGCCCCTGAATCGCGGGCCACAACACCCTCGATCCCGGTGCCAACCAGCGGCGAATCGGCCTGCAACAGTGGCACGGCCTGCCGCATCATGTTCGAGCCCATCAGCGCACGGTTGGCGTCGTCATTTTCAAGGAACGGAATGAGCGACGCTGCGACCGAAACAAGCTGTTTCGGCGACACGTCAATCAGATCAACCGAATCCGACGGCGAGAGCATGAAATCGCCACCCTTGCGGGTCGAGACCAGATCGTTGACGAAGCGCATATCGCCATCAAGTTGCGCATTGGCCTGCGCAACCGTATGGCGCTGTTCTTCAGTGGCCGAGAGATAGATCACCTCATCCGTCACCTGGCCATCGACCACCTTGCGATAGGGTGTCTCGATGAAGCCATACTTGTTCACACGGGCAAATGTCGCCAGCGAGTTGATCAAACCGATGTTCTGACCTTCCGGCGTCTCGATGGGGCACATACGACCGTAATGCGTTGGGTGAACGTCGCGCACCTCAAACCCTGCGCGCTCGCGGGTCAGACCGCCCGGCCCAAGCGCCGAGAGACGTCGCTTATGCGTCACTTCTGACAGCGGGTTGGTCTGGTCCATGAATTGCGAGAGCTGCGATGAGCCGAAGAATTCGCGCACCGCCGCCGCAGCGGGCTTGGCGTTGATCAGATCCTGCGGCATGACCGTGTCGATCTCGACCGAGGACATCCGCTCGCGGATCGCGCGCTCCATGCGCAGCAGGCCCACGCGATACTGATTTTCCATCAATTCGCCGACCGAACGGACACGACGGTTTCCGAGGTGGTCGATATCATCGACCTCGCCCTTGCCGTCGCGCAACTCGACCAGACCACGGACACAGGCCACGATATCTTCGGGGCGCAGCGTGCGCAGCGTGTCGGGCGCATCCAGTTGCAGACGCATGTTCATCTTCACGCGGCCAACAGCGGACAGGTCATAACGCTCAGAATCGAAGAACAACTGGTCAAACAGCGCCGAGGCCGTGTCGACCGTGGGCGGCTCACCGGGACGCATGACGCGGTAGATATCCATCAGCGCGCCGTCACGGCTCCAGTTCTTGTCGGCAGCCATGGTGTTGCGGATATAGGGGCCGACATTCACGCCATCGATATCCAGCACATCGATATCGGTAATATCATTGTCCAGCAGCACCTTGAGCGTGCCGCCCTTGACTTCGCCATCCTTGTCCAGATCCCAAGTCAGTTCATCCCCGGCCTCAACATAGATCTCGCCAGTTTCCTCGTTGATGATGTCATGCGCAACGTAGCGCCCCACGATGCGGTCGAAGGGCAGCAGCAGTTCCGTGACTTTGCCCTCATCGATCAATTTCTTGACCGCGCGCGGGGTCATCTTGTCGCCCGCCTTGCAGATCACCTCGCCAGTGGCCGCATCGACCAGATCAAAGCTCGGACGGGTGCCGCGCACGCGTTCGGGGAAGAATTTGGTCACCCAACCCTTGTTCTTCTTCAGGCTGAAGGAAACGCGATCATAATAGGCATCCATGATCTGATTCTGATCCATGCCCAACGCATAGAGCAGCGTCGTCACCGGCAGCTTGCGGCGACGGTCGATGCGCGCGAAGACGATGTCCTTGGCGTCAAACTCGAAATCCAGCCAGGAGCCGCGATAGGGAATGATCCGGCACTGGAACAACAGCTTGCCCGAGCTGTGCGTCTTGCCCTGATCATGGTCAAAGAACACGCCAGGCGAACGATGCATCTGGCTGACCACAACGCGCTCGGTGCCATTGACCACGAATGTCCCGTTATGCGTCATCAGGGGCATATCGCCCATGAACACGTCCTGTTCCTTGATGTCCTTGACCGACTTCGCGCCAGTATCTTCATCGATATCGAACACGATCAGACGCAACGTCACCTTCAAGGGTGCTGCATAGGTCATGTCGCGCTGCATGCACTCGTCGATATCGTATTTCGGCTTTTCCAGATCGTATTTCACGAATTCGAGCGTTGCCGTCTCGTTGAAGTCCTTGATCGGGAAAACCGATTGGAACACGCCCATGATGCCTTCGCCGTCAAGCGGCTTTTCAGCATCGCCGGAGCGGAGGAACAGATCGTAGGAGGATTTCTGAATCTCGATCAGATTCGGCATCTCCAGCA
>JAFIEL010000190.1 GCA_020832585.1 Natronohydrobacter sp. | reverse complement strand
AGCACGTCATTCGTAATGATGGGGTCGGGGGTTCGAGTCCCTTCAGCGGCACCACATCTTCTCTCGGCATGGTCAATGACGCAGGCACCGCAGGTTGTCGCGCCAGTCGGTATAAGCGCGATCCCGCGACGCCGGGGCTGCGCGCGACAGGGTTTTCTGGCCGCGACTGAAACCAGATCACTGTCTCGCGTGTTCCATTCCTGCGTATTGGAGTGCAACATGCACGGCAACGAGAGGGCAGGTCACATGAACACGAGTGGGACCGGACCCTGATGACAGCACCGCAATTGCTCATCCTCGCCATCCTGACCGGCACCATGGGCCTGTTCCTGTGGGGACGGTTGCGCCATGACATTGTCGCGCTGACTGCGCTGATGGCATGCGTGATTGCCGGGCTTGTGCCTGCGACCGACGCCTTTGCCGGGTTTGGCCATCCCGCCGTGATCACCGTGGCCTGTGTGCTGGTACTCAGTCAGGGGCTACAGAATACCGGGGCCGTGGACTGGCTGGCGCGCGCCGTTTTGCCGCGCGAGACCGGGCGTGTGGCCAGCATGGCGGCGCTGATGGGGCTGGGCGCGATTCTGTCGGGTTTCATGAACAATGTGGGTGCAATGGCGCTCTTGATGCCGGTTGCCGTGCAACTGTCGGGGCGGCTGGATCTGACGCCGGGGCAAGTGCTGATGCCACTGGCTTTCGGCACGATTCTTGGCGGCATGACCACGTTGATCGGCACACCGCCCAACCTGATCGTCTCGGGCTTTCGCGCCGAGGCCGGTCTGGGCCATTTCGCCATGTTCGATTTCGCACCGCTTGGCGTGGCCGTGGCGTTGGCCGGGGTCGCCTTCGTGGCGCTGATCGGCTGGCACCTGGTGCCCGCGCGCAAGGCCGCCGCGGTTGAGGGGTTCGACACCGGCACCTATCTGACCGAAGTGCGTGTGCCCGAGAAAAGCAAGGCTGTGGGCCTGACCCTGCGCGCTTTCGAGCGTGAGATCGAGGACAGCGACTCGCAGATCGTGGGTCTGGTGCGCAACGAGGTGCGGCTGAATGCGCCTCATGGCGGACGCCGTATTCGTGCGGATGATATTCTGGTGCTGGAAGCCGATGTCGAGACGCTCGCCAAGGCGCTTGCGGTTTTCGGGATCAAGCTGGAAGAACAGGGGCCGTCCTCGGACGAGGACACCGAAGCGTCTGAGGTCGTGACGGAACGCAAGGCCGATACCAAGGCGGAAGACGATGACAGCAAGCGCGATGCAGATATCGTGCTGCGCGAACTGGCTGTGTTGCCGGGGTCGGCCATTGTCGGGCGCTCTGCCAGTGATCTGCGGCTGCGCACGCGCTACGGGCTGAACCTGCTTGCCGTGTCGCGCGCTGGCCATCCGCCCCGCGCGCGCTTGCGCACGCTGAAGGTGAAAGCAGGCGATCTGCTGCTGATGCAGGGGCCGGCCGAGGTGATGGCCGATTTCATGAGTGACATGGGCTGTGTTCCTCTGGGCGCGCGCGACCTGCGCATTCCCGACAAGCGCATGGCACTCATTGCCGGGGCGATCATGCTGGGATCTGTGGGCATTGTCACTGCGGGGCTTTTGCCTGCCGCGGCTGCTTTCATGCTGGGGGTGATCGCGTCGATGCTGTTGCGCACGGTCCCGCCGCGTCAAATCTATACTGCGATTGACTGGCCGGTGATCGTCTTGCTGGCGGCGCTGATCCCGGTGGCCGGGGCAATGCAGGCCACAGGGGCGGCAGATATGCTGGCCCGATTTCTCGTCGTCACGGTCGCACAGGGCAATGCAATCGCTGCGCTTGCGGTCGTGCTGGTGACGACCATGTTCCTGTCGGATGTGATGAACAATGCCGCCACGGCGGCAGTGCTGTGTCCCGTTGCGCTTGGCATTGCAGGGGCGTTGGGCGTCAATCCTGACAGTTTCCTGATGGCCGTCGCCATCGGTGCGTCCTGCGCGTTTCTTACGCCGATCGGGCACCAGAACAATACGCTGATCCTTGGCCCCGGCGGATTTCGATTCGGGGATTACTGGCGGTTGGGTGTGCCGCTTGAACTGCTGGTCGTCGCCGTCAGCTTGCCGCTTTTGCTGATCGTCTGGCCACTTTAGGCCCGCGTCATGATACAAACCCGAACGCGCCTTGTTCCAGACCCTGTTTCATACCGCGAGTTGACCCGATGAAAATCTTTCACTGCCCCGGCTGTAGCGCCGATCTGTTCTTCGACAATCTGGCGTGCAGCTGCGGATTGGCGGTTGGCTATGATCCGGCGGCGCAGTCCTTCACAAGCCTTGTGCGCTTCTGCGCCAATCGCGACAATCTTGGGTGCAACTGGACCTCTGCACCCGACCATCCGCTTTGCACAAGCTGCCAGATGACCAGCATGCACCCGGATCTGTCGGTGCAGGGCAATGCGACACTATGGGCGCGGGCAGAGGCGGCGAAGCGTCATGTTCTGGCCGGGCTGATGCGCTGGGGCTGGTTCACGGCAGGTGACAGCGGCCCGCGCCCGGAGTTTCACATGCTGGCAGAGGCCACGTCCCAAGGCAGCGTCGATGTGACCATGGGCCATGCCGCAGGGCTTGTGACCATAAATCTGGCCGAGGCCGACGCGCTGGAGCGGGTGCGCCGCCGCGAGATGCTGGGTGAACCCTACCGCACCATGATCGGGCATTTCCGCCACGAGATCGCGCATTTCCTGTTCGAGCGGCTCTCGGATTCCGGCGCTTTCCGCAACGGCTTTCGCTCCCTTTTCGGGGATGAGACGCAGGATTATGGCGCAGCCCTTGCGCGGCATTACCAGCAGGGACCGCCCCTTGGCTGGCAAGGCGCGCATATCACCGCCTATGCTGCCGCCCACCCGCATGAGGACTGGGCCGAAACGGCGGCCCATGCCATGCATCTGACCGATCTGACGGACAGTTTCACAGCGGCAGGGCTTGGGCTGGGCGTTCCTGCAACACCCGGATATGATGCGTTTCGCGCCCCTGATCCTGCGCAGCTTCTCGACCGGGCCATTGCCATCGGGGTTGCCATGAACCATGTCAACCGCGCGGTCGGCCAGCCCGACCTCTATCCGTTCGTCAACACGCCTGCGACGCGCGAGAAACTGGCCTTTGCGCTGAACTGGCTTTCCGCATCCGCCCGCGCCTGAGCGCTGTCAGATCCCGGTTTTCAACCGCTCTCCGGCGGCATGATACAGCCGCAACAGCCCGATGGGCTTCGATTGGCGCCAACTGATCCGCGTCACCAGCAGGCTGGCGCTCTGCGCGGGCTGGTCGAAATGGTGCGCCAGATCGGCGGGCAGGGCGATGGCCTCGATCTCGATTCTCGCGCGCGTCAGCGGCGCGTTGCGCAGCAACCATTCATCGACAGGCTGCGTGCACCAGTGATCCGGGCCAAGCCCGCGCACAGTGGCGGGCACGAGCCAGCGATCCTCTATCTGATGTGGCAGCCCATTTGCCAGATAGAGCGCCCGCACATGGAACAACTCAATCCCCGCCGCCAATCCCAGCGCTGCAGCGATCTCTGGCGGGGCGCGCTCTGGTCCCGCCTGCAGCAACCTGTATCCCGGCTCTGCCCCTGTGCTGCGGATCGCATCGCGCAGGATCGGTACGTCGAGCGGGGCCTTGCGCGTCGGATTGGCCGCAACGACGGTGCCGCCCTTGCGCCTGCGCTCCAGAAACCCCGCTGTTGCCAGATCGCGCAAGGCGCGGCCCACAGTCGAGCGGGTGCAGCCATACTCCGCCGCAAGCTCGATCTCGCGCGGGATCTTGTCGCCCGGTTTCCATTGGCCGCACTGGATCTGTTCCAGCACATCGCGCCGGATCGCCTTCCAGTCAGAGGGGAGGGTATCCTTGCTCAAACAAGCTCCTTCAATCGCTGCACCACGCGTCCATAATCTGCCACGATCTGATCACGCCGGATATGGCGGCCCTGCGTCACGACATGACGCCCGGCAGACCAGACATCTGCAATGGCGCGGTGATCGGCTGCAAAGATCAGCGTGTCAAGAACGGTGTCCCCGCTGCGCGCCGCAAGGTCGGGCTGGCGGTCATCGAGAGCCACCAGATCCGCCCAATAGCCCGCAGCAATCCGCCCGGTCTTGCGCCCTGCAGCTTTCGCACCACCCTCGCACGCGCCCTGCCAGAGCACCCGGCCTGTGGATCGCCCGGAACCGGCCAGAATCGCCCGACCCCGATCACGAAGGCGCTGCGAGTATTCCAGCCCGCGCAATTCCTCGATCACCGAAATGCGGATATTCGAATCGCTGCCGATCCCGAAACTGCCCCCGGCGGACAGATAGCGCGGACCGTCGAAAATACCGTCGCCAAGGCTGGCTTCGGTAATCGGGCACAGCCCCGCAACCGCGCCTGATCCCGCAAGCTGGATCGTCTCGGTCGGTGTCATCTGGGTGCAATGGATGAAACACCATGTCTCGGACAAAGGCAGGTTGTCCAGAACCCATTCCACCGGGCGCGCGCCCAAGGCAGCCTCGACCTCGGTCACTTCGGCCTCCTGCTCGGCCAGATGCATATGGATGACCCGGTCTTGCGCCAGTTCAAGGCACAGGTCCAGATCCTCGGGCGCGACCGCGCGCAGCGAATGGGGTGCAATCCCCAGCGCGGCATCCGCGCCAGCCCGCGCCACCGCAGCGGCAGAGCCTGAAACAAGCTGCGCATAGCCCTCCGGGTCATTGCCGAAGCGTTGCTGACCGGGCGCAAGCGCGCGCCGGTCACATCCCCCATAGCGGTAAAGCACCGGCAAGAGCGTCAGGCCAATCCCGCTGTCCTGCGCGGCAGCACAGATACGCTCTGCCATCTCGGCGCGACTGTCATAGGGCAGGCCGCCGGGCTGGTGATGCAGGTAAT
>JAFIEL010000189.1 GCA_020832585.1 Natronohydrobacter sp. | reverse complement strand
GCCAATCAGAAGGCCATCGACAGCCTGCTGAATTTCGAGACGGTCAAGTATTTCAACGCCGAAAGCATGGAGGCGCGGCGCTATGACAGCGCCATGGCGGCCTATGAGGAAGCGGCGGTCAAGACGAATTACTCGCTGGCTTTCCTGAATTTCGGTCAGGCCATGCTGATCACCACAGGGCTTGTGGTGGTGATGGTCATGGCGGCGATGGGTGTGCAGCGGGGGCAACTGACCGTGGGCGATTTCGTCATGGTGAATGCCTACATGATCCAGATCACCATGCCGCTGAACTTTCTGGGCACGGTGTATCGCGAGATCCGGCAGGCGCTGGTCGATATGGCTGAAATGTTCGATCTGCTGGACCAACCGCCTGATGTGCGCGATGCGCCGGATGCCAAGAACTTGTCCGTGAGCGCTGGCGAGGTGATCTTTGATGGCGTGAAATTCGGCTATGACGCGGCGCGGCCCATCCTGAAAGGCATCGATCTGCATGTGAAGGGCGGCGAGACCGTGGCGATTGTCGGGCCTTCGGGCTCGGGCAAATCGACCATCGGGCGGCTCTTGTTCCGCTTCTATGATGTGACGGGCGGCGCGATTCGCATTGACGGGCAGGATTTGCGCGGCGTGACCCAATCGAGCCTGCACGCCGCGATTGGCGTGGTGCCGCAGGATACGGTCCTGTTCAATGACACGATTGCCTATAACATCGCCTATGGGCGTGAAGGGGCTTCGCAGGCCGAGATCGAGGCCGCGGCCAAAGCGGCGCGTATTCATGATTTCATCCTGTCGCTGCCGGAAGGATATGCAACGGCTGTGGGCGAGCGCGGGTTGAAGCTCTCGGGCGGGGAAAAACAGCGCGTGGGGATCGCGCGGACGCTACTGAAAAACCCGCCGATCCTGCTGCTGGATGAGGCGACGAGTGCGCTGGATACGCAGACCGAACAGAGTATTCAGGACAGTCTGCGCGCGATGGGGCAGGGGCGGACGGTGCTGACGATTGCGCATCGGCTGTCCACAGTTGTCGATGCGGACCGGATCATCGTGCTGGAGGATGGGCATATCGTCGAGGAAGGTCCGCATGAGGTGCTTCTGGCGCAGGGCGGCAAGTATGCGGCGATGTGGGCGCGGCAGAGTTCCGATGTGGAGTGAGGTTGCGGGAGGGGGACGCCTTGCCTTTGGCACCCCCGGCGGCGGGTGCGCCGGGGTGCGGGCGCGGGCTGGGGGTGCGCGCGGCAAGCCGTGCCTGTGCGGGGCACAGGCGGGCATCCGGTCGATGTGATGCAGGAATTTGATGTCATCATCCTCGGCGCGGGCGCTGCCGGCATGTTCTGCGCGATAGAGGCCGGGCGGCGCGGACGACGGGTGCTTCTGCTGGATCATGCGAAGGCACCGGGCGAGAAGATCCGCATCTCTGGCGGGGGGCGGTGCAATTTCACCAATCTCGATATTCGCCCGGAGTGTTTCCTGTCACAAAATCCGCGTTTCGCGCGCTCGGCGCTGTCGCGCTACACGCAGCATGATTTCATTGCGCGTGTCGATGCTGCCGGAATCCGGTGGCACGAAAAGACATTGGGGCAGCTTTTCTGCGATGGCTCTGCGCGCGAGATCATCGGGATGCTGACAGCGGACATGGCGCAGGCCGGGGTGGATCTGCGGCTTGGGGTCGAGATCAGTTCCGTGGCGCATGAGGGCGGCTACCGGGTCGAGACCTCGGGCGGTGTTTTTGCCGCCCCGGCGCTGGTCGTGGCGACGGGCGGCAAGTCGATCCCCAAGATGGGCGCCACAGGGTTCGGCTATCAGATCGCGGAACAATTCGGTCTGGCCGTGGTCGAGACGCGGCCTGCGTTGGTGCCCCTGACGTTCACCGCCAGCGCGCTGGAGGAAATGCGCGCCTTGGCCGGGGTGTCGGTCCCGGCAGTGGTCCGCTCTGGGCGCGCGGCGTTTCAGGAGGGGCTTTTGTTCACGCATCGCGGGTTGTCGGGGCCGTCTATACTGCAGATTTCGAGCTATTGGCGCGAAGGGGATGAGCTCGCGATTGATCTTGCGCCGGGTGTGGATCTGGCGGCGGAGTTGATGGCGCAGAAACAGATACGTGGGCGGCAGGGCGTGGCAGTGGCGCTGAGCGCCTGGTTGCCCGAAAAGCTGGCGCGTCAGTTCGTGGAACGGGCAGGGGTTCAGGGCAATCTGGCGGATTTGCCGAAATCAGCGGTACAGCGACTGGCTGACGCGGTGCAGCATTGGCGCATCAAGCCCGTCGGTTCCGAAGGGTATCGCACCGCCGAGGTGACATTGGGCGGCGTTGACACGCGCGCGCTGGACGCTCGGACCATGCAGGCGCGTGATGTGCCGGGGCTGTATTTCATTGGCGAAACCGTTGATGTCACGGGCTGGCTGGGGGGCTATAATTTCCAGTGGGCCTGGTCTTCGGGCTGGGTGGCAGGACAGTCCGTGTGAGCAAGGCCGCCGATTCGCAGCAGAGATGACATTTTTTCGTGATTTGATGTAGATATACCACAGGCCCTGTGGCAAACTCGCCGCAAATCATGCAAGTCATGGTCTGGTGGACAGGCGGGACAGGGGCAAAGTGGCGCGCGTATCGGCAAGCAGGGGACTGTTGCAAAGAGCTGTCCTGACCGGAATGATTGACCGGCGCATGTCCAGTTGGATGACGCTGTTTCTGGTCCTGACCGGCCCGGCGCTGGTGCTGCTAACGCTGTTGGTGCTAGGCCCCCTGGGCCAGAATGTCGATTCGCGCGGGCTGCTGCTCGTGCTGCTGGCTGATTTCGTCTATATCCTGATCGTGGCGGCGCTGGTCGCGATGCGCGTTGCCCGGCTGGTCGCGGCACGGCGGTCGGATTCGGCGGGGTCCAAGCTGCATCTGCGGTTGTCCACACTCTTTGCCACCATCGCGCTGGTGCCGACAGTGACCGTCGCGATCTTTGCCACGCTGTCGTTGAATGTCGGTCTGGAGGGCTGGTTTTCGGACCGGGTGAGCCGTGTGGTAGGCACATCGCTGGCCGCTGCGGAAGCCTATCAGTTCGAACAGGAACGCGACCTGCGCACCGATGCAGGCGAATTGGCGGCCTATCTGGAAACCGTGCGCCGGGTCTTTCCGCTGATCGAGGAAGGCGAGTTGCGCAATCTCTTGTCCGAGGCGCAGGCGCAGGTGCAGCGCGGGCTGCGCGTGGCCTTCATCATCGATGGGGCGGGGGATATTCGCGCGCGCGGTGAGCGGTCCTATCGGTTCAACTTCACCCCCCCGGACCCGGACGAGATCGATCAGGCGCGCGAGTCCATGGTGGTCATTCGCGACTGGCCAAATAACGAGTTCCGTGCGCTGGTCGCGCTGGACGGCTATTTCGACCGCTATCTCTATGTCGCGCGCGAAGTCGATGGCAGTATCCTCAGCCTGCTGGACGAGACGCGCGAAACAGTGACTTTCTATCAGCAACTCGAACGCGAACGAGGACAACTGCTGTTCCAGTTCGGGGCGCTCTATATCGGTTTTGCGCTGATCCTCATCCTTGCGGCGATCTGGTTGGGACTGAGTTTTGCTGAACGTCTGGCGCGCCCGGTCGGGCGCTTGGCCGAAGCGGCTGAACGTGTGGGCGAGGGTGATCTGGATGTGCGCGTTGCCGTGGCGCGGGATGATGATGAAATCGCGCTTCTGGGGCGCGTGTTCAACCAGATGACCCAGCAACTCAAGGGCCAGCGCGAGACATTGCTGGAAAACAACCGCCAGATCGAGACGCGGCGGCGCTTGTTCGATTCCGTCCTGGGGTCGGTGACGGCGGGTGTGATCGGGCTGGATGCGAACGGTCGTGTCGAATTCATCAATCGCGCCGCTGAGAAGATGCTGGACCTTGCCGAACATCCGGCGCCCGAGGCCGCGTTCGAGGGTGTGGCCCCGGAATTCGTGCCGCTGCTGGAGCGGTTGCGCTCAACGCCCGCAGCCATGGGACGGATGCAGGAGGAATTGAAACTGTCGCGGGCCGGGCGGCTGGAGACGCTGCTGGTGCGCGTGGCGGAACGGCGGCGCAGTGATGGCGCGCTCGAAGGCTATGTGCTGGCCTTTGACGATGTGAGCGAACTTGTCTCGGCGCAGCGCATGGCGGCCTGGGGCGATGTCGCGCGCCGGATTGCCCATGAGATCAAGAACCCGCTGACGCCGATTCAGCTGTCCTCGGAACGGATCGAGCGCAAGTTTGCCCGCAAGCTGGAGGCGGCGGATGCCGAGAGCCTGTCGCAACTGACCTCGGTCATCGTGCGGCAGACCAATGATTTGCGGCGCATTGTGGACGAGTTCTCGAAATTCGCCCGGATGCCGGAACCGGACCGCCGCCCGCATGATCTGGGCGCGATCCTGCGCGATTGCGTGGTGTTGCAGGAAAGCGGTCAACCCGATGTGCGGTTTGTGACCGATCTGCCCGCCGCGCCCGTTGTGGTCGAGGTGGATGAAACCATGCTGGCGCAGGCTTTCACCAATCTGATCAAGAATGCGGGCGAGGCGATCCAGTCACGCATTGATGCGGGGCAGGGGGAGGGGCTGGTGCCTGAAATCCGGATTGCCTTTGATGCGGGTGAGGTCGATTTGCGGATCACGATTGCGGATAACGGCATTGGCCTGCCGGAAGACCGCGCGCGGCTGTTCGAGCCCTATGTGACGACGCGCGCGGAAGGCACCGGGCTGGGCCTGTCCATCGTGCGCAAGATCATCGAGGAACATGGCGGCAGTCTGCGGCTGGAAGATGCGCCAGTGTTCGAGGGCAACACGCATTTCGGGGCAATGGCGGTCATCCGGCTGCCGGTTCTGGCACCCAGAGAAGAGATTGAGGACCATATGAGCAAGGTAACAGGTGATGCAGCATGAG
>JAFIEL010000188.1 GCA_020832585.1 Natronohydrobacter sp. | reverse complement strand
TCTATTACGCGCGCTATTTCGTCGATCAGACCTTCAACCCCTTCGTGGCCTATCCCATCGTCGCGGCCTATTTCATCGCGCTCACACTCGCGATCATCGGCCTCTTTGGCCTCGCGAACCGGCGGCTTAACCGCCACTTGCCCAGGGCGCAGCGCCCGCGCCTGCGCTTTCGTCCCACATATCTGCGGTGATCCATGACGCCTGACCCCGCGCTGTTGCACAATATCCGTGTCGCTGTGGCCGACCTCAACGGTCAGGCCCGCGCCAAGCGCGTGCCTGCCGCGCAATATGACAAGCTCTTGCAAGGCACGTCGAAGATGCCGCTTTCGGCGCTCAATCTCGATATCTGGGGCAATGATATCGTGGACAGCCCGCTGGTGTTTGCAACCGGCGATGCCGACGGGTTTCTGTTTCCCACCGAACGAGGCCTGCTGCCCATGCCTTGGCTGGGGCCGGATGCCGCACTTCTGCCGATGTGGATGTATCACGCCGATGGCCGCCCGTTCGAGGGCGATCCGCGCCATGCGCTCGCCCGGATCAAGGCCATGCTGGACGCGAAAGGCTGGCGCGCGGTCACGGCGACCGAGCTGGAATTCTACCTGATCGACGATTCCGAGCCGCAATTCCTGCCGCCGCGCAGCCCGGTCTCAGGACGGCGCGCAATGGGGGCCGCGACGCTCTCGATGCGGATGCTCGATGAATACAACGCCTTTTTCGATGCGCTCTATGAGGGGTGCGAAGCGATGGGCATTGACGCCGACACCGCCACATCAGAGGCCGGGCCGGGCCAGTTCGAAATCAACCTGCACCATTCGGACGACCCGCTGAAAATGGCCGATGACACATGGCTGTTCAAGATCCTGATCCGGCGTCTGGCGCGGGCGCATGGGATGGCGGCGAGTTTCATGGCCAAGCCCTATCCGGCGGCGTCTGGCAGTGGGTTGCATCTGCATGTCTCGATCCTCGACCGCGACGGGCGCAATATTTTCGACAATGGCGGGCCAGAGGGGTCAGCGGCCCTTCATCACGCCATCGGCGGCGTGCTGCATCTGCTTCCGGCGTCCACCCTGATCTTCGCACCCCATGCCAACAGCTATGACCGGCTGGTGCCCAACGCCCATGCGCCGACCGGCATCTGCTGGGCGCATGAGAACCGCACGGCGTCTGTGCGGGTGCCGCTTGGATCGCCCAAGGCACGCCGGTTCGAGCAGCGCGTGGCTGGCGGCGATGTGAACCCCTATCTGCTGATGGCGGCAACACTCGGTGCGGCACTGGTCGGGCTGGACAAGCAGATCACACCGCCCGCGCCGATCACGGGTGACGCCTATGCGCAGGCGCTGCCGCAAATTCCCGGCACCTGGGCCGAGGCGCTGGCGGCCTTTGAAAACGAACCCTTGATGTCGCGTCTGTTTGATCCGATGTTGATCGACAACATGATCCGCACGAAACGTCAGGAAATGGCCGGGGTTGCATCCCTGTCCGAGCAGGCTGTGCGCGATCTCTATCTGGAATCTGTCTGACCTCTTGCGAAGGCAAGGCAGAGAGTGCTAAATTTGATCAAATTCAGCGAGGCAGGCATGAAAATCGGTATCTTGCAAACCGGGCAGTCGCCCGAAGTCTTGCGCGGCACGCTTGGCGATTACCCTGATCTCTTCGAGCGCCTGCTTGCCGGGCAGGGCTTCGATTTCGCCACATGGCATGTCGAGGCGATGGAATTTCCCGCCTCCGTCCATGACGCGGATGGCTGGCTGATCACCGGTTCGCGCCACGGGGTCTATGAGGATCATGCCTTCATCCCGCCGCTGGAACAGTTCATCCGCGATGCGCTGGGTGCGCAGGTGCCGGTCGTGGGCATCTGTTTCGGCCATCAGATCATGGCGCAGGCGCTGGGCGGCACGGTTGCGAAATTCAGCGGCGGCTGGGCTGTCGGCGCGCAGGACTATGATTTCGGGGGCGAAAGCCTGACTCTGAACGCGTGGCATCAGGATCAGGTCATGACCCCGCCAAAGGGCGCGCAGGTTCTGGCCAGCAATGATTTCTGCGCCTATGCGGCGCTGGGATATGGCACGCATGGTCTGTCCGTGCAGGCACATCCGGAATTCGAGGATGACTTCGTGCAGGGCCTGATCGACACGCGCGGGCGCGGGGTGGTGCCGGACCCGCTGTTGCAGGCGGCCGAAGCGCAGCAGGGCGGCGCGCGTCACTCGGACCGGATCGCGGCGCAGATCACACGGCATTTCAAGACCCACGCGCGCAAACCCGCGCCATCGGAGGCATCATGAGCAACTGGCGCGACCAGATCCCGCAAGCCGCCCGCGATTTTCTGGCGGACCGCAGACTGGATGAGATCGAATGTATCATCGCCGATATGGCCGGTGTTGCGCGCGGCAAGGCGATGCCTGCCTTCAAGTTCAACGAGGACACGAAATATTATCTGCCGAACTCGATCTTTCTGCAGACCATCACCGGCGACTGGGCCGAGTTCCGCGACGGGGCCGATCTGGAACCCGACATGATCATGCGCCCGGATTTCTCGACCGCGACCGCCGCGCCCTGGACGGCGGACTGGACATTGCAGGTCATCCATGACGCCGAAGATCAGAATGGCGATCCGATCCCGACCGCGCCGCGCAATGTCCTGAAACGCGTCTTGGACCTGTACCGCGCCGAAGGTTGGCAGCCAGTGATTGCCCCCGAGATGGAATTCTTCTTCGTCGCGCGCAATCTGGACCCCAACATGCCGATCATCCCGCCCATGGGGCGCACCGGACGCAGAGCGGCGGCGCGGCAGGCGTATTCCATGTCGGCGGTGGATGAATATGGCAAGGTGATCGACGATATCTATGATTTCGCCGAAGCGATGGGGCTGGAAATCGACGGCATCCTGCAGGAAGGCGGGGCAGGGCAGGTCGAGATCAACCTGGCGCATGGCGATCCGCTGAATCTGGCCGATCAAGTGTTCTACTTCAAACGCATGATCCGCGAAGCGGCGCTGCGCCATGACATGTTCGCGACTTTCATGGCCAAACCCATCGAGGGCGAGCCGGGCAGTGCCATGCATATCCATCATTCGGTCATAGACACGGGCACCGGCAAGAACATCTTTTCCACGGAAGCGGGCGAAAGCACCGACGCCTTCATGCATTTCATCGGCGGGTTGCAGCGACACCTGCCCTCAGCGGTCGCGCTGATCGCGCCCTATGTAAACAGTTACCGCCGATATGTGCCGGATTTCGCGGCCCCGATCAATCTGGAATGGGGCAATGACAACCGCACGACGGGTCTGCGCGTGCCGATTTCCTCGCCGGCCTCGCGCCGGGTGGAAAACCGGCTGGCCGGGATGGATTGCAACCCTTACCTTGGCATCGCGGCCTCGCTGGCTTGTGGCTATCTGGGGCTGAAAGAACGTGTCGGCCCGCGCGCGGAATGTCGCACCAATGCCTATATGGACGATAATGAACTGCCGATGACGCTGGGGGCATCGCTCGATATGTTCGAAGAGGCCGCGCGCCTGCATGAAATCCTCGACCCGGAATTCTGCCGCATCTATGCCGCCGTCAAGCGCAATGAATATACCGAGTTCCTGCAGGTCATCAGCCCCTGGGAGCGTGAGCATCTGCTCTTGAACGTATGAACCTGCTTTTCGCCAATGACCGGGCGGGAGAATACCCGCCCAGCTATTACGCGGCAACAGCGGATCTGCTGCGGCCTTTGCCTGCGCTGAAAGGCGCAGTGCAGGCGGATGTCTGCATCATCGGGGCAGGATATACCGGGTTGTCGGCTGCATTGCATCTGGCCGAGCGCGGCTATTCCGTCGTGGTGCTGGAGGCGCATCGCGTGGGCTTTGGCGCGTCCGGGCGCAATGGCGGGCAGGTCGGGCCGGGCCAGCGGATCGAGCAGGATGCCATCGAGCGCATGATGGGGCGCGACGATGCGCGCAAACTCTGGGACATCGGCTTGCAGGCGCGCGATCTGGTGCAGGCGCTGGTGGCGCGGTTCGACATGGATGTGGGCTGGAAATCGGGCGTGCTGCATGCCGACTGGCAGGCGCGCGATGTGCCCCATGCCCATGCCTATGCCGAGAAACTGGCGCGGGAGTATGGCTATACAAGCATCGAGGCGCTGGACCGCGACGCGGTGCAGGCCATTGTGCGGACCAAAGCCTATCAGGGCGGTGTGCTGGATCACGGCGCGGGCCATCTGCACCCGTTGCGCTATGCGCTGGGACTGGCGCGGGCAGCACTGGGGGCAGGTGCGCAGATTTTCGAGAACGCGCTGGTGGTCGATATTCAGCACGGCGCGAAAGCCAGGGTGCAGACGCAACACGGCCATGTCGAGGCCGCGCATGTGCTGATTGCGGCCAATGGCTATCTGGGCGGGCTGGTGCCGCAAGTGGCGGCCAAGGTCATGCCGATCAACAATTTCATCATCGCGACCGATCCTTTGCCCGAAGGCACTGTGCTGGCGCGTGATGTGGCTGTGGCCGACAGCAAGTTCGTGATCAACTATTTCCGGCTGGCGCAGGACGGGCGGCTGCTGTTTGGCGGGGGCGAGAGCTATGGCTACCGCTTCCCCGATATCGTGCAGACCGTGCGCAAACCCATGCTGGAGGTCTTCCCACAGCTGAAGGATGCGAAAATCGCCTATGCCTGGGGGGGGACGCTGGCGATCACCATGACACGATTGCCCTGTTTCGCGCGGGTCGCGCCGAATGTGCTGTCAGCCTCGGGCTATTCCGGGCATGGGGTGGCGCTGGCGACACTGGCCGGGCAGATCATGGCCGACGCGATTGCGGGCCAGTCGGAACGGTTTGATGTGATGGCGCGGGTGAAACTGCCCAGCTTTCCGGGCGGGCGCGCGCTGCGCAGCCCGCTTCTGGTGCTGGCGATGACATGGTATGCGCTGCGCGACCGGCT
>JAFIEL010000187.1 GCA_020832585.1 Natronohydrobacter sp. | reverse complement strand
TCTTTTTTTTTTTTTTTCTTTTTGGTCATTTTTTTTGTTTTTTTTTTTCTTTAACGCGGGGGTTCTCCCCCCGGGACCCCCAGGATATTTGTGCAAGAATGAAGCGGCCAGTCTCAGCCCTTCACGGCTCCGGCGGTCAGGCCAGAAACGATCTGGCGCTGGAAGAACAGGATCAACACGAACAGGGGCGCGGTGGCAGATACAACTGCAGCAACCGCGAACATGACATTGCCCTCTACCTGGGTTGAACCAAGGAAGGAGGCGATTTTCGGCACCATCGTCTGGTTTTGCTGGCTGAGCAACATGGCCGTCACCGCGAAGTCGTTATAGGCCAACAGGAAGCTGAACAGACCTGTCGTGATCACGCCAGGCCACATGACGGGCACGATGACATGACGAAACGCCTGAAAGCGGGTGCAGCCATCGACCATGGCGGATTCGTCCAGATCCTTGGGGATATTGAGGAAGAAGCTATGCAGCATCCAGAGCGTGAAGGGCTGGTTGATCGCCACCAGTACGATGATCGCGGTCGGCAGATGTCCCCAGACATTCCACTGGAAAAAGGGTAGCAGATAACCCGAGACCAACGTGATATGCGGCATGGCGCGAAACACCAGAGCGATCATCAGAAGCCAGAACGTGTAGCGAAAGCCTGACCGCGCAAGCGCATAGCCGCCCAGCGTGCCAAAGGTGAGCGAGATGATCACCACGCAGACCACCACGATCATGGTATTCATGGCCGCGCGCCAGAACTCTTCCTGTACCCAGGCGCCCTGATAGCCCTGGCCGGTGAAGGCGCTGCCGGTCTGGGCCATGGTGAAAGTGCCGCGCAGTGCATTGCGCCAGTCGGCAAGCGAGAAGAAATCAGCCTGCACCTTGAAGCTGCCCCAGAGCGTCCACAGAAACGGGAAAGATGCGATCACGACCCAGAGCAGGACAAGTGCAGTTGAGACCGTGACCAGAAGGGGCGAGCGGCGTTGTGTGGCGGCCATGTCAGTGCCCTTTCCGGTTGAAGTCGCGCCATGTGCGGATCAGCACCGGTGTCAGCAGCACGATGACGCCGAAGATGGTCAGCATGGATGTTGTCGCCGCCGCCCCGAACTGGGCCGCATCGCCGCGCAGGTAGTTGAAGATATTATAGCTCAGCGAGGTCGCACTGGCCTGCGCCTGAAAGCCCACGATGGGCTCGAACACGCGGAAATTGTCCATCAGCTGCATCAGCGTGATAAACACCGCAAGCGGCATAAGATGCGGGATCACCACATAGCGGATGCGCTGCCAGCGGTTGGCCCCGTCGATCATCGCGGCCTCCAGCGGTTCTTCGGGCACGGTTTGCAGGCCTGCATAGAACACGATGAAGGCAAAAGGCGCGGACGACCAGACACCATAGACGATCAGCATGATCCAGGTCAGCGTGGGCGAGGCACGCAGCGACAGGTTCGGGTCATTCGTGATGGTCTGGAAAAAGGCTCCCAGGATGCCGCGACTATCGACCATCCAATAGAGCACCAGTGACCCGATCAGCGGCGTTACGATCATTGGCAGAAGCGAGACAAAGATCGTTGGCCCCCGGAACATGCGCGGCAGGGAATTGACGCCAAGCGCGATGGCCAGCCCCAGCGACAGTACCAGTGGCGTGACGACAAATGTAAAGGTCAGTGTGAAGGCCATTGCACGCCAGAAGGGCAGGGTCATCGCGCGGCGGGTGAAATCAGCAAAACTGTCCGAGCGGTCCCACATGCTGGACAGTTCGGCGAGCGCCAGATGGTTGCGGTCGGTGTAATTGCTCAAGCCAGCAAAGCGCCCCAGCGGTTGCGCTTCGCGCAATTCGCGCGTGGCCTCGCGGTCGACGACGGTTTCCTCGGTGCAGCCGAAGGGCCCGCAATTTTCGACCGTGCGCAGGACTTGCTCATGTTCGACATGCAGCGACTGGATGAACACCGACACCACAGGCAGGGCGATGAACAGGATCATTGCCAGCGCCGAGGGGAAGATGAACCAGAAGAATGTGCGGTGTTTCATGGCGCGCTGCCTTTCAAAAGGTGATGGGCGGCTACCAGAACCGCCCAGACCTGTTTCAGTTCAGGAAGCCCTGTGCGCGCGCCGCGGTGACATAGGCCGCCTCGATCGTCTCGAGCGTTTCCTCTGCCGTAGCCGATCCTTGCAGGAAGCCCGCCAGGTTGTCGCCAAGGGCCGTATGCATCAGACCCATGAAGGGCGTCATCGGATAGGGCGCGGCCCCGCCTTCGGCACTGGCGACCACCCCGGCCGAGGCTGGCGTCGGCGTGTAACCCTCGCCCAGCCAGACCGCCAGCGCCGAATTTTCCGCCACACGTTCCGGCTTGATGCCGTTCAGCATGGCCTGAAAGCTGGCGGCGGCGTCTTCATCTGACGTGTTGGCAGCGATGGTGAACCCGTCCCACCACAGCGTGGTTGCAGGACGGCCACCCTCTTCAGCCTTGGGCGCCGCGGCCAGAACGGTCGATGCGACGATTTCGGCAGTTGTATTGTCCCCCGACAGGATGCCCGCCCCGCGCGAGCCCCAATGCAGCATCAATGCGACTTCGCCCGCTTCCCACAGCGACTGAACCGAGTTCGAATCGAAGGTCAGGTAGTCCGGGTCCGAGAAACTGGTCAGCGCTTTGAGCGCTTCAAGTGCTGCCAGACCCTCTGGGCTGTTGACCGCCGGTTCAGCAGATCCCGGCTCGAAGAAGCGTCCGCCATGACCCAGATGCAGGTTGACGAATTCCTGTGCCAGATTCCAGCCCGCGCCAGAGACCATGGCCACCGGATTGCGCATCAGGCCCTGTTCGCGGATCGCTTCAGCCGCGGCCAGCACATCGGCGATGGTTTCCGGCGCCTCGACACCAGCAGCTTCGAGAATGTCGGCACGATAGAACAGATGCTGTGCATTGGCCATGAAAGCCACGGCCATGATGTTGCCTTCGATGCGCACAAGCTGCGTCGGCTGCAGCCAGTCGCCATATTCCGCGACCAGATCATCCAGCGGCCGGATCAGCCCGGCATTCATCAGCGGCACGATAGAGCCATTGGCGACCACGGCCACCGAATATTGCGACGGGTTCGCGGTCAGTGCCGCCACCTGCAGATCGCGATGATCCGAGGTCAGGTTCGCGCTGACGCGCACGCTGTCGGTTGCGCAGGAGCGTGCGCCCTCGACCACCGCCTGTAGCGCCGGGAAGTCATTGCCAAGGATCGAGACACTGCCCGCGGAAATTCCGCAATCCGCATGGGCCACTTGCGCAAAACCGAAAGCCAGCACCGACGCGCTGACAGAAAGGCGGAAATATCTGGTCATTCTGGTTTCTCCCTGATGGATGCGATCCGAATCGCTTCTAGTTTTGCATACGATTGCATTAAAGCACAGTTTCACCCACGCCAAAGGAAAAACTTATCTGCGGTGTTGATTCTCACTTCTCTACTTTTTTATGCTTGTCAGAGAGGCATTTTCCTGCAAGCATTAGGTGCATACGTTTGCATAAGTGACGGGGAAACGATGGCACAGATAGAATTGCGCAACCTGTCCAAGCGTTGGGGCACATTCGTCGGTGTTCACAGCTTTGATCTGACCATCGCCGACAAGGAATTCGTTGTCCTTCTGGGGCCATCAGGCTGCGGAAAGACCACCACCATGCGCATGATCGCAGGGCTGGAAGATATCAGCGACGGCGATGTGCTGATCGACGGCAAGCGCGTCAACGATCTGGAACCCAAGGATCGCGATATTGCGATGGTATTCCAGTCCTACGCGCTTTATCCGAACATGAATGTTTATGACAACATCCGCTTCCCGCTGAAAGTGCGCGGGGTGCCTGCATCCGAGCATGACAGCCGGGTCAAGCGCGCGGCCGATATGGTGGAACTCGGGCCGTTCCTGCACCGCCGCCCGGCCGAGCTGTCAGGCGGCCAGCGCCAGCGCGTGGCCCTTGCCCGCGCGGTCGTGCGCGAGCCGAACCTGTTTCTGATGGACGAGCCGCTGTCCAATCTGGACGCGAAACTGCGCGTATCCACGCGGGCGCAGATCAAGCATCTGAGCCACGAGCTGGGCGTGACCACCATCTATGTCACCCATGACCAGATCGAAGCCATGACACTGGCCGACCGCGTTGTGGTGATGAAGGCGGGCATCGTTCAGCAGGTCGGCACACCCACCGAAATCTATGACCGCCCCGCAAATACCTTTGTGGCCAGTTTCATCGGGACGCCCGCGATGAACCTCATGGAAGGCCAGGTCGCGGGGGGTGTTTTCACAGGTGAGAATGTCCGCATCGCTGGGGTATCTGCCCACGATGGCCCGCTCACGCTGGGTTTTCGCGCCGAAGACGCACGCATGGTGCAAGGCAGCGGCCAGATCAGCGCGCCCATCTATTCTCTGGAATTGCTGGGCGATGCCACCATGGCAACTGTGCGCGCGGGCGGCGCGATTGTCTCGGTCAAATGCCCCAAGGATTTCCGCGCCGAGATCAACGCAGACTTTCATGCCGAAATCCCCTCGGACGCTGTGCATCTGTTCGACAGCGCCACGGGCGCCCGGCTGGTTTGAAATTTCCGAACACCCCACAAGGTACCTGACATGACCATTTCCTATCTCAAGACCGCCAAACCCGCCTCCGAGCGCGCCGAAGATGACGCACAGGTACGCGCCACCGTCGAGGCGACACTGCGTGACATCGAAACCCGTGGCGATGCCGCTGTGGCGGATCTGAGCGCGAAATTCGACGCCGTTGCGCGGCCTTCTTTCCGGTTGACGCAGTCAGAGATCGAGGCGGCCATGTCCAGGGTCAGCGCGCGTGACATGGACGATATCCGCTTTGCCCAGACCCAGATCCGCCGCTTTGCGGAAGCACAGCGCGCCTCCATGACAGATATCGAGGTTGAAACCCTGCCCGGTGTCATTCTGGGCCACAAGAATATCCCTG
>JAFIEL010000186.1 GCA_020832585.1 Natronohydrobacter sp. | reverse complement strand
TTCTCAGTGAAAATTATGCGCTCAACCGGCTCAGTTCTGAGTGAAAATCAACACTTCAAGGGCTTTTGCCGAAGTCTGTTGTCAGATCCCGTCTTTGGCGATGTGGGATGACCATGATATCTGCGATGGCTGGGGATCTCTGGAACGCTCCCGCACCCGTTCTGCCATTGGTCAGACGATGTTCACGGTCGCGCGCGAGATGTTCCTGCTGTTCCAACATGGCGCGACGGAGGCTGATATCCCCAATCTGTTTGCAGACGCTGACGGAGAGGCCTTGGGATGGCATCATCACTTCCCGGATTTTGAGATCATTGCCCCCGATCTGCGTTCGGAACGGGGCCGAAGGCAGATCATGGGCACACGGGGCTGGGCAATGATGGATGCGCTCCGCACAGGGCCGGTGGCCAAGCACGTGTTTCTGGTCTCCAGCGTGCCTTTGCTGGGGCCGCGCCTGTCAATCGTCGAACGGATCATGATGCTGATGCCGTCGATGCAGAAATATGAGGATGACCTGCGCGACCAGTGGCAAAGTCGCGCCCATCGCGCCGAATGGCAGCGCATGCTGTCTCTTTGCCTAGATGTGCTGAAACATTCCGACATGACAGTGCTCTCAGGTGAAATTCATTTGGCGACGCAAGCGCGGATGAAAGGCGGCGCGCGCGATCTGATACAATTGATCGCCTCTGGCATCGCCCATGATGCACCGCCGCAAGGATATGCGCGCGCTCTGGGCTTTCTTGCCGGGCTGGGCGAAGCCCCGCTGGCCGATCACCCGATCACCATCTCCCCTCTTCCTGGCCAGACTCGACGCTATGTGGCCGAACGAAATTACCTCGTTCTTTGCCGTAGGACAGGGCAATGGAATGCACAATGGGAGTTGGAGCACTCCGGTCGGACGTGCCCCTTGAGCTTGTAGACCGTCGCGCAACCGTTTGGTGTTGTGTTACAGGTTCATGCCATAGCGGAACACAATGACCTACAGCGTTCGCACGGGCTTTGAGATGCAGTGCTGCGGTTCAGTCTGGCCACTATCTGTCCTGCTTAGAGCTGACTGCCGATCCAAGTGAACGGATGGCGACTGTTTGCAAATCAGCTCATTGCCATGATATTGCTGTATAAGCCTCGAAGGGCTGTTTTGGTAATCCCTGCGCCAGATGCCGACGGTCTGTAAAGGGCCGGGTGCGCACCCGGCAGCTTGCCTGCTCTTGCCGTAGGTCGAGCGGGGCACATCTTTGATCGGGTCGATTGTATTTTGAATTCTGGAACGCCTTCATGCCCAAACGCACCTATCCCAAAGATGCCTTGCTGATCGAACAGGCCGCCGATCTTGAAGAGATCGTCAAAGACAAACGCGCCGATTGGCGCGCGACCGGAGCCAAGGCGCGCAGACGCCAGCGCCGCTACAAGGCCCTGCTGATCCAACAACTCGTGAAGGACGGCGGTGAAACGGATGCGGGTGACATGGCATGACCGGACAGGCCCGAATCGTGATGCGCGACCTGCATCTACCCTGCACCATCGGGCACTATCCTGCTGGGACAGTCGGGCCCGATCTGCATCTGCTGGATCTTGTCCTGACCGTTTCGCATGAGCATCTCCTTGTTGCGGCAGATGAGATGACGCAGGTCTTCGATTACGACCCGTTGCTGGCGCAGATTTCGCGAATTGCCTGCGCCCGGCATTATGTCACTCAAGAATATCTGCTGACACGGATCGTGCAGGCTTGCGCGGTCTATAAGCAGATCATCGCAATAGAGGCGCAGTTGCGCAAAAGTCCAGTGGGCGGCGGCACTGTCGGGGTCGAGCTGATCCTCAAATCCGAAGATCTTGAAAAATTGCGAGCCTGGAATGCGGACCAGGCCGAACCAGACGGTCAGGGGGCCAGCCACTGACCAACCCAACCACCTTCCCGGCAGTATTCGGCACGACGATGGTCCGGACCAAGATGGACAACATCAATGCTTTCGATGGTCAAATGCAGCACTGCGAACGCTTCCGGGTCAGGGATTTTGTTATAGCCAAGCGCATCTGACAGGGGAGTTCCGGGTGAGGGCGTGCTGCCATAGGCCATGCGACCATGATCCGGCATATCTCGCCAGAGTTCTGCCACATCCGTTCCCGTCAGGATGGATACGGATGCGGCAAGACGGATCTGCAAATGCGCGCCGCTGTCCCAGATATGCAGCGCTGCAAAGGGTGAGACCTGTAATTCTGCCACCTTGTGCGACTGCAAGTCAGTATAGACAAGGAGTGTTCCATTTCCTTTATCAGCCGCGCGCAATACAACTGTGCGCGCCTGTGGCCGCCCTCTGGTTGAGACTGTGGCCAGCGTCGGGTGACGAGCAGGGGCATGGCGATCATGCACGCCGCGCGAAAGCCGGGTCCAGACTTGATCGAACAATGTATCCAGCGACCGGGCCCAGCCAAACGGGTCTGTCGTCATCTATATACCTCGCGCCGGTCAGAGAATTGACGCACCCGCCTCCGCCAGGCGCGGTAACTTCCCGGCTTCAAGCTGCGCCGCATCAGGGATTTCACCTCATCCGCGCCAAGCCCATGCAAAGTGCGAATATCGTGGAAACTTGCCTTGTCGCTCAAGGCCATTTCGACAATTTCGCTGACCGTTTCGATATCGAGAACTTGTTTTTTCATGGTGTGGCGCAGGGTTCAGGGCCGCTGGGACAAGATGATGCACCAACCTGCTAAGTCAATTGACGATCCGGCGCTCCGGCATACCTTCGCGATGCAGCAAAGGGTTGGCGAACAATGTATGGATGAGATCATCATCATCGGCAGCGGTATGGCAGGGACCACCTGTGCCCGCATTCTGGCGGGTGCGGGCGTGGCTGTGCGCGTGCTGGACAAGGGGCGCGGGATCGGGGGGCGCATGGCGACGCGCTCTGTGGCCACGGCTGCAGGCGGCCTGACCTTTGATCATGGGGCACAGTATCTGCGCCCGCGCGACCCTGCATTTGCGCAGATGCTGGCACAGGCAGGGGCGCGCCCCTGGCCAGATGGACCGGATCACGGCAGGCAGGTTGGCATGCCCGGCATGTCCGGAGTGCCGCGCGCGCAAGCTGATGGGTTGACGGTCATGCAGCAGACAGAGGTCACGGCCATCGCATGGCGGGATGGGGTCTGGCATCTGAGCACGAGCACTTGCGCCGTAAAGGCCAGCCGCGTGATCCTGACCATCCCGGGGCCGCAAGTCACGGCCCTTCTTGACGACACGCACCCATTCGCCGCCGACCTTGCACGCGTGGTGATGGAGCCCTGCCTGACCCTGATGGCCGCCTTCCCGCCAGACAGCCCGCGTCCGTTTACCAACCGGTTGGACCCGTCACATCCGCTGGCATGGATCGCGCAGGACAGCACGAAGCCGGGCCGCCCGCAGTCGGCCGTGACATGGGTCGCGCAGGCAAGCGCGGCCTTCTCGCGTGAACGACTTGAAGCCGGCCCTGACGATATCGCCGCGCGCATGTTGCCATTGCTGGCGGGCGTTCTGGACGTGGACCCTGCGCTTGCGCTCTATGCACGCGCCCATCGCTGGCGCTATGCACAGGCCAGCGCGCCATTGGGGCGGCCATTTCTGTGCAGCAGTGACCGGACGCTGTATGCCGGTGGCGACTGGTGCCTCGGCGGTCGTGCTGAAGATGCCTGGCATAGCGGGCGCGCAATCGCCCGAGATATTCTGGATAGTGCCGACGTGGACTGACCCGCGCATCACCGGATTGCTGAACCTGATGCTGGCCGCGCTACGCCCAGCTCGGGGGCTGAGGCGCATTGCACTTGCGCTCGCTTTTGGCGCGATCACGCATCTGGCCTTTGCCGCAGGTGTTCTCGCCATGATCGCGGCGATGTTCTTCGGAATGAGCGAAAGCCTGGGCCGGGTGCCGCAGCCTTGGGCGTGGCTGGCCAATGCCATGCTGATCGTGCAGTTTCCGCTGCTGCACTCACTGCTTTTGACAAGGCAGGGTGGGAAGCTGTTGGCGCGACTTGTCCCCGGCCCACATGGTGCAACGCTGTCCACCACGACCTATGCGCTGATCGCGTCCGTGCAGTTGCTGGCGCTGTTCACGCTCTGGACGCCCTCTGGCATCATCTGGTGGCGGGCCGAGGGCGCGATGTTCTGGGTCATCTGCACCGCTTATACGCTGTCTTGGCTGTTGCTTCTGAAAGCCAGCTTCGATGCGGGGGCTGAAGTGCAATCGGGCGCCTTGGGCTGGATGTCGCTGATGGCGCGGATCAAACCCCGCTTTCCCGATATGCCTACGCGGGGGCTGTTTCGCGTCATACGGCAGCCGATCTATGTGGCCTTCGCGCTGACGCTCTGGACCGTACCGGTCTGGACCCCGGACCAGGTGTTGCTGGCCACCAGCTACACCGCCTATTGCCTGCTCGGGCCCTGCCTGAAGGAACGCCGCTTTGCCGCCCGATACGGCGACCGCTTCGCGCGATATCGCGCCGCCGTGCCCTATGCCGTTCCAAAACTGACCCGAAGGACCCCAGATGCGTAACGACCTGACGATCTATGGCAAGGTAGCCGATCAGTGGTGGTCCGATGAGATCCGCTGGGTGCGGACGCTTGAGAACCTTGTGCCGGGTCGGCTGACATGGATGGATCGGCAGATCGACTGGAGCGGGCGTGACGTTCTCGATCTGGGTTGTGCCGGGGGCTTCATGGCCGAAGCGCTCGATGATCGTGGCGCCTGTGTGACAGGTATTGATCCCGCCGCTGATGCCATCGCCGCCGCCCGTGCGCATGCTGCGCAGCACGGGCGCGGCATCCGCTATGATGTCGGCGTGGGCGAGGATTTGCCATATCCAGATGCAAGCTTCGATGCTGTTGTCTGCGTCGATGTGCTGGAGCATGTGCAGGACCTGTCGCGCGTGCTGTCAGAGGTGATGCGCTGTTTGCGCCCCGGCGGGATGTTCCTGTTCGACACGGCGTTGTTGCGGAACTCTGACGGTTGAGGATTCACATCGCGAATCCATGCGGTT
>JAFIEL010000185.1 GCA_020832585.1 Natronohydrobacter sp. | reverse complement strand
CTGCCCGCAGCGCCAGCCGCAGGTCGCGTGTCAGAAGCGCGATCACAGGAAAGCCCCGTCAAATCCGCCCGCGCCCGGCTCCGCAAACCGCGCCTTGTAAGGCGACAGATCCAGGATCGCGGCCTCTGGCAGCCCCAGATCGATATGCGTCGCCATCAGCGCCATGCCGCCTTGCGCAAGATGGGCGCGCACCACAGCGCCGAACAACGCGACCGAGGCCACATCCAGCGACACAGTCGGCTCATCCAGCACCCAGACCGGCCGCCCCGTGACGATCAGCCGCGCCAGCCCCAGCCGCCGCTTCTGCCCCGCCGACAGGTTCTGCGCGGCGCGATCCTGCAGCGCGCCAAGGTTCATCTGCTCCAGCGCCGTCTCGATCCCGCGCGTGCCATAGATCGCGGCCCAGAACTCCAGATTCTCGCGCACGCTGAGCGTGCCCTTGATCCCGTCAGCATGGGCCGCATAGGCAATGCTGTCAGGTGCTGCCGAAATCTCGCCCGCCAGCTCAGGCTGTAACCCCGCAACCGTGCGCAGAAGTGTGGTCTTGCCGCAGCCATTGGGACCACGCAAGACCAGCGCCTGGCCGGCCTCAAGCGCGAAGCTCACCCCTTCCAGCAAGGGCAGACCACCGCGCGCGCAGGCCAGACCCTGCACGCTCAGCATGACCGCCCCGCTGGTTTCATCTTGCCAAAAATACTCAAAAAACTGCCCTCAGCCAACGGGCAGGACAGCAAGGGCCACGCGCCGCGCTTCGGATAGCAGCACATTATAGGTCCGGCAGGCCGCCGGGCTGTCCATTGCCTCGACCCCCAGGCCCGCCTCTTCCAGCACCGCGCGCAGATCGGCCGGGATATGCGCGATTTGTCCGCCCGTGCCGATCAGCAGGACATCGACCTGCCCTGCCAGCGCGAGCAGGGTTTCCCGGTCGTCATACCCCCCCCAGCCGCGCACGATCCCCGGCGCCACCATCAACGGTGCCGGATGCGCAACGCCGCCCAGACGGAAGAAATCCGGCCCATATCCCTCGATGGGCTGTCTTGCGCCGAAATCCACTTCCGCAATGCGCATCTCAGCTTTCCTTGACCCCGAATTGCGTGCCTGCCGTATCGCCCGAATTCTTCGACCAGTCGCGCTTGACGCCCAGACGCAACAGCACGGCAGAGGCGACAAAGACCGAGGAATAGGTGCCCACGATCACGCCCCAGATCATCGCGAAGACAAAGCCCCGGATCACATCTCCGCCCAGCACGAAAAGCGCGATCAGTGCCAGCAGGGTCGTCACAGAGGTCATCACCGTCCGCGAGAGCGTCTCGTTGATCGAGAGCGTCAGAACCTCTTTCAACGGGCGTTTCTTGTATTTGATCAGGTTCTCGCGCACCCGGTCGAACACGACCACCGTATCGTTCAGCGAATAGCCCACGATGGTCAGCAGCGCCGCGATGATCGCCAGATCGAAGCGGATTTGCAGGACGCTGAAAATGCCGATGGTCAAGACCACATCATGCACCAGTGCTGCGACTGCGCCCACCGAGAATTGCCACTCAAACCGTAGCCAGATGTAGAACAGCACCGCCGCAAGCGCCAATACGACCGAGATGACGGCGGACCGGATCAACTCGCCCGAGACCTTTGGCCCGACCGATTCCACGGCGGCAAAGACCAGCGTCGGGTCCACCGCCACCAGTGCTTCGCGCACCGCGTTGATCTGCTCAGGGGTGATGGCCTCGGTGCCTTCCTGCGCCTGAATGCGGACCATTGAGACATTGCGATCCGGGCCGAAACTGGGGTCAAAGACTTCCGTGATGGCAATGTCACCCTTGCCCAGCGGCACGATGGCCGCGCGATAGGCTGCGATATCGACGGGGGCCTGAGCTTCGGTGCGGATCGAGGTGCCGCCCCGGAAGTCGATGCCGAAATTCAGCCCCATCACGAAAAAGACCACGATGGACAGCACCATCGCCAGCACGGACGCGCCGAAGGTGATCCGCCAATGGCGGAAGAAATCGACCGAGGTATCTTGCGGAACCAGTTTAAGTCTCATCGCCAACTCCCTCAGATCACGAGTGTTTTCGGGCGCGCACGCTCGAAATAGATGACGATCATCAGCTTTGTCACCAGAAGCGCCGTAAAGACCGATGTGATGATCCCCAGACCCAGCGTGACCGCAAATCCACGCACCGGACCAGAGCCCATCGCAAACAGGATCAGCGCCGTGATGAAGGTCGTGATATTGGCGTCCAGAATGGCCGAGAGCGCCTTTTCATAGCCCAGTTCAATCGCGCGCGCCGGTCCCTTGGCGGTGCGCATTTCCTCGCGGATCCTCTCGAAGATCAGCACAGTCGCATCGACCGCCATCCCGATGGTCAGCACGATCCCCGCAATCCCCGGCAGCGTCAGCGTTGCCCCGATCAGCGACAACAGCGCGAACATCATCGAGATATTCAAGAGAAGAGCGATATTCGCGATCACGCCGAAGGTGCCGTAAGAGGCCAGCATGAACACCAGAACCGCCGCCATCGCGACAATCGCCGCGATCCGGCCCGCATCAATACTGTCCTGCCCCAGTTCGGGCCCGACAGTGCGCTCTTCCAGAAAATCCATCTCGGCAGGCAAGGCACCTGCGCGCAGCAGGACCGCCAGTCGGCTGGTTTCCTCGACCGTGAAACGCCCAGTGATGATGCCGGACCCGCCGGGAATATGGCTCTGGATCACAGGGGCCGAGACGACCTCGCCATCAAGAACGATGGCAAAGGGATTGCCGATATTCTCGGCTGTGTAGATCCCGAAAGCGCGCCCACCGGCCGGGTTGAAGCGGAAATTCACCGCCGGACGATTGTTCTGGTCCATGCCGGGCTGGGCATCGACGAGTTGCTCGCCGGTCACAACCGGGGTCTGATCCAGCACATAGTACACACCCGGATCATCGATTGACGGGTAGATCACCTGACGCGGCCCCGGAATCTCGTCGGGGTTCGAGGTGACATTGATCACCGGATGGAAGGTCAGCCGCGCCGTCGTGCCGATCAGCGCCTTCAACTCTTCGGCAGAGCCGATACCGGGCACCTGAATCAGGATGCGGTCTGCGCCCTGACGCTGGATCGTCGGCTCACGCGTGCCCGCCTCATCGACGCGGCGGCGGATGATTTCCAGCGACAGGCGCATCGTGCGCTCATCGGTTGCCAGACGCTCGGCTTCCGACAAGGTTACGACGATATCCTCGCCGTCGACGCGCACATCCAGATCACGCGCCTGCGTGAAGCCCGTCAGCGATTGCGTGGGCTGGGCCAGTTCGCGCACGATGCTGGCCGCCTGATCGGTTGCCCCCGCCGTGCCGACCCGCACCCGCAATTCACCCGGATCATCGGACGGCATCCGGCGCACGGCGCCCACGGTCGCACGCTCCTGCGCCAGACGGTCGCGGACCACGGGCCACATGCTGTCGATGCGGTCGGCATAGACATCAGAGACGCGCACTTCCGCCAGCAGATGCGCACCGCCGCGCAGATCGAGGCCCAGATTGACCAGAAACGAGGGCAGAAACGACGGCCAACCTGCCTTGTCGGCCTCGATCTGGGCTGTACGCTGCCCGGCCTCGATCAGCGATGCCGCGTCATTGTGCCGCTCGACCCGGTCATAGAACAGGTTCGGCATGGTGAAAAGCAGCGCAAGCGCACAGGTCGCCCAGATCAGCACGCGTTTCCAGATCGGTATTTGCAGCATCAGCGCAAGGCTCCCGCTTTCAGGTCAGAACAATCGCCGGAAAGATCACTCTTTCGCAGCAGGTTCGGTCTTGGACAGGACCGTGGCGATGGTCGATTTGATCACACGCACGCGCACACCCTCGGCGATCTCGACCTCGATCTCGCCATCTTCCTTGACCTTCGAGATCTTGCCGACAATCCCGCCCTGCGTGACCACCTGATCACCGCGGCGCAGAGCACCGACCATCGCCTGATGTTCCTTCATCTTCTTTTGCTGCGGACGGATCAGCAGGAAATACATGATCACGAAGATCAGGATGAAGGGAATGATCGAAATCAGGCCACCGGCGGCACCGGCATCTTGCGCATAGGCAGGCGTGACGAACATGAAAGCTCCTGTCAGTTGATTGCCCTGTTATCTGGGCATACGTTAACGCCCCGGAAAGGGGCAATTTGGCGCGCACCCTAGTCGCAGGGGGGAATATTGGCAAGGCGAAGCCACGCGCTTTGCGGGGGCTTTCCTGTCGAAAACGCGTGATCGGACTACCAGCGTCCCGAAAGCGCGCGCAGCACCAGCCTGCCCCGGCGCGAGAATTCGGAAAGTGCCAGCCCGCCTGTGCGCACCAGCGCAGGATTCGCAGCGGCACGGCGCAGGACAGCCCCCGCCTGCCAGCCCGTCAGCAGTGCGGGTGCCGCCTGCGCGGGCACGCCCGCGCGCGCCTGACGCGCGCGGGTCAGCCGCTCAAGCCCCTGCACCGCCAGCGCCTGAATGGCCGCGTCACTATCATCGGGCAAGGCCGGGACATTGCGCGCCTTGAGTTCCGGCACGGCCAGAAACCAGTTGGCCAGCCCGGACGCATGGGCCATGTCGCGCACGACCCTTTCTGCCTCGGGCTTTGCCCCAAGGGTCATGGCCGCAAGCCACATCAGATGACCGCTGGTCGCGTCCAGATAGTGCTGCAGCGCCTGAGTATCCGCGAAACCCGAGCGGCCGATGTCCTGCCTGCGCGCCGCGATCATCGCATGGCCCAGATCCACCGGCAGCCCTGCGTCGCGCCAGACCCGCGCCAGCGGCTCGGCCACCTCATGCGCGCGCGGCTGGCTACCTGCCCCGATACCGTCCAGCGTATCGGTCCAGAATTGCAGGCGCATTTCCGCGATGATCGGCTCTTGCGTCAGCCAGGGCGCACGCGCGATTTCCAGATTGAAGGCATAGAGCGGCCAGAGCCTTTCGCGCGCGTCCTCTGGCGCGGCAAGCGTCGCAGCATGGCGGTCGGGATCACCCTGCCGGACTTTCTCGGCCAGATCGCTCATTCGGGCGCGACCACCATCAGCGCATAGGCGATTTC
>JAFIEL010000184.1 GCA_020832585.1 Natronohydrobacter sp. | reverse complement strand
TGAATCATGTTCTCAAACCGTTGTCGAGGCGGGTCTATTTCAGCGACCTGTTAATACTTCTACTGCTCACTTATGTCGGCGTTTGGGCTTGGGCGAATAGATTAAGAAGTTTAGCGGTGGGGATAGATGAAACGACGGTCTCCATAAGGTCAGGAGATATTTTTTGCCAGGATGGCTTTAAGGTTATTGCCTTCAACGAATATTTTGACACACAAGTTGATGATGTTGTTATCAGTGAGGCGTCCCTGAATGGAGCCTTCATAATGAACCGTTTGGATATAACCTCAGCAGAGCTCGACGAGAGAATTGCCAAGCACCAGTTTGACCTTGGCGATGAGCTCGAAGAGGACGTTGGGAGGCTTATTGGAAAGAAGCAAAAATATAGACTTGGAACTATTTTTGTTCATAACGATTTCTTGCTTACTACATTTGCGAAGTTCGACAGAAAAAATCAGGCAAACCTTACTATGCCTGAGTATCTGGAGTTCTTGATTAATTTCTGGGATCAGATCAACAAGGTATACGCGCAAAAGAGTGTGAGTGTAACAATTTTTGGGTCTGGCATTACTCGCATTAAGGGGCACAAGACCATAGGTGACGAGGATTTGCTGAAGATTATGCTTTGGACTTTTAGAATTAGCGAAATGCGCTTCAAGTATCCCGCCAAGCTGTCCATTATCATTCATAAAGGCAAGATGGACAAAGTAAATCTATTTGATGTAAAGTCAGAATGGGCTTGATACCAGTCAATTCAGATGATCTGCGGCTGTCTAGTAAATCGGAATTACTGAAAGGCATTGAGTCCGAATTTGTCGGCGAAAGCTGCGCAATTTTAATTCCGATTCGGGGCGGATTGTTGATCAGAATGATATTCTGAGCCATTTCGATGGTTGAATGGCCGCTATCACCGGATCTCGCGTGTGCGAGGATGCAACCCCACAAGCCGCTCTCCGCCCTCCACGTGGGTCATGCCGCAACTGCGAAGGGTTTCTGCACAGGTGCAGCGAATGACCGCAAGGTCCCGCATAGCCGACAGAACCCAGTCGTGATGCTGCACAACGCACGAACGGCAGGTTCGGTGACGCTGCACGGTGTCACACCGCGTGACTGAACCATCCCGATACATCCGGGCAGACACAGTCCCTTCTCAGGGGCACCCATTTCATCTCAGGACACCCCAGACCAAGAGGAAACCCCCAAGACAAAACGGGCGCACCTGACATTCTGCGCATGACGGCCCTGAAAATCCCCCTTTTTCAACGCGCGACCGGATCATAGCGGCGCGCGTCACCAGCCAACGCGCTTTCAAGGTCTTCTGCTCGCGTGATCGGGCGACACGTGCTGGGCAATCCGGATCACAGGCCAAGCCGCTCCGTGATGGCATCAATGATGGCGCCATGGACGGCGGCACGATCCGTCCCGGCCGGGTCGGTGCAAACCGGGTCATCGCGTTCCTCCTCAAGGATTGCGGCGCCAGCCGGTTTGCAAAGCGGCATCGCCGTGAAATGGAACGCCGGAGCGAGGTGCCGGGTCTGCCCGTCTGCCAGCAATGCGGCAAGGCCGCTTCCCGCGAAGTCTGTCGCCAGCATCTGCGTCTCGCCATCACCAAGCCCGATCAGAAGCGCATCCGGCAAAAGTGCCGCCACATTTTCGCGCCCCAGCCCCCAGACGAACCCCGGGTCGATGGCCACGACCGAACTGACCCGGGCATCTGCATAGCTGGCGTTCCACAGCGTGGCGTCCTGCCGCTGCAACCCCACATCATCAGACAGCAGCATATCGCAGGCTTCCATCATCGCGATATGCGTGGTGCAGGCCGCAACAAGCCCGTCGAGGTTTCCGGTCATCCCACCCAGTGACAGGGCAGTCCAGCCACCATAGGAGAACCCCGCCGCCAGAACACGCGTGACATCCAGACGCTGCCCCAAATCCGGGTCGTCCTGTAGCCAGTCAAGCGCCGCGGACAAATCGGCGGCACGAGTCCAGTGCTGCACCCCCTCGGCCATGTTGAAATCGCCCCAGGTCGAATTGGGGTGGTTCACCATGACAACAATCGCCCCGCGGCGTGCCAGCGCTGCCCCCAGCCAGGCCTGTGCCCGGTCGGTTCCACCCATCCCGTGACTGAACAGGACCACCGGGAAGCGCCCGTCCATCGGGTCCGCGTCGATATACGCCTCGACGCCTTTGAACACGGGGTTATCGCCATAAAGGGTCAGCGTGCCACCCATCTCGCGCGGATACCAGATCGCGACGCGCGCCTCGGCGTCAAAATGCGGCATGGGGGCCTGCGCGAGCCTGAGCCCTGCGCCTTCGGCGAAGGCTGTCGAGGCTATAAGAGAAAGGGCAAGGGCCGTTGTGATGGGTCTCATGGGTATGTCTCCGATTGGTGTATACGCCCCCATCTCTGACCTGCCATTGCAGCGCGTCGCGACCTTTTTCCGGATTCAGGTCGCCTCGATCGGGATTTGGGACTAATCAGCGGGTGTCCTCTATAGAAACGATGCCCGCCATGCCCACGCTCCCGATCCCCGTATTTGTCGCTCTTGCTCTCGCCTTCGGCTGCCTGCGCCTATGGACAGATCAAGGGCGGTTGTCCGCGCTCGGGCTGTTGCTTGCGCTGTGCGCGGTCCAGTCGCTGATCATCGCCTTGGCGCAGCACTATACGGTGCCGGGCGTGCGCCTCGTTCAGCCGGTTTCTGCGGCACTCATCCCGCCGGGTGCGTGGCTCGCCTATCTTGTCACCGCGGTCAGACCAGCGTCCCGGGCCGATCTGCTGCATCTGCTCGTACCGCTTGCCGCAATGTCTGCACTTCTGGTCGCGCCCGCATTCCTTGATGTACTGCTGCCTGCGGCATTTGTCGGATACGGTATCGCGATCCTTGCGCAAGCCCTGCAGGGGTCGGATGCGCAGCCGAACGCGCCGCTGGCCCATGACAATCTGCCGTCCCGGATCTGGCTGGTGATCGGCGCGGCCCTTATTGCGTCGGCGCTCAGCGATGTGGTGATCGTGCTTGCGCAGGTCATGGGGTATACGCAGGCTCGGGGATGGATCATCACAATATTCTCGGTGGGAAACCTTCTGCTGATCGGCCTTTTCGCCCTGTCGCCCACCCTGCGCAGTGACGCGCCCGAGCCCTCTGATCCGCCCCCAGATGCCGCCCAGCCTGATGCCGAATTATGGACTCGTGTCCTTGAGCTTATGGCGCAGGAAAGACCCTATCTCGACCCCAATCTGACACTTGGACAGCTTGCCCGGAGACTGCGCGTGCCCGCAAAGGCGCTGTCAGTGACGATCAATCGCGCAACCGGTGACAATGTATCGCGTTTTGTGAATGCGGCGCGGATCAGGCATGCGCAATCCTTGCTGGAGCGCGGGAAGAGCGTGACCGAGGCGATGTTCGCCTCCGGGTTCAACACCAAATCGAACTTCAACCGGGAGTTTCTGCGCGTGGTCGGCATCAGTCCAAGCGCATGGGTCAAGGAAAATGGCCGTAGCGCTGCACAGTCACCAGCGCCGTGACCCTTATTATCGCAAGCTGGTATAGGGCACCCCCTCGAAAAAAGATCGGCCATCCCACCCCTTCGAATGACAACCTGAACGCCATATCCGGCGCAGCCCTGAAAAACCTGCAAGCCCCCTCACCAAGGACAGGCGCCGCCTCGAGTACGCGCTCACGGAAGGGCTGCTTCAGCCGGTCGCATCCAATGCTCATGCACCCGCCTACGCCCTCGATTTACCCCCAATTCCATCACGGATGGTCTCCTCGCAAATGGCCGATCTGGGGCAACAGAGCCCGCCCCAGACCGAAGGGATCATCCCCCTACACTTTCAGCGCACCCTATCTCTCAGAAAGCTCATCCATGCAAAAGCCAGCTGACCCGCAGATACCGCTCAGACTGGCCGCTGCGATGGCCGATTTCTTGACGCAGAATGCCGCGTTCCGTGCAGGGTTTTCAGACGGATATCGCAAGGCGGTCAGAGACCATATCTGGAGGGTCAACGGCATGTCTGTGGTGCATGGTATCCAGAACCTGATGGGGTCAGATGTTGACACCGATGCTCTGTCTGCGCAGCTGAGAAAGCTATGCTCGAAACAAGTACGCGCGCTGCTAACAGAGCAAGGATCAAGAAGCAAGAGATCGGCCATCTATGCTAAGATCCACCGGCGGCTTACAGGATCCCCGAGCGATGACGCCACCATCCAGCACGCCTGCCACGATCTTATTGAAGAATTGCCTGATCCCGCAGCGCTGGATGCGTGCGGCCTGTTCGGGCGCGCTCTGTTCGCGTTTTCGGACTGGTCGAGAATCGCACCGCTTTTCGCAACACACCCAACACTTCGGCATACCGCCGGCCTGCATTTGTCGCTCGTGCTCAATGACAAAGACACGCATGACATCCTGGCCCCGGCCATGGCCCTGTCACGCGCGATGATGCAACAGCCCGCCAACGATCCGGCCAGCCAGATCATAGCCGCGACAGCCGGGCTGCAGGCGCATATCCGCTCCATATCACCCGACGCGCTGCGTCCGCCGATGGAAGCCGCGATCAGCGGACATATCCCTAGGGCGGCCCGGAAATCTGCGACAAGCTGCTGGCGGGCGAACTGGTCGCAAGATCCGAAATCGGCCGCATAACCGGTCTATCCCAACGCCAGCAATCGCGGGTGATCGAGAAACTCGTCCAGACAGGGTGGGTGACCCATGACACTCCAAAAGGCCCGCTGTGGCTGAGAATTCCCTGTTCTTGAATCATGGTGATCCGGATCCGGGTGGGGACAGTCCTTTAACCTTATGGTGATCCTTGTATTCGGTTTTCTGGATGGGTGGTCAATGTGAGGCTTCCTGAGGTTTGATCAACCCTCCCCCTGCGCGGCGCACGCCTCATTCGCGCCTGATCGGACGATCCCGAGGCGGACTCCAACGTCATCGAAACGTGGGTCAGCGGCAAAGATACGTTCGAACTCGCTCCTTGCGCGGGCACGCTGGCCCGACTGTTCATAAAGAACCGCCCGGTCATAGCGGATCTGATGCAACAGCCCCTCCGGCCGGTCCTTGCGGCGG
>JAFIEL010000183.1 GCA_020832585.1 Natronohydrobacter sp. | reverse complement strand
GCAGATGAATGGTCATCCCCAGAGGCAACTCTGGGACAGAACCCGGCTTACAGACCCTCCGCATCGCGCTTCAGGCTTTCTTAAACCCCTCTGTGGCATGCTGGCCGTGTATTCTTGCGCAAGAAGGGGCCTCATGCGGCAGACCCGTCGATCCGATTTCTCGCCGGGGCTGGAAGCTGTGGCGCTGCCCGCCCGTCTGCGCCTGAGCCCGACCATGTTCCAGCGCCTTGCTCGCGGGGGCGAACTGGCCCTGATTGCCACCTGGATCGGTGCCACGTTTCTGGCCGTCGGCCTGCCGCATTGGCCGCTCTGGCAAGGCGGGCTCTGGTTGCTTGGCGGGGCAGCGGTCGTGTTCGGCTGGCAGGCGCTGACGGCTCCGCAAGGGGCGCAACTTCTGGGCGGCCATGACCAGCGCGGGCAAGCTGCACGCCATGCCTTGCGGCTCTGGCTGATCATCTCGCCGCTCCTGCTCGGCACGGTCCATGCCGGGCTCGGGCACGAGGCCAGCCTGATTGCCGCCGCCGCCCTCTTGCCTGCGGCGTTTCTGTCGGTCCTCTGGCGGCGGATGCTTGGCGCATGGGTGCCCCGCCTGATCCGGCAGGGGCGCCTCGGCCTGCGCGTCGTGGTCGCGGGTGGTGGGCGCGAAGCGCGCGAGACACTGATGCAACTCGCAAAACTGCGGCGTCAGGGCGTCCATGTGCTGGGCCTGTTTGACGATCGCGAACATGCGCGCTCGCCGCTGGTGCAAGAGGGTGTGGCGAAACTCGGGCGGATCAGCGACATGCCCGAATTTCTGCGCCGCACCCCTTTCGATCTGGTCATCGTCACCATGCCACCCAGCGCCGAGACCCGGATCGGACAGATTCTGTCGGAACTCTGGGCCTTGCCTGTCGATATTCGCCTCGCTCCGGTCCAGTCGACCCTGATCTACCGCCCGCGCACCTATCGCTGGCTGGGCGGGGTCGCGCTTCTCGACCTGTTCGAACGTCCCTTGCGCGGTGCCGATGCCGCGCTCAAACGCAGCTTCGACCTGTGCATCGGTGCGTTTATCCTGATGCTGCTGGCACCGCTGCTCGGACTGATCGCGCTGGCCATCCGGCTGGACAGTCCGGGGCCGGTGTTTTTCCGTCAGGCGCGTGAAGGCTACGCCTCGCGCCCGTTCCGTGTCTGGAAATTCCGCACCCTGCATCACGCGCAAAGCGATCCCGGCGCTGTTGTGCCAGTCACTGCGGGCGATCCCCGCGTGACCCGTCTGGGGCGCATCCTGCGCAAGACCTCGCTCGATGAATTGCCACAGCTTTTCAACGTGATCGAGGGCAGCATGTCCCTTGTCGGCCCCCGCCCGCATGCGGTGGGCGCGCGCAACCGCGAGATGGAATTCGCGGCCGTCGTGCGCAGCTATGCCGCGCGCCACCGGGTGAAGCCCGGAATCACAGGGCTTGCGCAGGTGCAGGGTCTGCGCGGCCCGGTCCAGACACCTGACCAGATCCGCCTCCGCGTGGCGCTGGATCTGGACTATATCGACCGCTGGTCCCTGCTGCTGGACCTGCGCATCCTCGCGCTGACCCTGCCATCGGTGCTGCGCGGCGAAAACGCGGTCTGAGTGCTGATTTTCCGACCCTTTGCGGTTGACATGGCGCTGCAGACCAGTAGAAGGCGGGTTCAGAATTCAATCGGGCGCGGCTCTCACGTTGCCTGGTCAGGAGAGACAGCCATGGCAAAGCCAACCACCATCAAGATCCGCCTGAACTCGACCGCCGGGACCGGGCATTTCTACGTCACCAAGAAAAACGCGCGCACCATGACCGAGAAATTCTCGATCAAGAAATACGACCCCGTTGTGCGCAAGCATGTCGAATACAAGGAAGGCAAGATCAAGTAATCTTGCCCGTTTGACTGACTGCAAAGCCGCGCCCCTCACCGGGCGCGGTTTTTTCTGGTCCGGGCGGTGTGCCTTGCTCAGCCCGGGTCGCCCGCATCCCCCTGCAACGCGCGGCGCAAGTCGTCGCGCAGGGTGCTGGCCTTCTGGTGGTTATAGGGCATGTGGTCGGGGTCAAACACCTCCAGCGCCGCTTCGACATGCGCCAGCGCCGCGCGCAGATGGGGGGCTGGGTCGGAGCAACTGTCATGTTGTGCTAACGCTTGTTCAATCAATGCTAAGTTCTCTATCGTTCTCGCATGTGGGACAGGATAGCGATCTTTAACTCGTACCATAAGTGCTTGTTGAGCGGCGTGCTTTGCGCGAGTAAGATACTCTTTGCCTGTCGAACCCAGCGTGTTTTTCCCAAGCTCACATAGTGACAAACACAGATTATTCTGAGTCTCGGAAAATTCGAAAGACTGATTTACACGATCACGAAATTCGAGCGCTTCTGTGTATGCTGCAACCGCATCAATCAGGAGCTGCTTGCCATTCGGCCAGCCTCTTGTCATTCCTAGTGTTGCAAGAGCCACCCCCAGACTATTGGCGTATTGAGCTATTTCGTCGATGGCATTGCACATCTTGGCGGCATCACATGCAATTTTATGGTGCTCTATTGCGTAGCTCAAGGCTTGCTCTGCATCTTTACGTTCAAGACCAATCTCAGCCAACCTAGCCAATGAGTTACCCGCACCATTATGTGTCCGTCCCAGAATCAGTGGATAAGTTCGTAGTTCAGGCAAACTAAGAATTTCGTCAAAAATCTCCAGCGCCTTTCTGATACAATCAAATCCAAGTTCTCCGCCGAATGCGGAACCGGACTGTGAGTATGCTGTCGCCACACAGTCTTTCCCATCTACCCAAGCTTCAAAATCAAGATCGCGCATCTCATCCGTTAGCGAGGGCTCTATCAATTCTAACGCTCGCTTTACACCATCGCCGCCAAAGTGCAGTCCATATGCATACAGCGTATTGAAATATCTCCGGATTCTTCTTCGTGAGGGTTCTAGGGGGTCGATCGCCTTAAAGCTGTCGGCAGCTGCGCCGAGCACCCGGAACGCCTCATCTACTTGCCCATCATATAGCAGGGCGCGGGCGTCGATTTCGACAAGTTCGGCATCCTGTTCCAGCCCCTCGCGCAGATGCGCGTCGTGCAGCACCTTGCGCGCTGCGCGCACCATGGCGCGCACCCCGGCTGTTTCGCCCGCTTCCAGTAACTCTTTCGCCGCGGTGATCTGGTTGTCGAGTTTCGGGAATCTGGCGCGCAGGGATTCGAGTTCGCGCTTCATCTCCGCAACCTCCTGCGCGCGCGTTTCGAGTTGCACAAGGAGCTCGTTACGCGGAGTGTTTGGTGCAGGAGAAAGGTTGAAGCGAAAAGCCAGTATCTCCAAGTCCTTGGTGTGAAGCTCTTCGCGGTGGTCCAGCGCGCCGGCGAGTGAGCCGAATCTATCCTTCAACTCCGTCAGAATTGCGGCCATCTCGTTGAGATGGTCCAGAACAGCCCGCATGAATTGCGGCGCGAGGGTTTTGGTGAAATCCGGGTCGTTCAGAAGGCGCATCAGCGCAGGAAGCAAGGTGGCGCGGAACAGGGTGAGGTTCGCCTCCAACCGATGTTCGCGGTCGGTGAGCGCGGCTTCCATCTGCGCCATCAGGCGGTCTGCATCAAGCGCCGCGCCGATGATCGTGGTGGGGTCGGGCAGGGCGGCCTCGACCATCTGCGGGATCAGGGCGCGCTGGTCGTCGCTGGCATGATGGGCGTCGAGCACTGCGGCCATGTCGCGCGCCAGTTCCGCCGCCAGATCGGGCGCCACCGGGGGCATGTTGATAATCGCGCGCCATGACAAACCCACGGTCACCGCCGCGCCCGCTGCTGCAATCGGGCCGCCCGCCGTGACCAGCGCCGCAAGGCTGACCAGCGCATTGGCCGTGTGTAGCAACCTGTCCATCCGCGCGCACCCTTTACCCAACCTGCGCAAGGCTAGCCGCGCCGCGCGTAGGGGTCAACGCCGCTCAGAGCCCCAGTTTCGCCGTCACGATCTCATTGACCGCCGCCGGATTGGCCTTGCCGCCTGTGGCCTTCATCACCTGACCCACGAACCAGCCCGCCAGCTTGGGGTTCTGCTTGGCCTTCTCGACCTGCGCGGGGTTGGCCGCGATGATCTCGTCCACCGCCGCCTCAATCGCGCCGGTGTCGGTGACCTGCTTCAACCCGCGCGCGTCCACGATCTGCGCCGGGTCACCGCCCTCGGTATAGACGATCTCGAACAGATCCTTCGCGATCTTACTTGAGATCGTTCCGTCCACAATTAAAGAGATAATCCCGGCGAGCTGCTGAGGTGAAAGAGGGCTATCTACGATTTGCCGATCACCATCAGCTTTAAGAGCGGCAAACAATCCGTTGATGATCCAGTCGGCGATTGATTTCGGCGCGATCAGGGCACCTTTGTCCTGTGCCGTTTTTTGTACGGAGAACCCATTAGGCTTCAACTCATCAAGATGGTCGATTACTTCCTCAAAGTAGTTCGCAGCGTCTTTTTCCGCTGTTAAGACAGAAGCAGCGTAATCCGTCAGCCCGAAATCGCCCATGAATCGCGCCTTCTTGGCGTCCGGCAATTCCGGCAAGGACGCCGCAATATCATCGACCCAAGCCTGTTCGATCTCCAGTGGCAACAGGTCAGGGCAGGGGAAATAGCGGTAATCATGCGCCTCTTCCTTCGACCGCATCGAGCGCGTTTCCCCCTTGTCCGGGTCAAACAGCCGCGTTTCCTGCAAGACCTTGCCGCCATCTTCCACAATCGCAATCTGGCGGCGGGCTTCATATTCGATGGCCGCCTGAATGAAGCGCATCGAATTCATGTTCTTGATCTCGCAGCGCGTGCCCAGATGGGCGAAATCCTGGCTGTCCTGATAGCGCTCATAATCCCCCGGACGGCAGATCGAGACATTCACATCGGCGCGCAGATTGCCGTTCTGCATGTTCCCGTCGCAAGTGCCCAGGTAACGCAGGATCTGGCGCAGCTTGGTGACATAGGCCGCCGCCTCCTCTGGACCGCGAATATCGGGGCGGCTGACAATCTCCATCAGCGCGACGCCCGTGCGGTTCAGGTCCACGAAAGACATGTTCGGGTCCATGTCATGGATCGACTTGCCCGCATCCTGCTCGACATGGATACGCTCGATCCGCACCAGCCGCGCGA
>JAFIEL010000182.1 GCA_020832585.1 Natronohydrobacter sp. | reverse complement strand
GGCCACACGTTGCAGGATGCGCGGGGCCATTTCCAGCACGGTCACATCCAGACCCTTCTTCGCCGCCACGGGGGCCGCCTCCAACCCGATATAGCCCCCCCCCACGATCACGACCCGGCGGCCGGGCTGAAATTCCGGGGCCATTGCGTCAACATCGGCCAGACCGCGCACGACATGCACCCCCGCCAGATCGCCCCCGATCAGCGCAGGCAACTGCCGCGGCAGTGATCCGGTGGTCAGCGCCAGCGCGTCATAGGACAGCCGCTCATCCCCCAGCGTCACGCTGCGCGCGGCCACGTCAATCGCGCTCACGGGCTGGCCAAGGCGCAGGTCAATCCCCTGATCTGCATAGAAACTTTCGGGCCGCAGGAACAGCCGCTCCAGCGTCATATCCCCCAGCAGATAGGCTTTCGACAGCGGCGGGCGCTGATAGGGCGGCACGGGTTCCGCCCCGATCAGGGTGATCTGACCCGCAAAGCCAAGCCCCCGCAGTTTCGCCACCAAGGACGCCCCGGCCTGCCCGGCCCCGATCACGACAATTCTGTTCATCTGCCCGCTTCCCCTCTGGCTTCGCGCTGTCGCGAAGCTATGTTGAACGCACAACTAAACCTAACCACGCGAGGAGCCAAGCATGACAATCACGACCGGGGACAGATTGCCGGAGGCCACATTTTCACGCATCGGCGAAAGCGGGCCGGAACAGGTGGAACTCTCCAGCCTGACCAAGGGCCGCAAGGTGGTCATTTTCGCGGTGCCGGGGGCCTTTACCCCCACCTGCCATTCCGCGCATGTGCCAAGCTTCATCCGCACGAAAGATGACTTCGCCGCCAAGGGCGTCGATGAAATCATCTGCCTGTCGGTCAATGACCCCTTCGTGCTGAAAGCCTGGGGCGCGGATACCGGCGCAACGGATGCCGGGATCACCATGCTGGCCGATGGCACCGGCGCTTTCACCAAGGAGATCGGCATGGATTTCGACGCGCCGCCTGTCGGGCTGATGGGCCGCTCCAAGCGCTATGCGATGCTGGTCGAGGATGGCACGGTCACGATCCTGCAAGCCGAGGAAAGCCCCGGCGTCTGCGAAGTCTCGGGCGGCGAGGCGCTGCTGGCGTCGATGTGATGGATGGCTGCGCGCTGACGGTGACGCTGGCGGATACCCTGGCAGAGGTGGACCCCTCTGACTGGGACGCCTGCGCCAATCCGGGCGGCGCGCAGCCTGCGCTTGATCCCTTCACGACATACAGGTTCCTGCGCGCGCTGGAAGTCTCGCGCTCGGTGGGCACCGGCACCGGGTGGGAGCCGCGCTATCTGCTGGTGCATCAGGGCGAGGTGCTGGTCGCCTGCGCGCCGATGTATGTGAAATCGCATTCACAGGGCGAATATATCTTCGACCATGCGTTTGCCCAGGCCTATGCGCGGGCAGGCGGGCGCTATTACCCCAAACTTCAAGTGGCCGCGCCCTTCACGCCTGCGACGGGGCGGCGGTTTCTGTGCCGCGCGGGGTTTGAGGATGCAGGCATGGCCGCCATCCTGCAAGGCATGGCGCAGATCGCGCGGGATAACCGGCTTTCCTCGGCCCATGTCACATTCTGCACGAAGGACGAGGCGACACGCGCCGCCCCTCAGGGCTGGCTGCACCGCATCACCGAACAATTCCACTGGGAAAATCCGGGCTATCAGACCTTTGACGATTTTCTGGCCGCGCTCTCCTCGCGCAAGCGCAAGACCATCCGCAAGGAACGCGCCACCGCGCAGGGCTTTGGCGGGACGATCCACGCCCTGACCGGCGACGATCTGCGCCCCACGCATTGGGATGCCTTCTGGCAATTCTATCAGGATACCGGCGCGCGCAAATGGGGCACCCCCTATCTGACGCGGCGCTTCTTCGACGAACTGCAAGCGCATCTGCGCGAGGATGCGCTGCTGGTTCTGGCGGAACGCGACGGGCGGCCTGTCGCGGGCGCGCTGAATTTCATCGGGCGCGACACGCTCTTCGGGCGCTATTGGGGCTGCATCGACGATCACCCCTGCCTGCATTTCGAACTGTGCTATTATCAAGCAATGGATTTCGCCATTGCGCAAGGAATGCCAAGGGTGGAGGCAGGCGCGCAGGGGACGCATAAACTGGCGCGCGGCTATCTGCCCTCGGAAGTGCACTCATTGCATTACTTCCCCGAAAACGGGTTTCACAGCGCCGTCGCGCGCTACATTGATCAGGAACGCCGCGCGATTGCGCATGAAATGGATGTGCTGTCGGATTACGCACCGTTCCGCAAATCAGACGGAGGGCAGAATGGCTGAGAAACTGAAGGATCACGCAACGCTGGAGCCGCTTCTGGCCAATGGCTGGGCGCTGGTCGAGGGGCGCGATGCGCTGGCGAAGGACTTCATCTTCAAGGATTTCAACGCCGCTTTCGGCTGGATGACCCGCGTGGCACTGGTGGCCGAGAAGATGGACCACCACCCGGAATGGTTCAATGTCTACAAGACCGTGAAAGTCACCCTCACCACCCATGACGCAGGCGGGTTGTCGGAACTCGATGTGACACTGGCCCGCAAGATGGACGCGCTCGCAGTTTAGCGTGACGCCCGATCAGCCTGCACCACAGCCCGCTTTCACACCGCCCTGACTTCATCTTGCCCAAAATACTCTCACTGAGTGGCCACGGGCCGCAAGGCCCGTCCCCCGTAAGCATCGCCTGGGGCGGGCCACATCTGGCGCGCTTTTCCACTGGCCCGCCCGCGCGAAACCCCGTAACGCCACATCATGACCTATCCCATATTCCTCGCCTGCCTGCCCGGTTTCGAGTCGACCCTGACTGACGAAGCCCGCACTCTGGGCTTCCCTGACCCGCTCCCGGTTCCCGGCGGGGTCGAGACCACAGGCGACTGGCCCGCGATCTGGCGCGCAAACCTGATGCTGCGCGTGGCCAGCCGCGTTCTCGTCCGCATCGGCAGTTTCCGCGCGATGCATCTTGCGCAACTCGACAAGCGCGCGCGTAAATTCCCCTGGGGCGAAACCTTGCGCGCCGACATCCCGATCCGCGTCGATGTCACCTGCACCCGCTCGCGCATCTATCACCAGAAAGCCGCCAGCGAACGCATCATCCGCGCGATCACGGAAACACTGGGCACGCCGGTCACAGCCGACGCCGCCCTGCGCCTGATGGCGCGGATCGAGGATGATCTCGTCACGTTTTCGCTCGACACATCCGGCGAAGGGCTGCACAAGCGCGGCCACAAACTCGCGACCGGCAAGGCGCCCTTGCGCGAAACCATGGCCGCGGCGTTTCTGATGCAGATGGGCTTTGACGGCAGCCAGCCGGTGATCGACCCGATGTGCGGCTCGGGGACTTTCGTGATCGAGGCGGCAGAGATCGCCATGCACCTTACCCCCGGTCGCGCCCGCGATTTCGGCTTTGAACAACTGGCCAGTTTCGATGCAAAGGCTTGGGAAAAGCTGCGCGCCCAGACCCCGCACAACGCCCAACAGCAGTTCTTCGGCTTTGACCGCGATCAGGGCGCAATCAGGAACGCGACCGACAATGCCGCCCGTGCAGGCGTGTCAGAGGCCACGGCTTTCACCTGCCAGCCGCTCAGCGCGCTGACCCGGCCCGACACAGCCCCCGGTCTGATCCTCGTGAACCCCCCTTATGGCGCGCGGATCGGCAATCCGAAACTGCTTTACGGCCTTTACGCGAGCCTTGGGACTGTCCTGAAAGAACGGTTCAGCGGTTGGCGCGTGGGGCTGGTCACGTCAGAGAAGAAACTCGCGCATGTCACCGGCCTGCCCTTCACTTCAGGGCCAATCCTGCCACATGGCGGGCTGAAAGTGCAGTTCCATCAGACCCCGCCGCTCTGACAGGGTCTGGCTCAGTCGCCCGGCGCATCGGGGTCAGGCTGGCTGACCCCCTTGAAGATACGCTTGAGCGGAAACGCCCAGAGGATGCCCAATGCCACATAGATCACCAGTTCCAGCAGGAACGGCGGGCGGTCGAACAGCTCGATCACATTGACTGTGACGACAATGTAAAGTGGCAAGGCCACCACCAGCGCGAAAATCGCCCAGCGCCTACGGGCTTTCCATGAGAGTGCCATCAGTCTGCAAACGGGTCCGTTACCAGAATTGTATCATCGCGTTCAGGTGAGGTGGAAAGTAGGGCGACCGGACAATCGATCAACTCTTCAATGCGGCGCACATATTTGATCGCATTTGCAGGCAGTTCCGCCCAGCTGCGCGCCCCTTCGGTCGATTCCGACCAGCCCGGCAATTCCTCATAGATCGGTGTGCAGCGCGCCTGTTGGTCAGCGGCGGTCGGCAGATAATCCAGCCGCTGCCCGTCCAGATCATAGCCCACACAGACCTTCAGCACCTCGAACCCGTCCAGCACATCCAGCTTGGTCAGCGCGATCCCCGTCACGCCCGACGTGGCGCAGGTCTGGCGCAACAAACACGCATCAAACCAGCCACACCGGCGCTTGCGCCCGGTCGTGGTGCCGAACTCATGCCCGCGCGTGCCCAGCCGCTCGCCATCGGCATCATGCAATTCCGTCGGAAACGGCCCTTCGCCCACGCGCGTCGTATAGGCTTTCACGATCCCCAGCACAAAATCCACCGCACCCGGACCAACGCCCACCCCGGTCGCCGCCTGCCCCGCAATCACATTCGACGAGGTGACATAAGGATAGGTTCCGAAATCCACATCCAGAAGCGCGCCCTGCGCCCCTTCGAACAGGATGCGCTTGCCGGCCTTGCGCTTGTCATTCAGCACTTTCCACACGGGGGCTGCGTATTTCAGGATCTCAGGCGCAATCGCTCGCAGACTGGCCAAAAGCGCATCGCGGTCGACAGGCTCCAGCCCGAGCCCCGCGCGCAACGCATTGTGATGCACCAGCGCGCGGTCAATGCGCATCTGCAACGTCGCGTCATCGGCCAGATCCGCCACGCGGATCACGCGGCGGCCCACCTTGTCCTCATAGGCAGGCCCGATGCCGCGCCCGGTGGTGCCGATCTTCGCAACCGAATTCTGCGCCTCGCGCGCGCGGTCCAATTCACCATGAAACGGCAGGATCAGCGGCGTGTTCTCGGCGATCATCAGCGTCTCGGGCGTGATCTCCACCCCCTGCGCGCGGATCGTCTCGATCTCTTTCAGCAAATGCCAGGGGTCCAGCACCA
>JAFIEL010000181.1 GCA_020832585.1 Natronohydrobacter sp. | reverse complement strand
TTCGGCCTATGAGGTGGTCTATATCTTCACCGCCGGGCGCTATGACATCGACCGAACGCGGCTCTACATGCCCTTCGAGGAAGCGCAGATCTTCTTTAACCGCGATGGCGTGGCCGATGAGATGGAGGTCATGGTCACAAATCCCGACCAGATCGACGCCTTGCGCATGGATCTGCTGCGCGCGGGCGGCGAGCGGGCGATGCTCTGGACATGGCGCGACAGTGCCGGAGCCTTTTTGCGTGCACTCGATGTCGAGGACAACGTGATGTTCGTGATCCTGTCGATCCTTGTGCTGATCGCGGCGATGAACATCATCTCCGGGCTGATCATGCTGGTGAAGAACAAGGGCCGTGATATCGGGATCTTGCGTACGATGGGGCTGACCGAGGGCTCTGTCCTGCGGGTGTTCTTCATCTGCGGGGCCAGTGTGGGCGTCCTGGGCACGATTGCAGGCGTGATCCTTGGCTGCCTGTTCGCGATCTACATTGATCAGGTGTTCAGCTTCGTGAATTACGTCTCTGGCGGCGGGGTCTGGGACCCTTCGATCCGGGGCATCTACGAATTGCCTGCCGAATTGCGGCTGGCGGATGTGCTCAAGGCGGTGGGCCTGTCGCTGTCATTGTCGTTCATCGTGACGATCTTTCCGGCGCGACGGGCCGCGCGCATGAACCCGGTCGAGGCGCTGCGCTATGAATGACGATGTGCTGACGCTGCAGGCGATCTCGAAAACCTATAATGCGGGCAAGCCCAATGAGGTGCAGGTGCTGCGCGGGGCCTCGCTGGAAATCCGGCGCGGCGAGGTGGTGGCACTGGTGGCCCCTTCGGGCGCGGGCAAATCCACGCTGCTGCATATCGCAGGGCTGCTGGACACGCCCGATAGCGGCGCGGTCATGATCGACGGGCGCGACATGACCCGGCTCGGGGATCACGCGCGCACGGCGGCGCGGCGCGGTCAGGTGGGGTTCATCTACCAGTTCCATCATCTGTTGCCCGAATTTTCTGCGCTGGAAAACGTGGTGCTGCCGCAACTGGCCAATGGCGTGCCCGCGCGCGAGGCCGAGACGCGCGCGAACGACCTGCTGGCGCGCGTGGGCGTCGAGAAACGCGCCGATCATCGCCCGGCGGCGCTGTCCGGGGGCGAGCAACAGCGCGTGGCCTTCTGCCGGGCGCTGGCCAATGGGCCAAGCCTGCTGCTGGCAGATGAGCCGACCGGAAATCTGGACCCTGCGACCTCTGATCAGGTCTTCGGGGCGCTGATGGGGCTGGTGCGCGACACCGGACTATCCGCGCTGATCGCGACCCATAATCTTGAGCTTGCGCGCAGGATGGACCGCGTCGTGCGGATGGCGGACGGCCAGATCACGGCAGGCTGAACGCTGATTTGGGCGATGGATCGGGGACAGGCAAACAGTGGCGCGGCTCTGGCTGCGCAGCCAGCATGCCACGCCGCGTGCAAACCCTGAACGACCGGAGATGGAAACGGGCAAGGAACCGCGCAACTTTTGGCACTCATATTGCGTATCTTGAACCACAGGCGTACATAACCGCAGTTTAAGTTTCACAGTTGCGGGCAGTTACAAGGGCCTTTGCCGATGGCGCAGCTTTCCGAGTGCATCTATCTCAGCCGATCCCTGATCGCACCCCATTCGGTGGATCTGCTCGATATCGAGCGCGCGGCCATGCGCAACAATCCGAAGCATGGCATTTCCGGCTGCCTGTATGTCGACGCAACGTTTTTCGTGCAATTGCTCGAAGGGCCTGAGCCTGCGATTGACTGCATGCTTACCGCCCTGCGCCGGGACAGGCGTCACATCGGCATGCTGATCTTGCGCATGCGCCCCCTGACGCAGCGCAGATTTGCAAACGGATCCCTGCTGATCCATGACGGAACAGCCACCTGTGGCGCATCGCGGCTGCGACCTTCGCGCGAAGATCTGGCCCGCGCCGAGTCAGGCGATGCAAGCGGGCTCTTGCAGTATCTCGATCAGTTCCAGCCAACGGGATCCGGGCACTGAACAATGCGCACTCTCACGGCGGAGCTGCCGCGCGCGCCCTTGTCATGCGAAGCCATCGGCGGTCAGTCAGACCTCTGGTGCGCTGACACTGTTGGCAACCGGCACCGACTGAACAGGTTTTGCCTTCCCAAGGACGGCATCGGCAAGCGCCAGTGTTGCCTCCAGTTCATCGGCATCCTGTGCCTTGTCGAACTGGTCGATGAAATACTGCGCCAGCGCGTCCGATGGGTCCACAGGCATCCCGGCACTTTGCGCGATACGCTGCAGCAGGGCAGGTTCATCAACCAGCACATCATAGTCGATGCCTGCGAAAGCCCGGACCCTTTCGATACGTTCGGGCGTGCAGTCCAGAAGCGCGGCCATGGCCTTGGTCTTGCCCATCTGCACTGTGTTCCCGACGTAATCATAGGGCGCATTGTCCGAGCGCTTGAGTACACGATTCATCACCGGGTCGATGACCGTGATGATATCGGTGATCCCGCACCGGCGCGCATAATCCAGCGTGGCGCTCATCAGTTCCGATGTGGCCCGCGCGACGGAACCGGGGCCGCGATCGGTCAGGCCCAGACGCTCGGTATCGACACAGAAGCGGGTTGATTCCCAGAGCGTCGGTGCGCGCAGCGGGGCTTGCCCCTGCAAAATGTCGCTGAACACATCTGACAGCATGTGCGGCCCGGTGGTTTGCAACAGACGGACGCAGGACACGACAGTATCGGTCTCGTCCAGACCGATCAGATAGACGGGATCGAGCGCGTCGAATTCGTCAATCTCCATGCCCCTCTCGACATGGACATCCCAACCAAGACGGTCAGCAAACACCCGCGCGCGCAGTCGGAACATATCTTCCAGCAGTTTCGAATGAAACTGGCGATTGATCGCATCAATGACGAGAATCATGGGGCGTCTCCTTTGTCGTTATGACTTCCGAAGACAGTGTGACCTGCGCAGCGCATCCGGTCCATGCGGGGAATCCCGTAGCGCAGCGATGCCGGCACGACGTTGCTGTGCCCGGCTGCACTGCGAAAGGGGTGCTACATCGGGTAGATCATGCCCATGCCCACGGCGCGGGCAACCGCCTGGGCCGTGGTCAGCGCGCCAAGCTTGTGCCGCGCGGAACGCATATGAACTTCGACCGTCCGTGCCGAAATCGACAGGATATCGGCGATATCATATTGCGTCTTGCCAGCCGCACTCCATTGCAGGATTTCGATCTCGCGCACCGAAAGGGATGGCGCGCTGATGGCGCGCATCACCGCCCCCTTCTGCATCACCGCATCATGGATCAGCGCAGCCTCTGTCTGCAGGCGCGGCAGGATATGCAACAGATGCTTGTGCCACCCTCCGATGCACATCTTCCGCGTGACACTCAACATGCCCTTGTCCCCAAAGGCCCCGCGCACCGGAATGGTGATCCCGGTATCCGGGATGCCGAAATCATGCGCCCGCGAAAACATCTTGTCGTAAAGCGGATCATCCGTCAGCCGGTCCCAATGCACGGGCGCCTGACTGCGTTGCGAATGGATCAGTGTCGGATCGGATTGGTGCAGCGCGTGGCGCTGGTAGTGATCTTTCCACGCATCCGGGTAATTGACGATCGCATGCATGGAATTGTCGATCGGATTGACCCCGGCATAGGCCGCATATTCCAGTTCCAGCCTGTCGCAAGTATCCTTGAGCAGATCAAGCAAGCTCTTGCCCGGATCGGGCATGGCGGCGAGATCATAAAGCGACAACAGAACTCTCCCGGATGGGTGGATGGGCGGCACTCACGGAAACAGTCAATGGAACACGGCCGTGTCACTGGCCGATGACAGGGCCGGACAATCGGCCCGCTGGCGGCCAGCGGAGCAGAGGGCCTTGCAGATGGCCCGCTTACGCCGGAATGATATGTATAGGATGCATGGAACACAAGCATAAGTAGAATTTATGTGAACATTCCGCGCCTCTGGCGGCAATTGAGTCAGCCATGCGCCAATCATCGCGAAAAGGCGAAACAGCTTTTGCAGTTTCATGACAGTTGACTGCCGATTGAACCTTGCCCGCAGGATGATAGTGCTTATTGTACACCATCGCACACAATCCAGAATGCCCAGCTTGACGAGGACCAGCATGACACACCTGATCGCCCGCGCGGATCTGAAGGTTGACCCACGGCTTGCCGATTTTGTCGAAGGCACCATGCTGCCCGGCACCGGGATCACGGCCAGCACGTTTTGGGACGGTTTCTCGGGGTTGCTGCGCGACCTGAGCCCGAAGAACCGCGCCCTGCTGGACCGGCGCACGGCGCTTCAGGGCCAGATCGACGACTGGCACAAGGCCCGCGCGAACCAGCCCCTTGACCGCGAAGCCTACAAGGCGTTTCTCGAAGAGATCGGCTATCTGCTGCCGGAAGTCCCGGCCTTTCAGATCGACACGGCCAATGTGGACGCTGAAATCGCGACCCTTGCAGGGCCACAGCTTGTGGTGCCGATCACCAATGCGCGCTATGCGCTGAACGCCGCCAATGCGCGCTGGGGGAGCCTCTATGATGCGCTTTACGGCACCGATGCGATGGGCAGCCAGCCGCCCGCGGGCGGTTATGAGCAGGGGCGCGGCGCGCGGGTTGTCGCGCGGGTGCGGGTGTTTCTGGACGCGGCCTTCCCTCTGGCCGGTCACAGCCATGCCGATGCGCGGCTTTATCATGTCAAGGGCGGCGCGCTGCTGGTCGATGGCAAGCCGCTGGAAAGCCCAGAGAAATTCGCAGGCTACAAGGGCGATCCGCGCGCGCCGGACTCGGTGTTCCTGGTCAATAACGGGCTGCATGTGGAACTGGTATTCAACCGCGCGCATCTGATCGGCGGGCGCGATCAGGCAGCTCTGGCCGATGTGCGGGTTGAATCCGCGCTCTCTGCGATCATGGATTGCGAAGATTCCGTCGCCTGTGTCGATGCCGAGGACAAGGTCACAGCCTATGGCAACTGGCTGGGTCTGATGAAGGGCGATCTGACAGCGGAGCTGCAAAAGGGCGGCAAGACCATCACCCGCGCGCTTTCCCCGGATATCGCGATCACCGCCCCCGATGGCAGCACGAAAACCCTGAAGGGCCGCGCGCTTTTGTGGGTGCGCAATGTCGGCCATCTGATGACCAATCCCGCCATTCTGGACGCAGATGGCAATGAGGTGTTCGAGGGGCTGATGGACGCGATGATGACCGTCACCTGCG
>JAFIEL010000180.1 GCA_020832585.1 Natronohydrobacter sp. | reverse complement strand
TCGCGGCACCACAGCACCGCATCCCCCAGCGCACAGGCCAGCGCCGTGCCGAAGGCACCCGCGCCAAGGACCGCCACACTCATGCCTTCGCCCCCTTCTTGCCCGATCCGATCAAGGGGGCCGCCGTCTGGTCCAGTGGCCAGCGCGGGCGGGCCACGAAATCTGCGCTGGCATGTCCTGCGCGCATCTGCTCGATCCCGGCCCATGCGATCATCGCGGCGTTATCCGTGCATAGTGCAAGGGGGGGTGCCAGAAATCGTGCTCCTGCTGCGACGCCCGCGCGCTCCAGTGCGGCGCGCAGGGACTGGTTTGCGGCCACGCCCCCTGCCACGGCAAAGACGGGCGTCGCGGGCGCAAGCTCCAGATAGGCCGCCAGCGCCCGGCGCGATTTCTCGGCCAATACATCACTCACCGCCGCCTGAAACCCGGCGCAGAGATCCGCGCGGTCCTGCACCCGCAGCCCGCCATATTCTGCAACCACGCCATCGCGCGCCCGCAGCAGCGCGGTTTTCAACCCCGAAAAGGACATGTCGCAACCGGGCCGGTCCAGCAGCGGACGGGGCAGGGCGAAGCGGCCCGCATCGCCCATACGGGCCTCGCGCTCGACCGCAGGCCCGCCCGGCTGCGGTAGTCCCAGCAGTTTCGCAACCTTGTCGAAGGCCTCGCCGGGGGCATCGTCTATCGTGCCACCCAGCCGCGTGAACTGGTCCGGTCCGTTTACGATCAGGAACTGGCAATGCCCGCCCGAGACCAGCAGCATCAGATAGGGAAATTCCACCCCGTCCGTCAGGCGCGGGGTCAGGGCATGGCCTGCCAGATGGTTCACGCCCAGAATCGGCAGGCCGGTTGCAGCGGCGATCCCGCGCGCCAGCATCACGCCAGACAAAACCCCACCAATCAGCCCTGGCCCGGCAGTGACTGCAATCGCGTCGATCTGATCAAGCGTCACGCCTGCTTGCGACAGCGCGGCCTCGACCGCAAGATCGAGCTTCTCGGCATGTGCGCGCGCCGCCAGTTCCGGCACGACGCCGCCGAAATCCGCGTGCAATTCAGTCTGCCCCCAGACGACTGACGACAAGATCACCGGATCTGACCCCGGCACAGAACGGATCACCGCGCTGGCAGTGTCATCGCAACTGCTTTCGATGCCAAGCACCGTCAACGGGCGGGTCTGGGGCAGCGGGCGGGTCTGGGATTGGGGGCGCATGCGGGCTCCGGTTGCCAAGGCGGGCGCTTTCCAGCTACCACCGGGGGCAGGGCGGCACAATCCCGCGCGGCCCTGAACCCGGAGAGAGCATGCGCCCCTGCCTGTTGCTGACCCGCCCCGAACCTGCGGCCAGTGCCTTTGGCGAGAGCCTGCGCGCAGCGGGCTGGACAGGTGAGATGCTGGTTGCGCCGCTGATGCGGATTGTCACCTTGCCCTTGGCCCCGACCGCGCTGGACGGTGTTATGACACTCATCGCCACATCGATGCATGGTGTGCGTGCTCTTGCGCAAGCGACCGCGCAACGTGACATGTCCCTCTGGGCTGTCGGCCCCGGCACGGCGGCGGCAGCGCGCGCCGAAGGGTTCGGGAATGTTCATGAGGCCGGTGGCGATGCGCGGGCGCTCTTGCGCGATATGGCAAATGCTGCGGCCCAAGGCCCCTTCCTGCATCTGCGCGGCACCCATGTCGCGGCCGACATCGTGGGCGCCTTGCAGGCCCAGGGCCATGATGCGCGCGCTGAAATCGTCTATCAGCAAGAAACGCTATCGCTTGGGCCAGCGGCAAAAGCGCGCATCATGGCGGGGGGTGATCTGGTCTGCGCGGTTTTCTCGCCGCGATCTGGGCGATTGCTGGCAGGGGAACTCGCCAAGCTTGATCTTCAGAAGACACGCCTTCATCTGGTCGCAATCTCGGAAAATGCAGCGCAGGCGTTCGCAACGCCGCGCGGTGCGACAATGGTGATCGCGCAGCGGCCTGACGCCGCTTCAATGATGCAAGAAATTCTGGCGTTGCAGCCGAAGCTTGAGCCTTTGGAAAAGCCAAGCTAAGGTATCTGCAGAGAACGTGCTGCTGCGCTGCAGCACATCGGTTTTGGGGGGCGAGGTTTGGCGCGACAGACAAGAGGCAGGAAGTCAGCGGGCGGATCAGGCTCTGCATCGGACGACACCAAGGCTTCGGCCAGTGCAGAGGTTGATCAGACGCACTCAGCAGATGCGCCGCAGGAGCAGCGCCCCGCGCCCGAGGAGGCCGTCACCGCATCTGATGCTGTCGCAGCCGAATCGAGTGCGCCGCCGGAAACAGGCGGTAGCGAGTCGTTTCCCGAAAACCATGCCGAGAGCCTTGGCACGCCTGACGCGACCGCGTCCGCAGTCACAGAGGCTGAGACAGGGGCAGAGCCGGTAGCGTCAACCGTGCCTGAGGCGGCACAGGATCAGCCAGAAGATGCGCCGGTTGCCGAGCCGATTGAGCCTCAGACCACCGAAGCACAGACTACCGAAGCACAGACCACCGAAGCCCAGAGCGCCGAGGCACAAACCGGCGAACCGGACGCACCCGCGACAGTTGACCGCGCAACCGATACGACGGAATCCACAACCGGCGCACCGACTGCCGCACCGACTGCCGCGCCGCCCCCACCTGCGCCCCCGCCACCTGCGGCTGCATCCAGAGGCGGGTTTTTCCCGATGCTTCTGGGAGGTGTTGTCGCGGGCGGGATTGGCTATGCGGTTCACTATTACCTCTCGCAAGACGCAGATGCGCCGAACCCCGAAATTGCCGCGCTTCAAGCCGAAGTGGCGCAGCTGCGTTCGGAGCTATCTGCAGAACCGGATCTGTCCGTGATCGAGACCGAACTCGAGACTGTGCGCGCCGCAGTCGAATCGCTGGATGTGGCCGGACAGATCACCGCTGGCATGGATGCCCTGCGCGCAGAGTTTGCGCAGGGGGATGCCGGGGATGGAGACACCCAGCTTCTAGCCCGGCTGACCCAGTTGGCCGCAGAGATCTCTGATATGACGACACGTCTTGACGGTGTCGAAGGCCATCTTGCGGCGGGCGACGCGGCGATTGCGGCCGTGCAGGATGACCTGTCCGAAATCCGCGATCTGGCCGAACGTCGCGTGGCAGAGGCCGAGGCCGCCCTTGATACAGCACTGGCGCGCGCCGGTCTGGACATGATGCGCGCCGCACTTGGCACCGGCGCGCCCTATCCCGAAGCGCTGGGTCTGTTGCGTGATGCAGGGGCGACAGTGCCTGACACACTTGCAGCCAATGCGGCAAGCGGTGTGGCGACGCTGGAAATGCTGCAGGAAACCTTCCCGTCGGCGGCCCGCGCGGCACTGCGCGCGGCGCTTCAGGACATGCCCGCTGACAGCGCTGCCGAGCGGATTGCCAATTTCCTGCGCGCGCAGATGGGCGCACGCTCGACCGCCCCGCGCGAAGGGGATGACCCTGATGCGGTGTTGTCGCGCGCCGCAGCCGCACTGGAAGCAGGCGCGCTTGACGCAACGCTTTCAGAACTGGACGCGCTGCCAGACGCTGCCCTGACAGCCATGCAGGACTGGCGCGCACGCGCGCTGGCCCGCCACGATGCCGATGCGGAGTTCGAGACCTTCGCCACCACGATTTCGAATCAGTAAGGATATCTCCGATGCTTTGGACCTTGATCAAAATCCTTCTGTTCGTCGTGGTCGTCATTGCGCTGGCCTTTGGCCTTGGGCAATTGATGGACAGCAGCCAGACGGTCGAGCTGCGTATTTTCGACATGGAGTTCGTGCTCAGCCCGCTGATGGCGCTGGGGGTCTTGGCTGCACTTCTTGTCGCGGTATGGCTGGTGCTGAAACTGCTCGGGCTGGGCCTCGCAGTGCTGCGCTTCATGAATGGCGATGAAACCGCTATCCGGCGCTACTTTACCCGCAACCGCGAAAAGCGCGGGCTGGATGCGCTCTTGCTGTCGATGATTGCGCAGGCAGAAGGGGACGGCAAGACCGCCATCGCCAAGGCAGAGAAGGCCCACAAGCTTCTGAACCGGCCCGTGATGACCAATCTTCTGGTCGCGCAGGCTGCGGAAATGACAGGCAATCAGGCGCTTGCCGTTGATCGCTACAAGGCGTTGCTGGACGACAACCGCAGCCGCTTCGTGGCCGTGCAGGGGCTGATCCGCGCGAAACTCGCACAGGGCGAGACAGACAAGGCGCGCGCGCTTGCGCAAAAGGCGCTGGATATGCAGCCCGCCCATGAAGAAACCCAGAACGCGCTGCTGAAGATGCAGACCGAGGCCGAGGATTGGGCGGGTGCCCGCAAGACCCTGATGCTCAAGAAAGCCTCTGGCACCTTGCCGCGCGATGTCTGGCGCAGGCGCGATGCGATTCTTGCGCTGCAGGATGCCGATGCTCTGGCAGCCGCAGGCGACCTGAACCGTGCGCGCGAAGTCGCCATCGAGGCCAATCGCCTGTCGCCCGATCTGATCCCTGCTGCCGTCGCAGCGGCACAGGCATTGGTGGCGCAAGGCAAGGGCAGCTATGCAGCGGGGGTGATCAAGAAGGCGTGGAAATCCCAGCCGCACCCCGAACTGGCCGCAGCTTTTGCGGCGATTGAACACGACGAAACGCCGCGCCAGCGCGTCGCGCGGTTCGAAAAGCTGTTGCGTCAGGCCCCTGATGCCAGCGAAAGCAAGCTCCTGCGCGCCGAAATGCTGATCGCGGCCGAGGACTTCCCTGCTGCGCGACGTGCTTTGGGGGATCTCTATGAGCGTGCGCCTACGGTCCGATCGCTGACGATCATGGCGGCGATCGAGCGCGGCGAGGGGGCTGATGATGCAGTTGTGCGTGGCTGGCTGGCGAAAGCACTGACCGCAAGTCGTGGTCCGCAATGGGTCTGTTCGAAATGTCAGCATGTGCATGCGACCTGGCAAGCGATCTGCGACCAATGCGGTGCGTTCGACACGCTGGAATGGCGCGATGCGCCGGACAGTTCCGGCCCGTCTGCGACCCAGACCGAGCTGCTGCCCATCATCGTCGGCAAGCTGTCGCGGCCTGTCGCGGCACAGGAAGATGTCGTCGAGGCCAGCGCGGATAATGTCGACGCAACAGTGCAAGAGGATGCGAAAAAATCCGCCTGAAAGGGCTGGTAGGCCCTGAGAACCGGTGCTAAAGAGCGCCGCAGGAAGCCGCTGTAGCTCAGATGGTAGAGCACGTCATTCGTAATGATGGGGTCGGGGGTTCGAGTCCCTTCAGCG
>JAFIEL010000179.1 GCA_020832585.1 Natronohydrobacter sp. | reverse complement strand
CCACGCCACGCGACCGGCCCACGGCGTCGATCTCGTCGATGAACACGATACAGGGTGCGTTCTTCTTGGCCTGCTCGAACATGTCGCGCACACGGCTTGCGCCCACACCCACGAACATTTCCACGAAATCAGAGCCAGAGATGGTGAAGAAGGGCACGCCTGCCTCGCCCGCAATGGCCCGCGCCAGCAGTGTCTTACCCGTCCCCGGAGGGCCGACCAGCAGCGCACCTTTGGGGATCTTGCCGCCAAGGCGCGAGAATTTCTGCGGGTTGCGCAGGAATTCGACGATTTCTTCCAACTCGTCCTTGGCTTCGTCAATGCCCGCCACATCATCGAACGTGACGCGGCCGTGCTTTTCGGTCAGCAGTTTCGCCTTGGATTTGCCAAAGCCCATCGCGCCACCGCGCCCGCCGCCCTGCATGCGGTTCATGAAGAAGATCCACACGCCGATCAGCAGCAGGAAGGGCAGCCACAGCATCAGCGTGGACAGGAAGCCAGATTGCTGTTGCGGACGTGCTTCTACCGGGATTTCGGCGGCCAGCAGGCGCGCGGTCAGGCCCTGATCATCGGGGCGGACGGTCGAATATTGTTGCCCGTCGGAGCCCACGAAGATCACACGCTCGCCATCGATGGTGACGCGGCTGACCTGATTGGAATCGACGCGGGCGATGAAGTCGGAATAGGCGACATTACGCGCCGAACTGGTGGACTGCCCGGTGCTGAACATATTGAACAGCATGATCATTAGCAAAAACAGCACGATCCAGAAGGCAAAATTCCGTGCGTTACCCAAGGGGCTCTCCTCTCGTCAGCGTATTCTGGCGCAGTTTGCGCAGACTTGGTTCATAAATAGCGATTATGGCCGCGCGTTCAATGCGAATTGGACAATTCCGCCAGAACACCGGTGAATGGGCGCGGGTTCGCCTGCCATTCCGGTGCAAATCCGGCCAGCGGTGCGGCGATCAGACGCGCGCCGTCCCAGATTGCAGGGCTGGCCAGCAGCGAGGCGCGGGGCAGATGCCAGAAAACCCGGTCCGGGCACTGCGCCAGCCCCTCGGGCCCGAGCGCGCGGATTTCCAGCCTGTCCAGGTTGATCTGGCCCGTGGGCGGGGAAATGATCCAGCGCTGGTCCCAGTCTGCGCCAATTCGTGCGGTCACGCCCCTCACGGCCTGCGCCTCACGGGTGATCCGCAGCTCTCTGGCGCTGCGCGTGATCAGGCAGCCATGCAGGGTCGCGCGGGGGGCGGTGAGGGCCGATTGCAGCGCGCTCAGGCGCGGGCGGTAGGGGCTTGAGGCGATCTGTCGCAGCGCGTCTGCCAGCAGGCGCAGGCGTGTGTCAGTGGGCAATCGGTCGAAACCCGCGCGGTCAAAGATGATATCGCCATGGGCGCTGCGCCCGATCGCGCGCGCGGCGTCCTGCGCGCTCTGGTCGAGCACGTCGCGCGCTTCAGCCATGCGGGTGGCGGTTTCGGCCAGTCGCGCAGGGCTCAGGCCCAATGCGGTCATGGCCTGCCGGATCTTCACGCGGTCAAAGCGTGGATCGTCATTGCTGGGGTCATCGATCCAGCCGACCCCGCGCGCGCGCAGCCAGTCGCGCAATTCATCGCGGCCAAAGCCCAGAAGCGGGCGCAGCCACAGGATACCATGTGCTTCCCGCCGCGCGCCCATGCCTGCCAGCCCATCGACGCCAGAGCCGCGCGCAAGCCGCATCAGCAGCGTTTCGGCCTGATCGTCGCGGGTGTGGCCCAAAACCACCGCGTCCAGCCCTGCGCGCCGCGCCCAGTCGCAGAGCAGATCCTGCCGCGCCTGTCGCGCCTGATCCTGCAGATTGCCGCGCCCGTCCCAGCCCTGCCAGTGTAGCGTGACATGGGGCAGGCCAAGATCACTTGCCGCGCGCGCGACCATCGCGGCCTCGGCAGCGGCGTCGGGGCGCAATCCGTGATCGACCGTGGCGATCTGCAAATCACTGCCGCCCCAATGCTGTGCCAGATGCAGCAGCGCCATCGAATCGCCGCCCCCCGAGACCGCAAGCCCAAGCCGCGCCGGTGGGTCCAGCGCGGCCATGGCGGTCGCAAAACGCTCTGTCAGATCCGGGGGGCTCAAGGGCAGGAAAGGGCAGGGCGCATCGCTTCGGCCTCTTGCGCCTCGGTGCTGGTGCCGAAACGGTTGCGCAATTCGTCAAACATCACGCAGGCTTCCTCGCGCTGGCCCAGACGCCCCAGACTGTCCCCCAGGGCCAGCAGGGCCCGCGGGGCCGATGGCCCGTCAGGATCGGCCAGATAGAGGTTTAGATAGGCGCGCGCAGCTTCGGGTTCGGCCCCGCGGGCGCGATGTGCCTCGCCCAGCAGCAAGCTCGCCTCTGCCCCCAGCGGAGAGCCGGGATAGAGGTCAAGAAATTCCTGCAAGGCCTGCGCGGCAGCATCATGATCCCCGGCCTGCGCCAGTGATCTTGCGCCCTCGAAGGCGACATTTTCGCCTGCGGCAAGTTCCGGGCCGTCAGCGGCGGCGGATGGGGCCGGGGCGCGTGGGGCCTCACCCCCAAGCGGGCGCTGGGTCAGCGCGCTGGTATCGCCCCCTTCCAGTTCCGTCAGGCGGAATTCCAGATCGCCCAGCCGGTTTGACGCCTCGTCGATCACCCGGCGGATGCGGAATTCCAGCTCTTCCGTGCGCCCGGTCAGGCGCGCAAGTTCGGTGCGGATCTGCTCCACCCGGTCGATCAGCGCGCCGTCAAACCCCGGCTGGCTGGCCGCCGCCCCCGAGGACAACTCGCGCGCCAGATCAGCCACAACCGCGCTGAGTGCGTTGAGTTCCGAGCGGATTTCCGCAACCGAATCGGCCTGAGCCGGAACCAGAGTTCCGGCCCAGATCAGACAGCCCAATGTGGCAGCGCGCAGGGCTCTCATGCGGATCAGCCCGTCACACCGGCAATCGCGGTGACTGCACGGCGGTTGATGTCCCAGCAACGCTGTGCGGCGCAGGCCTCGACGGGGCGATCCTTGCCATAGCTGACCACGCGCATCCGGTTCGCGCTGACGCCCTGGCCGATCAGATATTGCATGGCCGCATTGGCGCGACGCTCGCCGAGAGCGATGTTATAGTCGCGCGTGCCGCGTTCGTCGGCATGGCCTTCCATGATGATCGAGAATTGCGAATTGGCGTTCAGCCAGCGTGCTTGCGCGTCCAATGTCGCGCGCCCCTCAGCCGTCAGGCTGGAACTGTCGACGGTGAAGAACACGCGGTCCCCGATGCGCTGCTGGAAATGCGCGACCGAGCGCGGATCGTTCGGGTCGCCCAGATTGCCCGTGGTGATGCCACCATCGAAGAAACCGTCGCTGCCACCGGCACCGCCGAAACCGTCGGCGCCGCCACCGCCAAATGTGCCGCCGCCGCGCGGATTGTTGCAGGCCGCAAGCGCGATGCCCGCCAGAAGAAGAAGGGCTTTTGAAGTCAGGGTCATGGTTGGGTATCCCTCAGGAGTTATTCTTGATGCGTTGATTACGGAAGAAGCGGGCCCCAGGACGGGTCAGAGGCCGGTCCGGGGGTCGGAATACGGCGCAGGTTGCGCCCGGTGATATCCACTGAGAACAGGGACGGATCGCCCCCCTGAGCCTCGCGGGTAAACATGATGACGCGGCCATTTGGGGCCCAGGTCGGGCTTTCGTCAAGGAACGAGGCCGTGAGCAGGCGCTCTTCCGACCCGTCCGTGCGCATGACGCCGATATGGAAGCGCCCTGCATTCTGCTTGGTAAAGGCGATCAGATCGCCGCGCGGCGACCAGACGGGCGTGTTATAGCGCCCCTGCCCGAAGCTGATCCGCCGCGCCTCGCCCCCTGTTGCGGGCATCACATAGATCTGGCTGGTGCCGGAACGGTCGGATTCGAAGGCGATAAAACGCCCGTCCGGCGAGAAGCTTGGCCCCGTGGCAATCGAGGGCGAAGAGGTCAGTTGCTGGATCTGGCCAGAGGCAAGTGCCATGCGGTAAAGGTCGGTATTGCCCCCGCGCGCGGCCGAAAACACCAGCGACCCGCCATCGGGCGAAAAGCGCGGCGAAAAGACCTGCGCGCCGGGAATGTCGCCGACAAGCTGGCGCTGCCCGGTCTGGGTATTCATCAGCGCAAGGCGCGGTGTGCCGGTTTCATAGGTTGTGTAGAGGATACGCTCGCCCGACAGAGAGATGCGCGGCCCGATCACCATCGCGCGGCCATCGGTCAGGAATTGCACATTCTCGCCATCCTGATCCATGATCGCCAGCCGCCGCGTGCGGCTGGTGCGCGGCCCGGATTCGCTGATGAAGACCACCCGGCTGTCGAAATAGCCACTTTCGCCGGTGATCCGGCTATAGACCGCATCCGACACTTTATGCGCCATGCGCCGCCAACTGTCCGTCGTGCCCGCAAATTGCAGCCCCTGGCCCACTTGCTGCCCGGTCAGCACATCGAACAGGCGGAACTTGACCGTCATGCGGTTGCCTTGCACCGAGACTGCGCCAGTGATCAGCGCCTGCACATTGACCGCGCGCCAGTCGGCATAGTTCACGCCTGCATCGAAACTGGTGATCCGCCCGATATGGGCTTGCGGGGGCACTTCGCGGAACAGCCCGGTATTGGTCAGGTTCGCCGCCACCACGCGCGCCAACCGGTCTGCGAACTGACCTCCTGCGCTGTTTTCGGGTACGAAAGCGGGCATTGCAAAAGGCATGGGTTCGATCACGCCTTCGGTGATCTGCAAGCGCAAGGGCTGGGCCTGTGCGGGCAGGGCGGCTGCAAGGCTGGTCAGGACCAGCACGGCAAGCGCGGACAGGGTATGGAGAAGCCGGGTCATCTGAGCCTCATGCCTTCAGGGTTGAATGTGATTTCGATATCGCGCCAGGCGTCGTATTTCTCGGGCGGCAGGCCGTAGCCGTCCGGGCCTTCGCAACGGATGATGGCGCGACGTGCGGCCTCGAACGCCTGTTGCACAGCCGTTTCCGATCCGCCAGACGCGCCGACCATGCGGATCGAGCCCTGCTCGTGCCGGGCCGATGGGGTCATGGAAAAGGCGACTGTGACCGTGACTTGCTGTGCATCGGTCGAGAGCACGCCGATATTCCAGCATGCCTGGATCGCAAGGCGCAGCGCATCGGCCTCTGACGCGCTCAACCCGCCTGCGCTGGATGTGGGGCCGGGTGCGGCATTGCCACCGGAGAGTTGCTCGGCGAGTGCAGCGGCCAATGCCTCGGCAATCGCATC
>JAFIEL010000178.1 GCA_020832585.1 Natronohydrobacter sp. | reverse complement strand
CCGGGGTGTCGCTGGCCTCGACCGAGTTTCGCGAGGCGATCAGTTCGCGTCTGGCGTCACTCAGGGATTTCCTGCTTCTGTTCTTTTTCATCAACCTTGGCGCGACATTGCAACTTTCGACGCTTGGAGAGCAGATAGGTCCGGCGATCGTGCTGTCGCTTTTCGTGTTGATCGGCAATCCGCTGATCGTTCTGGCGATCATGGGTTACATGGGCTATCGCAAGCGTACCGGCTTTCTGGCCGGGCTGACCGTTGCGCAGATTTCCGAGTTTTCGCTGATCTTCATGGCCATGGGGATCACAATTGGCCATGTCGGTGGCGAAGCCATGGGTCTGGTCACTCTGGTCGGTCTGGTGACGATCGCGCTCTCGGTCTATATGATCACCTGGTCTCATAAACTGTTCGAGATCTGCGAACCCTATCTCGGGATGTTCGAGCGTCGCTATGCCCACCGTGAAGCCGATGACACCGAAGGCCGGGCTGCGGCGCGCGAGTATGACTTCATCATCTTTGGTCTTGGCCGTTATGGTTGTCGCATTGGCGCGCGGCTTCAGGAAAAAGGTCATAATGTCCTCGGGTTCGATTTTGACCCGGAAGCCCTGGCGAATTGGCGTCGGATGGGGCTCGATGCGATCTATGGCGACGCGACGGACCCGGAATTCGTGGCACATCTCGATCTTGGCAGCGTGCAGGCTGTCGTCTCTGCGGTGCCGCGCGAACGGGGGGCTTTGACGGAAGCTGACCCTCAGCAAGCCCTTCTGCATGGGTTGCGCTCGGCAAACTATCGCGGGCGGGTGTTCCTGTCCGCGCAAAAGGCGCAGGATGCCGAGGAGTTGCTAGATCAGGGTGCAAGCGTGGTGCTCAGACCATTCGATGATGCCGCTGATCACGCGGTGCGCCAACTCCTGAAGCCTGTGGATGATCTCGCGCACGACTGACAATCGCCTGCGCGGTGGCACTCTGCCGCTATATGCTCACCTGACCGCGCTACATGTTGGGGGGCGTTGACGGCATGTCCCTGCCTTCGTAGACCGGAAATTGCACAAGCAGGTTGAAACTTTGCGCGCGATAATAATAATGTTGAGAACCGAAAGTTCCATTCGGGCGACAAGTGAAGGGGCGGCATCAGGTGAGTGAGCAGAAAATCCGCAACATGGAGGAATTCGCCGCCGTCAGCGGGATTTCGCGCCCGACTGTTTCCAAGTATTTTCAGGACCCTGAGAGCGTGCGCGCCTCGACCCGTCAAAGGATCGAAACCGCGCTCGAACGCTATGACTTTCGCCCCAACATCTTTGCGATGAATCAGAACCGCAAGCTGACCAAGATCGTCGGTGTGGTGGTGCCTTACCTTGCCGACCCGTTTTTCGCAGAGATTGCCCGCAAGATCGAGAGACGCTGTATTGACGCAGGTTTCTGGCCGATTCTGTTTTCCGCGCATGGCGAGCAGCATCTGGAAAATGCCATTCTCGAAAGCCTGCGCGTGCTCAAGCCTGCAGGTGTGTTGCTCGCCCCTCTGGGGCGGGTGTCGGACCGTATCGCGGTCGAACGATTTTGTGCGGACGTTCCGACCGTCCTGTTCGACAGTAATATCGATGGGGTGGGCAAGGTCTTTGTCGGCTCTGACAACAATGATTTCGTGATGCAAAGTGTGGAATATCTGGTTCGGACAGGGACGCCGCCGGTGTTTTTCGAGATGCGCCATCCTGCCAACCCCAATGCCAACAAGCGCCGTCTGGCCTATATTGCGAACATGAAACGCCTTGGGCTGGAGCCGCATGTCATCAAGATCGATGGCGAGGGGTGGGATTTTGAACGGATCGGCTATGAGGGCGGGCTGAAGGCCATCCGGGAAAAGGCCATTCCCACGAATACGATCCTGTGCAGCAATGACCGCCTTGCCGTCGGCTTCCTGACGGCCTGTTTCGAGGCTGGTCTCTCGATAGGCTATGGCGCGGGCCATGACATGCGCGTGATGTCGCATGATGATCACCCTGTCTCGCGTTTCACCTGTCCGCCGCTGACCACAGTCGCGCATGACTACGATTCCGTGTCCAACAAGGCCGTCGAAGTGCTGTTTCACATGCTTGAAGACGGGGTCATGCCCAAGACGCGCGAAGAGTTTCTGTATCCGACCAAGCTTATCCTGCGAAAATCGGCATAAAATTTGCGCGAGTAAAATTTATGTTGACCGCGCGGCAATATTTAAACTAGTGTCCTTGATACTCATATCGTTCAGGGAGGAATCAGATGAGACTCGGAAAGTCACTTGTGGCATCGACGGCGCTTGCGCTGATCGCGGCGTCGGGCGCGTATGCACAGACATTGACGATCGCGACGGTCAACAATGGCGACATGATCCGCATGCAAGCGTTGAGCGGGGAATTCACCGAAGCGACCGGCATCAATCTGGAATGGGTGATCCTTGAGGAAAACATACTGCGCCAGCGCGTTACGCAGGATATCGCAACCAGCGGTGGCCAGTTCGACGTAATGACCATCGGCATGTATGAGGCCCCGATCTGGGCCGAACGCGGCTGGCTGGTTTCGCTCGATGATCTGCCCGAAGAGTATGACATTGACGACATCCTGCCCGCGATGCGCGCCGGGCTGTCGTTCGAAGGCAGCATGTTTGCAGCCCCTTTCTATGGCGAAAGCTCGATGGTCATGTACCGCACTGACCTGATGGAAGCTGCCGGGCTGGAAATGCCTGAAGAACCTACCTGGGACGACATCGCCGCAGCCGCTGCCGCAATGACCGATCGCGAAAACAACATCAACGGGATCTGTCTGCGTGGCCGCGCCGGATGGGGCGAGAACATGGCCTTCATCACCACAGTCGCCAATTCCTTCGGCGCGCGCTGGTTCGACATGGACTGGAACGCCCAGCTTGACAGTCCCGAATGGCTGGAAGCGGTAACGTTCTACAATGACCTGCTGCAGAATTACGGCCCGCCAGGTGCTGCCAACAATGGTTTCAACGAGAACCTGACACTGTTCCAGCAGGGCCGTTGCGGCATGTGGCTTGATGCGACCGTGGCCGCAAGCTTCGTGACCAACCCCAACGATTCGACCGTGGCCGATCACGTCGGTTTCGCGCTTGCGCCCAACAAGGACGGGATGGAAAAGCGCGCCAACTGGCTCTGGGCCTGGGCGCTGGCCATTCCGGCAGGCACGCAGCAGCAAGACGCCGCGATGCAGTTCATCAACTGGGCCACCTCCAAGGAGTATCTGGAACTGGTGGCCGAGAGCGAAGGTTGGGCGAATGTGCCTCCGGGCAGCCGTACCTCGCTCTATGAGAACCCGGAATATGCGCAGGTGCCCTTCGCTGACATGACGCTGCGCTCGATCAATGCGGCTGATCCGAACAACCCGACCGTTGATCCGGTGCCCTATGTCGGTATCCAGTTCGTGGCGATCCCGGAATGGGCGGGTATTGGCACACAAGCCGGGCAGGAATTCTCTGCCATGGTTGCAGGCCAGCAGACCCCGGAGCAGGCGCTCGCCCGTGCGCAGGCACTGGTCACGGATGAAATGGAAGCAGCAGGCTACTGAGCCCCTGTTGCCACTCGAAAGGGGCGTTCTCCTCGCGCCCCTTTCCTTTCCCAAACCATCGGCAAGCCCCGCTTGCCCCGATGAAAGGCCAGTGCCATGTCCACCAAGGCTTCGCGCTCTGCAGCGCGGCTGATGCTGGCACCTGCGGTCATCCTGCTTCTGGGCTGGATGCTGGTGCCGCTGACGCTGACGCTGATCTTCTCCTTCCAACGTTATCTGCCTTTGCGTGGCGGATTTCAGGGCTGGGTCGGGTTTGAAAACTACGTCCGCTTTGTCACCTCCAGTGCCTTCTGGCCTTCGGTGCAGGCAACTGTCATCATCGTTGGCGGCGTGCTCCTGATCACTGTCACGCTGGGCATCCTGCTTGCGATCCTGCTCGATCAGCCGATGTGGGGGCAGGGCATGGTGCGGATCCTTGTCATCGCACCGTTTTTCGTCATGCCGACCGTTTCGGGGCTGGTGTGGAAGAACATGTTCATGGACCCCAATAACGGGCTCTTGTCGCATCTGTGGCGATCCTTCGGGGCCGATCCGATCATCTGGCTGTCCGATGCCTCGATGCTCTCGATCATCCTGATCGTATCGTGGCAATGGCTGCCCTTCGCCACGCTGATCCTGCTGACCGCGATCCAGTCGCTGGACAGTGAACAGCTGGAAGCCGCCGAGATGGATGGCGCACCAGTTCTGTCGCGCTTCTGGCATATCATCCTGCCGCATCTGTCGCGCGCCATCACCATTGTCATCCTGATCCAGACGATTTTCCTGCTCGCGATCTTCGCCGAGATCTTCGTCACGACCCAAGGCTCATTCGGCACCCGCACGCTGACCTATCTGATCTTCCAGCGCGTGCTGGAAAGCCAGAATGTCGGCCTTGGCTCTGCCGGTGGGATTTATGCGGTCATTCTCGCCAATATCTTTGCGCTCTTCCTGATGCGCATCGTCGGCAAGAACCTGGACCGGTAGGGAGGCGATCATGGCACGTTCTGTCACAACACAACGCAAGTCACTCAATACGCTGATCGCCTGGATCATCGGTCTGTTGCTGTTCTTTCCGATCCTGTGGACGATCCTGACCAGCTTCAAGACCGAAGCACAGGCCATCGCCGACCCGCCCGTGTGGTTCTTCTTCGACTGGACGCTGGAGAATTACCGCGTGGTGCAGGAGCGCTCGAATTACAGCCGCTTCCTGTGGAACTCGATCATCATCGCGGGCGGCTCGACGATCCTTGGCATGATCATCGCGATACCGGCGGCTTGGTCGATGGCATTTGTCCCCTCGAACCGCACCAAGGATATCCTCTTGTGGATGCTCTCGACCAAGATGCTGCCTGCGGTGGGGGTGCTCTATCCGATCTACCTGATCTTCATTCAGCTTGGGCTGCTTGATACGCGGATTGGCCTGACCATCGTGCTGATGTTGATCAACCTGCCGATCATGGTCTGGATGCTCTACACCTATTTCAAGGAAATCCCCGGCGAGATCCTTGAAGCCGCACGCATGGACGGGGCGGGGCTGAAAGAGGAAATCCTCTATGTCCTGACGCCCATGGCGATACCCGGCATTGCCTCGACCATGCTTCTCAACATCATCCTGGCCTGGAATGAGGCATTCTGGACGCTGAACCTGACCGCAGCCCGCGCGGCCCCGCTGACGGCTTTCATCGCCAGCTATTCCAGCCCCGAAGGGTTGTTCTATGCGAAGCTTTCGGCCGCCTCGACCATGGCGATTGCGCCGATCCTGATCCTTGGCTGGTTCAGCCAGAAACAAC
>JAFIEL010000177.1 GCA_020832585.1 Natronohydrobacter sp. | reverse complement strand
TCAACACCTATGGCGAGCAGTTCAATCTGGTGCATGTCAACCAGACCTTTACCGGTCTTGCCTTCTACCCCCCGGACGAGGACACCGACGCCCTGACCGCCACGGATTTCGTGACCACACAGACGGATGCGCAGACCGATGCTTGAGGATTTCCTGACGGACGGGCTGAGCCTTCAGGACGAGAACGCGCGCCTGCGCGCCATTGTGGCAGCCCTGATGGACCGCTCGGAACGCGCGACACAAAGCACCAGCAGACCGATTGGCCAGCTTAGCCATGTTGTCGCGCTCGAAAGCCAGATCCGCAGTCGCACCCGCGATCTGGCCGAAACGCTGGACCGGCTGCGCATCGCCAATGCCCGTCTGTCCCAGGCCGAACGCGAAGCCGTCCGGGTGCGCAATGCGCTGACCGATGCGCTGGAAGCCATGAGCGAAGGTTTCGCCATGTTCGACGGACAAGATCGGCTGACGATGTGGAATTCGCGCTTTTGCGCCGATTTGCCGGATGTGCGCCGCCGGATCGGGCCGGGGCTGTCATTTCGCGACTATGTGCGGATCGTGTCAGAAAGCCCGTCGCTTACCCTTGCGGAACAGACCACAAGGCAGGACTGGGTCACGCAACGACTCGAAAGCCACAGGCGGCGGGATGTGAATTTCATGGTGCCGCTGGTCGAGGATCAATGGCTTCAGGTCTCGGAACAACGCATGACATCGGGCGGAACTGCCGTCACGCAGACCGATGTGACCAGCATGGTGCGCAATGCCCGCGAAGAACGCACCAAGCTTCTGGATGAACAGGCACAAATGGTGCGCGCAACGCTGGATCACATCGATCAGGGCGTGATGATCTTTGACGCAAAGGCCCGGCTTGCGGGCTGGAACCGCAGGTTGCGGGAACTCTTCTCGCCCCCCGTCGATCTGCTGGCCACGGGCACACCATTTGTGGCGCTTCTGAACAATCTGATGCGGCGGCGGCAACTGGGGCGCAGCAATATCCGCGCCACGCTGACCGACTGGGTGAACGGCCCCCCCTTTCGCCCGCCGCTGACGCTGGAGATCGAACAAGACGAAGGCACAGTGCTGGAGCTTTCGGCGCAAGCCATGCCGGACCGGGGTTTCGTGATTTCGGTCAATGATCTGACCAAGGAGCGCCGCGCCATTGCGGAAATGCACCGGCTGAACGAGACGCTGGAAGCGCGGGTGCGGGCGCGCACGGTCGAGCTGGAATCCGCGCGCGACGAGGCCGAGCGCGCCAATGCCTCGAAATCGCGTTTCGTGGCCTCGGCCAGTCATGACCTGTTGCAACCCTTGAACGCGGCCAAGCTGTTTCTTGCGTCACTGAGTGCTATGGAACAATCGCCCGCACAGGCACGACTGACCGAGAGGATCGTCTCGGCTTTCGGATCGGTCGAGCAGATCCTTGGGGCGCTTCTGGATATCTCGAAATTCGATATCGGCGCGGCGCGCGCCAAACCCGAAACACTGGCGCTGGCCCCGCTGCTGGAACGCTTGCGCGAGGAATTCCTGCCCGTCGCCCGCGCGCGCGGGCTGGACCTGCATGTGCATCTGACAGCGGCCCATGTCACCTCGGACCCGGTCTATCTGAAACGCATCCTGCAAAACCTGCTCTCGAATGCCATCCGCTACACCGAACAGGGCCGCGTGGTGCTGGGGGTGCGCCCCAAAGGTGCATCGCTGCGGATCGAGGTCTGGGATACCGGTCCCGGTATCCCCGAAGATCGGCAAACCGATATTTTCGAGGAATTCACCCGGCTTGACCCATCTCGCGGCGACAGTGGCATGGGGCTGGGGCTGGCGATTGTCGAACAGGCCTGCGCGCTGCTCAATCACCCGCTGGCGCTGCGATCGGTTGTCGGGCGAGGGACTGTCTTCCATGTGACCGTACCGCGCGCGACAAGACCCGCCTCTGACGTGACAGCCCTGCCCCTGCAGGACGCCCCGCGCGGCGCATTGGAGGATTTGCTGGTCCTCGTGGTCGAGAATGACACGGATGTTCGCAGCGCCATGATGGGCCTTCTCGAAGACTGGGGGGCAAGCCCGATCGAGGCGACGACACTGGAAGAGGCCGAAGCACATATCGCCGAACTGGGTGTGCCGCCGGATGTGATTCTGGCAGATTATCAGCTTGACGCAGGGGCTACAGGGCTTGGAGTGGTGGCCGGTCTGCGCGCGCAGCACGGCCAGATCCCGGCAGTTCTGATTACGGCCAATCACAGCCCCGATCTGATCCAGCAGACCGAGGATAATGGTATCTTGCTGATGACGAAGCCGCTGGCGCTCAGGCGGTTGCGGCGGCTGTTGCAGCAGGTACCGCTTTACAGAGGCAAACCCGAGGCAACGCAGGCAAGCCCCGCCAGCCGTGGCGATCACAGCTACTGGCTGCGCCATGCCCAGCATGAGGATTGAGCGCGGCGCTTATTGCGCGCGCCGCTCCATGAAGCGCAGGACCGAGGCCGCCGCACGCAAGCCCGGCGCCTCGCCCCCCTGACCCAGCCGCGTCATCGCAAGCGCCATCGCCTGCCGCTGCGCCACCCGCGCAGCGGCACTGCTGCGCAGTCCCTGCAAGGTTTCGGCAATCCGCGCAGGCGTGCAGTCTCGGCCCAGACATTCGGGAATTGCGCGGCTCTCGCTGACCAGATTGACCAGCGTCACAGTGTCAAGCTTGATCAGACGTTCAGCCAACCAGCGCGTAAGCGGATGCACGTCATAGGCAATCACCATCGGTGTCATGCTCGCTGCCAGTTCCAGCGAGACCGTGCCGGATGCTGCCAGCGCCATTTCGGCCTCTGCAAATGCAGCGCGCTTGTCACCCGGTTCCTCCAGCACCCGTGCCGGAAACGTCCAGCGGGCAACCTCGGCGCGCATCTGATCGGCACAGGCGCGGACCGTGGGCACCAGCACACGCGCCCCTTCAGGCAAGACCTGCGCCAGTGCGGCCCCGAAGCGTGGCGCATGGCGTGCAATCTCGCCGCGCCGCGATCCGGGCAGCGCAAGCCAGATCGGCCCCTCGATCCGCGCGCGCAGCGCCGCGATCTCTGCCCCTGTTGCGCGGGCTTCGGTCACGACCGGGTGGCCCACGAAATCGCAGCTCATACCTGCCGCTTCCATATAGGGCGGCTCGAACGGCAGTAGCGCCAGAACATGGTCCACAAGCGGGGCCATCTTCACCGCACGCCCCGGACGCCAGGCCCAGACCGAAGGCGCAACATAATGCACCACGGGCAGATCAGGCCGGACTGCGCGAGCAAGGCGCAAGACGCGCAGACAGAAATCCGGGCTGTCGATGGTGATGATCAGATCGGGCCTGTGGCGGTCAATCGCTTCGGCTGTTTCACGGATACGACGGCGCAACAGGGCAATGCGCGGCAATACTTCTGCAAGCCCCATGACGCTGAGATCAGACATCGGGAACAGCGACGTCAGCCCCTGCGCGGCCATGCCGTCACCGCCGACGCCTGTAAATCGGGTCTCTGGTGCCAGTTCCGTCAACCCCACCATCAGCGCCGCGCCGAGCTTGTCGCCCGACGGTTCGCCCGCGATGACGAAAACCTTCACGCAGGCCCCACAGCCTGCAGGAAAAGTCCCAGATCATCCGCGCGGGCGATCATGCCCTCGCGGTCGATCAACAGCACTCCCCCGGCCTCGAACGCGATCCCGCGCAGACCTGCGGCATGGGCGCGGGTCACGGTCTCTGGCCCCAGCGCGGGCAGGTCGATGCGGCGATCCTGACCGGGTTTCGGGGCCTTGCAGAACACACCCCCCTCGGGCAGCGCCACACCACCCGCGCGCAACTGCGCAAGCTGGGACAGCATCACATCGGTTCCGGGCAGGGCTTCAAGCGCGAGGCACTGACCGCGCGCCACAACGCAGCCCTGCCCCACATCCGCAGCACCCGTCAGCCGCAAGATATCGAAACCGCGCGAAGCGTCCTGCTTGTCGCCGGGTTTGGGCTGGTGTGCGCCCAGAACACCCGCCTCGGCGACCAGATCAGGGCAGATATCCTGCGCGCCCACAACCTCGATCCCCCATTCGCCCATCAAGGTGATGACTTCGCGCAACGTGCCATCATCGCCCTGCTGCATCGCTGCCATGATGCGCGGCAGAAGCTGCATCGTCGACGGGTCGATCAGCGCGGGGTCCAGTCGCGGACGGTGCACACCGCCCGCGAAAACAGCCCGCGTGACGCCCTGATCCTGCAGATGATCCAGAAACGGCACCAGCCGCTCCAGCCGGAAGCGCAGCACCTCATCCGTCGCGCGGCGCAGGCTCTCGAACCCCTCAAGCTCGGCCAGAAGCGGTTCCTGCCCCTCGGCAGCCAACCGATCCGCCAGCAGCCCCGGCAGCGCGCCGCGGCCCGCAATCAGCGCAATCCGGCTCATTTCGGGCGCAGGAAGTTGCGACCTGCCGCGCCGGTGAAGAAGCGCGCGATCTGGGCGACCGCATCCTCTGCCCCCTCATCCAGCAAGGCCTGCGCAAGATCAGACAGCGCCCCCTCGCCTGCCAGCCGCTTATAAGCCGCGCGCAAGGCTGATATCTGCTCGCGCTCCATCCCGCGCCGCTTCAGGCCGATCAGGTTCAGCCCGTGGAGTTCCCCATCAGGGCCAGAAACCAGCCCGAAGGGCATCACATCATGCGTGACGCGCGTCAGCGCGCCGATCATCGCCCCCTCGCCCACGCGGATGAACTGGTGCAAGCCAGCAGAGGCACCGACGATCACATTGCGCTCGATGGTCACATGGCCCGCGACGCCCGCGTAATTCGCAAGGATCACATTGTCGCCCACCTGCGCGTCATGACCCACATGCGCGCCTGCCATCACCAGCACATTATCGCCCACGCGCGTCACGCCGCCGCCCTGTTCAGTGCCGATATGCAGCGTCGCATTCTCGCGAATACGGCAACGCGCGCCCACGACCAGTCGCGTGCGTTCGCCCGCATATTTCAAATCCTGCGGCACCTCACCGACCGAGGCGAAAGAGAACACAGTCGTTCCCGGCCCGATTTCGGTCCAGCCCGTGACATGGGCGTGGGGCTTGAGCGTCACGCCCTCGGCCAGAGTCACCTCTGGTCCGACCACGGCGAAAGGCCCGATCCGGCAGCCCGGCCCGATCTGCGCGCCGGGCTCGACCACCGCCATATTGTGTATCTCGGCGCTGGGGTCGATCATGGCTGCGCTCACTCGACCACTGTCGCGTTCAGGTCGATCATCGCGGCAAATTCGGCTTCCGCCGCCACTTGCCCGTCAACCTTGGCCACGCCTTCGAATTTCCAGATTCTGGTGGAGCCGCGTTTCACGGTCACATGCAGTTCCAGCACATCCCCCGGCACCACCTTGC
>JAFIEL010000176.1 GCA_020832585.1 Natronohydrobacter sp. | reverse complement strand
TCACCGGCAGCCCGGTCGCATCGCGAAAATCAGGCGGCAGCAACCCGCCGGGATGACTGCCCTCATATTGCACGCCCACCGCATCGGACGGATTGTCGCCGGCCGAGGTCACACCACCAAAGGCCGCGCAGCTCCCCACAGCGATCACATGACGCGCGCGGGGGGCCAATGCCTGCACCCAATCCATCATTGAGTGACCTGTGCCCGTCAGCATCTGGAAGCGCCCGGTATTCTTCGGCCCGCGCGCAATCGCGCCCTCGATGCACAGCAGATCGAGCGCGATCTCGCCTGCTGCAATCCGGTCCAGCAGCCTGCGCACCTCCGCGCCGCTTTCAAGGCTCAGCGCCGGATGCCACAGCACGCGGATGCCCGCATCGGTGAGCGTGTCGAACACATTGGGGTTCTCGGCGCAAAGCAGCGACATGGTGCAGCCGCCACAGCCAGACGCCTGAAGCCAGAGCAGGTTCATGCCGCACCCCCTGCATCCGCCGTCAGCGGCAGTTCCAGCCGGAAACAGGCCCCGGTCAGCGCGTCCGGGCACAGGATCAGCCTGCCGCCATGTTCCTGAGCGATCTTGTGGCTGATCGACAGGCCCAGCCCCGTGCCCTTGCCCACAGGCTTGGTGGTGAAGAACGGATCGAAGATCATCGCCTGCACATCAGGCGCAATGCCGGGGCCATTATCGGCCACCTGCAACACCGCTTGCGCCCCTTCCTGCGCGCAGGTCAGCACCACGCGCCCGCCGGGCTGGCCTTCGAGCACATCCAGCGCATTCTGCACCAGATTCATCACCACCTGCTGAATATGCCCCGCGCGTCCCTGCACCATCAGACTGTCGCAGCCCGCATGTTCCAGCACCACATCGCCTGCACGCCCGCGCAGCACCCATTTCGCCGCAACATGCGTGATCTCGACCAGATCAAATTCCGCGATCTCGCCTGCGCCATCCGCCGACAGGCGGCGCAGATCGGCCACAATATCGCGCACCCGTTCGGCGCCCTCGCGCGCGCCGCGCACAGCTTCGCGCAGGTTGCGCAATTCGCGGTCAAGCCGCAATTCCTCGCGCAGCGCGATCAACTCATCGCGGCTCGCGCCCTCGGTCACGCGGTCGAAATAGGTCTCGAATTTCGTGGCATAGCGTTCCAGCGCATGGGCATTGGCATAGACAAAGCTGATCGGGTTGTTCAACTCATGCGCCACGCCTGCCAGCAGCCGCCCCAGCGAGGCAAGCTTCTCATTGCGCACCAACTGCCCCTGCATCGCCTTCAACTCGTCATGGCTTTGCGCAAGCGCCTGATAGGCTTGCCGCAATTCGCCGACCGAGCGCCCGGTCAGCACGAAGCCCGCAACCCGCCCCCGGTCATCACGGCGCGGCGCGATCACCAGCTCATGCGGCATGGGGTCGGGCAGGGCGGCCAGTTCCAGCTCGACCGAAACCGGCGCGCGCCCGACGCGGCACGCGTCCAGCGCTGCTTGCAGCGCGGGCGCATCGGTGAACAGCCCCGCCACATCGCGCCTCTGCAGGCTGGCCGCATCCAGTCCCATCCGCGCGCAAAGCGAGGCCGAGACCTGCTCGATCCGCCCAAGGCGCGAGGCCACGATCAGCACATCCGAGACCGAGGCCAGCACCGATTCCAGAAACCCGCGCATCGATTGCAATTCGGTATTCTGCGCTTCCAGCCGTTCCTGATAAGCCACCAGTTCGGCATAGTTGCGATCCATCGCCGAAATCACCTCGGCCCATGTCTGATCGGCAAGGCGCGTGTCCAGATGCCCCAGAAGCGGCGACGTCGTGGCGAGTGGTGGCAGGTCGGGTTCCATGGCACCACAGTAGCGCAACTGCGCAGGCCAAGCCACTGGCTTGTCATGCCTGCGCTGCGGCTCAGTCATGGCGATGCCCAAGGTTATGCCGGTGTCCGGCCCCCTGATGCGGCGTCAGCGAATGGGGCACTTCCTGTCCATGCGCTGCCATCAGGCCCGCATCGCCCAGCACCTCGGGCGCGGGGCCATCGGCGCAGATGCGGCCCTGATCAATCACGATGACACGCGGGCAGAGTTCCAGCACCAGTTCCAGATCGTGACTGGCAATCAGCATCGCCTGATCCATCCCTGCCAGCAGCGAAATCAGCCGCCGCCGCTGCCGCATGTCCAGCGCGGCGGAAGGCTCATCGAGCAGCAGCAGATCCGGTCGCATCACCAGCGCACCCGCAATACAGGCCCGTCGCTTTTCCCCGCCTGACAGGTGATGCACCGGGCGATCTTCCAGCCCGCTCAGCCCGCAGACCTCCAGCGCATCGCGCACCCGCGCAGTGATCTCCACCTCGGGCAGTCCCAGATTGCGCGGCCCGAAGCTGACGTCCTCGATCAGCGTGGGGCAGAATAGCTGGTCCTCGGCCTGCTGGAACACCAGCGCGGTCTCAGAGCGGAATTGCCCCGGCACCACGGCACGGCCCATGACCTGCACCGCGCCCGCCTGCGCAGGCAGCACCCCGGCGATGGTGTGAAACAGCGTCGTCTTGCCCGCGCCATTCGGCCCCACCAGCCCCACATGCGCGCCGCGCGGCAGGGTGAAGGACAGGTCGCGCAGCACCGGCGCGTGCCCCGGCCAGCCGACCGACAGCCCGTCGAGTTCCAGCGCGTTCACAGAACCCGGTCCAGCCATATCACCCCACAGCCAAGGAGAGCGGCCCCAGTGATGGCCACCCAGTCGTGCACCTGCAAGGGGGCAACCGGCAGCGCCAGCCCCGTATCATAGCCGCGCAGGCGCATCGCCGCCCAGAGCCGTTCCGACCGCGCCTGTGCGCGGATCAGGCTGGACGCCAGCAGCCGCGCATGATCGGGCAGGGCGTGCCAGCCGCTGCGCCCGCCCCGCAACTGCCGCGCCAGATGGGCACGGCGCAGATCGGCGCTCACCTCGTCCAGATAGCGCAGGGTCAACAGCGCCAGATCGGTCATCAACGCAGGCACGCGCAAGCCCCGCAGACCCGCCACAAGCTGAAACGGGGGCAGCGGGGCCAGCAGCGCCAGCGTGATCGCAACAATCGCAAGCAAACGCCCCGCGATCAGCGCCGCCGCCTGCACCCCTTCCAGCCGCAGCGCAATCGGGCCAAGCTGCGCCAGCACGGTTTCGCCTGCGATCAGCGGCAACACCAGCACCAACCCCAGCGCCAGCGCCGCAGGGCCGCGCATCCGACGCAGCACCAGCCACCAGTGACCGCAGGCCAGCACAACCGCGAGTGCAAGCCCAATGACCCAAGGCAGCACCGCCAAGCCCTGCACCGCCGCGATTCCGAAAGCCAGAAACAGCACGACCACCAGCCGCGCGCGGGGCGAAGCCTCAGCCATGCGGCACAAGCCGCGGTTCGACCCGGCGCAGCACGCGCAACAGTGTCATCACGATCACCCCTTCGGCCAGCGCAAGCGGCAGATGCGCGATCAGCAGAAGCTGCAAGGCGATCCGTTCCGCGCCCGCATCAATCACCGCAGGCAGGCCCGCAAGCACAATGCCCGCAAACAGCGCCAGCGCCGCCAGCACCGCGCCACTGCCCGCGAGGAAAGCCCCGACATCCGGCCACCGCCCGCCGATCAGGCGCCAAATCCCAAAGGCGCCAAGCGCCGGAAGCCCGAAAATCACGCCGTTCAACCCCAAAGCGGTAATTCCGCCATGCCCGAACAGCATCGCTTGCAGGAACAGTCCGACCATGATCGCGGGGATGGCAAACCAGCCCAGCATCACCCCCATCAGCCCCGCAAGCATCAGATGCACACTCGCGGGCGGCACTGGCACCGCGATCAGCGAGGCCGCAAAGAACACCGTCGTCAACATCGCCACACGCGGGATTTCGGCCTGCGGATCGGGCAGCGTCTTGATCCGGTGCAGCGCCAGCGCCACCAGCCCTGCGCTGCAGGCATAGCCCGCCAGCGCCATTTCGACCGGCACGATCCCGTCAGGCAGATGCATTGCGCGCCCCTTTGCGGCTATAGGCGAAAGCGGCGGTCCCAAGCGCGCCCCATGCGACCAGCGCCACCATCAGCAACCGCTGGCCCCAGCCCTGTGCGCCCGCTGTGGCCATCACGACAGGGGCATCCGTTCCGACCTCAACATGCACCATCGCGCCATGCCCGGATTGGCGGACCTGAAAGCTCCAGCGACCCGGCTCGGACCCCAGCACGAATTCGAGCCGCCCCTCGCGATCCGTGACCCCCTGACCCCAGGGCGTCGCGGCATCGTCAGGGGCATAGATGATCACCTGCGCATGCGACATTGGCGCGCCTGTGTCGTAAAACGCGTGCAGGCGGATCGCCTGTGCCGTCTCGGCCTCGATCAGCGCGGCATGGGAGAATGCCGCAAGCGGGGCAAAAAGCCCCGCCGCGCAGATCACCAACCCAGCCAGCCTAGAGCGCCGCGACATGACAATGCCCTTCGCCCACATGGCCCAGATGCAGCCCGTCCAGTGTGAAATCCTGCACCCCGCCTGCGGCAAAGGCGTCAAACCCCGGTGCGGCAAGGTTCATCTCGTCATCTTCCGGCTTGTCAGCGCGGCCAAACAGGTGATCAAGATGCAAGGTGATCTCCAGATCCCCCCCGGCTTCGTCCGTAACAAACCCCTTGCGCGCGTCGCCCAGATATTCACCGCAGAAATGCATCACGCTTTCAGATGTGCGCAGCGTGAAAGCCACCTCCTGCCCGTCCTTGCGCGCGATCCCCTCCAGCACCAGCGAAAACCCGTCCGCACCCGGCACCAGCGCCCAAGACAGCGCGTTGTAATGGCCGGGTGTGGCGTCGACTCTGGTCAAGGCCACGCGGTCGTCCTCATCTGCATCGACCAGATCGACGGTGAACGGGCCTGCAATGGCCAGCGCCGTGCCTGCGATTTCCGCATTGTCGGCCATGAAGGGCGGGTCGGTCTGCCATGCGGTGATCTGATCGAAACTCGCCATGATGCGGGTGAATTCCAACGACCAGCCATCCTTGGTCAGTTCCGGCGCGTTGAACCCTTCGGTCGCCAGATCCTCTCCGCTGGCAAACAGCGTCAGACTGCCCGCTTGTGCCGCGAAAGCGGCGAAGGTGGCGACGGTCGAGAACAGGAAAAAGCGGGTCATGAGCAGGGATTTCCAAGTTTGTATGATGAACTCTTATATTTTTCATACGCCCCTCGCGCCATCCGTCAAGCACCTGAAACCGGCGCGGCATGCCACTGCACACGAGCCTGTGGAAAGCCCGTTTCCGCAATAAAATCAGACTGGAAACCCCCTCACCGGGGCCGGGACGGACCTGCGCTGGCAAAGCTGTATCTTTTCAGCGCCTTATGCCCCTGCACAGCAAACGGGCGTTTTTCCTGCCATGCTGCCCAAGGCTGAGGCATTTTTTTCTCAGGAAATTCGCAGCGCAGACCGGAGGAGGCCCGAAACCCCATGCCC
>JAFIEL010000175.1 GCA_020832585.1 Natronohydrobacter sp. | reverse complement strand
GGCCGGGGCGGGCTATGCGGTGGCCTGCCCTCGGCGCAGGTTGCGCTGATAGAAGAACACCAGCGCCGCGGCCCCCAGCCCGATCAGGTCGGAAATCCACCCGCCCGAGATCATGGCGATGGCCGCAAGCCCCACGAAGATGCGCAAGGGCCAGTTGATCACGCCAAAGAGCCAGCCCTGCACGGCCGAGGCCAGCAGGTAGATGCCCAGAAGTGCTGTGAAGAACACATGAATGATATTCCCCCACGCGCCCTGCATCAGAAGCCCGTCATTGAAGAAGAAGATGAAGGGCACGATGAAGGCGGCAAGGCCGATCTTGAAGCTCTCGACGCTGGTCTTCATCGGGTCTGATTGCGCAATCGCTGCCCCCGCATAGGCGGCCAGCGCCACAGGCGGCGTGATCGCCGACATGACAGCGTAGTAGAAGATGAAGAAATGCGCGGTCAGCGGCTCGATCCCCATGCGGATCAGCCCCGGCGCGATCACCGCTGCCGCCACGGCATAGGCCGCCGTGGTGGGCATCCCCATGCCAAGGATGATCGCCACCAGCATCGCGAAGACCAGCGCGAGCAACTGGCTTTGCCCGGCAAAGCCCAGAAGCAGCGAGGAAAACCGCGTGCCAATGCCCGTCAGCGCGATCACGCCCACGATGATGCCCGCTGCCGCACAGACCGCGACCAGTTGCAGCGACATGCGGGCTGCGATCTCGAACGCATAGAGGATTTCCTTGACCAGCATCTTGTTGGGTGTGAACCAGCTGACCACCGCCGCCGAGGCCATCGCGAGCGTGCCCGCGCGGATCACGGAATAACCCATGAACAGCGCGCCGATCAGGATGATGATGGGGATGAACAGGAACACGCGCCGCACCAGCACATCAAAGCGCGGCAACTGATCGCGCGGCAGGCCCTTCATGCCTTTTTTCAGCGCCTCCTTGTCCACCATGAAATAGACCGAGGTGAAATAGAGGATCGCCGGGATGATCGCCGCAATCACGATGTCGCGGTAAGCGATGCCGGTGATCTCGGCCATGATGAAGGCCCCCGCCCCCATGATGGGCGGCAGGATCTGCCCGCCGGAACTGGCCGCGGCCTCGACCGAAGCAGCGGTCTGGGGTTTGTAGCCCACCTTTTTCATCAGCGGGATGGTCAGCGAGCCGGTCGAAACCACGTTACCCGCCGAAGTGCCGTTGATCATGCCCATCAGGCCGCTTGCAAAGACCGCGACCTTGGCCGGACCACCGCGCGCGCCCCCTGCTGCGGCAAAGGCGAAATTGACGAAATATTCGCCCACGCGGCTGGCCTGAAGGAAGGCCGCAAAGGTGATGAACAGAATGATATAGGTGGACGAAATCGCCGTCGTCGGCCCGAGGATGCCGTTATCGGTATAGATGAAGCCGAAGAAGCGCGCGGGTGCATAGCCGCGATGGTTCAGGATGCCGGGCAGGTAGGGACCGACAAAACCGTAAGCCAGAAACACCCCCACGATGATGACCAGCGCCAGACCGGCAAGACGGCGGGTCAGTTCAAGGATCAGGATGATGCCCGCCACGGACGCCCACATATCATTGGGATGCGGGAACACTTGCGCGCGGGTGCGCAGCAGATCGGCATGGCCGATGATATAGATGCCGACGACAATGGCCGCGACGGCCAGTAGCGTATCGGCCCATGACAGGCGCGTGCGGTTGCGGATGGGCTGGACCCAGCTTGCGATCAGCGCCAGCACCGTGCCGCCGATCAGGGGGTAGCCGAAACTCATCAGATGCTTGTCTGCGGGCGCACCCGTCATGATCCGGTCGCCTGTGGTGAACATCAGCACGACCTGCCCGAAAGCCAGAAGGATCAGCGCGCCGCTGATCGCGAGCAGCGCTTTTTCCAGCAGCGTATAAGGTGCATCGTGGCTGTCGTCGTGCAGCGCGCGGGCGGAAAACAGGATGAAGCCCAGCGCCAGACCACCGGCGACATGGACCAGACGGTAGCGCCATGGCTCTGTCAGATCGACCGAGGGCAGGCCCAGAAAATCGGTGATCCGGTCGTGGACACCGTTCATCGCGCCGACATGGAACATCGTGTAGAGGATGCAAAGGGCCGTCACGACCAGCCCGACAATACCGACAAAGACACGCTGGTTGCTGGTGACGATCTCGTTGTCGACGCCATCGGCAATGTTGTCGATCTCGGCTGGTGCTGTTTGTGCAGATGATTGTGACATGGTCCCCCCGATCCGGTCAGACTGATGGCCGTGGCGCGCGGTGAGATGGTGCTCCGCGATGGCAATGGCGCTTTTGAAAAAGGGTCAGGGCACTCTCGCGCCCTGACCCAAAGTTATCAGACGGATCGCACGATCAGCCCCGCAGATCTTCGGGGATCTCGATGCCGTTTTCCTCGAACCAGCGGATCGCGCCCGGATGGAAGGGCAGGAAGCCATTGTTCGGAACAGCATTTTCCGGCAGGGTTGCCGCAGCGGCAGCGTGGATCTGCAACATGCGGTCGTTGTTTTCCATCACCAGACGGGTGATTTCATAGGCGAGCGACTCCGGCATGTCGGCATGGGCAATCGCATAGTTCCACATCGCGACCGAAAGCTGGTCATCTTCCTGCGTGGTATAGGTGCCAGCGGGAATGGTGAATTGCGACACTTCCGGGTGCGCTTCGAGGATCGTGGCCAGTTCGTCTTCGGAGAAGCCGAACAGCACGACATCCGCTTCCGCCACGAGCTGCGAGAAGGCACCAATCGGCAGACCAGCCGCGAAGACAAACGCATCGACCAGACCGTCCTTCAACTGGCCCGCCGTGTCGGCCGCGCCTGCGTTCGAAATGGTCGCGTTGATCCCCAGCGTGTTCAGGAAGCGCGGCCAGTAAGTGCCGGGCGTGCCGCCAGCGGGGCCGACGCCAACGCGGCGACCTTCAAAATCGCTGACCGAGGTGATGCCGCTGGAACGCAGCGCGACACCCTGGAAGGGCGTTTCATACATCGGGAACAGCGCGCGAATGTCGCTATGCGGCAGGCCGGGAGCCAGTTCGCTTTCGCCGTTCCAGGCTTCAAAAGCCGGACCCATCGTGACCAGACCGATGTCATGGTCGCCCATCTGGGTCAGGGTCACGTTCTGAACGGGACCGCCCGTCACTTCGCCCGAGGCATTCAGGCCAAGCTCTTCGCCCAGGAAACCGGCCAGACCGTTGCCATAGACGAAATAGACGCCGCCCTGGCTTGCGGTGCCGACGGTCAGATCCGACGGCCAGCCGGTGCGATCCTGCGCGGTGGCCATGGAAACCGACATGACTGCCGCTGCGGCCAGAGCCGTGAAATTGGTATAACGCATTGGGACCTCCCCTTTGTGGTGCGTATATGTCCATGCCCGCCTGTCCCCTCCAAAGGATCAGAGGCGGCACAGCGCGCAGTCAACGGTCTGGCGGGGCGCATTGCAAGCAAAGCTGCGTGAAAAAAACGCGATGTTAGCGCCAAAGCTGCCGATGATGTGTAGAGATCTACACATCACGCCCGGTTCATGTGTCGAAATCCACACATGCTCAGGTGTCGTCAACCTCTGCAGTGGTGCCTGCACTCAGGAACTGCGCCTTGTCGATTCCGTATTTTACCAGTTTGTCATAGAGCGCCTTGCGCGACAGGCCGAGGGTTTCATAGACCGGTTTCAGCGCCCCGTTGTGCCGGATCAGGGCATCGACCAGCAATTTACGCTCATGCGCGGCCATCTGTTCGGCGAGCGTTTGCGCGCTGTTCGGCACTGCCGTGACGTCGGTCGCCTGCTCCAGCCGCAGCACCACGCGTTCGGCGGCATTGCGCAATTCACGCACATTGCCGGGCCAGGGCGCGCGGGTGAGTTCTGCGAGAAATGCAGGGTTGAGCTGTGGCACGGACAGGCGGTGGCGCGCAGCGGCTTCCGACAGAAGTCGCATGAAAAGTGCCGGAATATCCTCGACCCTTTCGGACAAGGGGGGCACCCGTAGGCTGAGCGCATTCAGACGGTAGAGCAGATCCGCCCGGAAGCGGCCTGCCGCGACTTCGGGCTCCAGGGCCACGCGGCTGGTGGCGATGAAGCGCAGGTCCAGTTCATGCTGCACATTCGACCCCAAGGGCGAGATCACCCGGTCCTGCAACACGCGCAAGAGTTTGCCCTGAACGTCAAGCGGCATCGCGCCGATATCGTCCAGCAGAACGGTCCCGCCGCGTGCGTGGTCGAATTTGCCGACGCGGGCGCGGATCGCACCGGGGAAGGCGCCGACCTCATGGCCGAAAAGTTCCGATTCGATCAGCGTTTCGGGCAGGGCGCTGCAGATGATCGCGACAAAGGGATGGGCCGCACGGGCGGACAGATCATGCAATGCGCGCGCGATCACTTCCTTGCCGGTGCCGGTTTCGCCGATGATCAGCACATCGGCATCTGACGGGCCAATCGTGCGCATCTGCTGGCGCAGGTGGATCATGGCGTTGGAGCGGCCCACAAGTCGTGCTTCCAGATCATCCGCCTGCCCTGCCACGGCGCGCAGGCGGCGGTTGTCCAGCACCAATTGGCGAAACTCCATCGCGCGGCGGGCAATCGCGGCAAGCTGTGCGCCGGAAAAGGGTTTTTCGATGAAATCATGCGCACCTTCGCGCATGGCGCGCACGGCAAGGGGCACATCGCCGTGACCAGTGATCAGGATCACGGGAATATCGGGGTCAATTTCATGGATGCGGGTCATCAGCGTCATGCCATCCATCCCCGGCATGCGGATATCGGTGATCACGATGCCACCGAATCCGGCCGTGATGCGCTCCAGCACAGGTTGCGCAGCTTCGAACCCTTCGACGCCCAGTCCGGCCAGATCGAGTGCCTGCTCAGTCGAGGCGCGCAGATCGGCGTCATCATCGACCAGAAAGACCTTGGCAGGGCTCATTCTGCCGCCTCGGCGGAGGCTGCGGCGGATTGCAGGTCCAGCGTGAAGACCGCGCCGCCCTGCGGGTGATTCTCGACCGACAGGGAACCGCCGAAATCGCGCATGATATTGTAGGAAATCGACAGACCCAGCCCCAGCCCCTTGCCGACTTCCTTGGTCGAAAAGAACGGATCGAAAATCCGCGCCTGCAAGCCATCGGCCACGCCCGGCCCGTGATCGCGCAAGCTGACCTGCACACGCGTGCCCACGGCCTGCGCGCGCAGATGCAGGCGCTTGTCCTCCAGCCCCTCGACCGCATCAATGGCGTTGCTGATCAGATTGACCAGCACCTGTTGCAGCCGTACTGGTCCGGCCACGACCTGCAGCGGCGTCGCGCCCAGATCAATGTCGAGCGTCACCCCGGTCTTGCGCAGACGCCAGCCCAGAAGCTCTTGCGCTTCGGTGATCGATTCATTCAGCGCCACAGCCCGAAGTTGTTGGTTGGGCTTGCGGGCGAAATTGCGCAGATGGCGGCTGATCCGGGTCAGGCGGT
>JAFIEL010000174.1 GCA_020832585.1 Natronohydrobacter sp. | reverse complement strand
GGCGGTCCAGCCAATGCTGGATCATGGCAGGTTCCAGCGCGATCCCCGGCGGGCAGCCGTCGACAGTGGCCCCGAGCGCGGGTCCGTGGCTTTCGCCCCATGTGGTCACGCGAAACAGATGGCCGAATGTGTTGTAGCTCATGGAACCGCACTCCTTTGCGCCAACAGCCATAGCGGGGCTGCGCGCAAGGCTCAATCCCTGCTCTTGCGCGTGGGGGCTATGGGGATTATGTCTGCGCATACCTCGGGGTGCCCGGATGCGGGCTGAGATGCGACTTCGTGAACCCGTTGAACCTGAACCGGTTAAGACCGGCGGAGGGAAGGGACAGGCCAAAGCGCCGCTTCATTCTCCGCCCGTCGTGAAAATGGAGAGATGCGATGAGATATCCCCTGTTCGCGGCTGTGGCAGCCCTGACGATCAGCCCCTTGCAGGCCGAAACGCTGATAGTGCTGGCCCCCGATTATTTCGGATCTAGCTGGGGCCCCGGCCCGGCCATCAAGGAGGGGTTCGAGGCGCGCTGCGGTTGCACGCTGGAATTTCGCACTGGCGATGTGCTGCCGCGCCTGATGCTGGACGGGGCGCGCACGGAAGCGGATGCCGTAATCGGGTTGAACACCGACATGACGCTGCGCGCACGCGAAACGGGTCTGTTTGCGCCGCATGGCCAGCCGCTGGCGGCGCTGACCTTGCCGGTGGAGTGGGAGGATGACACGTTCATCCCGTTCAACTGGAGTTATATCGCCTGGGTCTATGACAGCAGTCGGCTGGAAAACCCGCCTGCGAGTTTTGCCGAATTGCTGGAGCGCGAAGAGATCAGCCTTGTGTGGCAGGATCCGCGCTCTTCGGCCTCTGGTCTGGCGCTGCTTTTGTGGGTTGATCAGGTGTTTGGCGATCAGGCCGAAGAGGTCTGGCGCAATCTGGCGGCGCGCACTGTGACCGTGACCGCAGGTTGGTCGGAATCCTACGGCATGTTCACAAGTGGCGAGGCCGATATGGTGCTGAGCTATACGACATCGCCCGCCTATCACATCGTGGCGGAAGAGGATGACAGCAAGGCGGCGGCGATTTTCGAGGAAGGTCATTACTTCATGGCGGAAGTCGCGGGCGTGCTGGAGGGCGCGGCAAACCCGGAACTGGCGCGCGAGTTCATGGCCTATATCCTGTCGTCCGATTTCCAGAACATGATCGCCTATGGCAACTGGTCCTATCCATCCGCCCTGCCGCGCGCGGAGTGGCCGGAGGTGATGCGCGACCTGCCGCTGCCAGAGGTCGCGATCTTCCTTGACGAGACCGAGGCCGAAGCCCGCCGCAGCCCTGCGCTTCATATCTGGTTGCAAGGCATGACGCGGTGAGCGACCCCGCCCGCCATGCCCGCGCGCTGGCCCTTCTGTTCGGGGGGCTGGTGGCGGGCTGGCTGGTGATGCTGAATTTCGGCGCGCTGGGGGCTGTCGCCTGGCGCGCCGAGGGCTTGAGCGCCTTGCGCGGGTCCGACTGGGCAGCGGTGCGGTTTACGGTGGTGCAGGCGCTGTTATCGGCGGGGCTGTCGGTCCTGCTGGCGATCCCGATTGCGCGGGCCTTGGCGCGGCGGCAGTTTGCCGGGCGGGGTCTGCTGATCACGCTGATGGGGGCGCCGTTTATCCTGCCGACGCTGGTTGCGGTGCTGGGGTTGCTGGCGGTGTTTGGCCGGTCCGGGCTGGTCAATCAGATGTTTGACGCGCTGGGCTTGAGCCGGTTCAATATTTTCGGCCTGCACGGCGTGGTGCTGGCGCATGTGTTCTACAACCTGCCGCTGGCCACGCGCATCCTGCTGCAAGGCTGGGCAGGGGTGCCGGCGGAACGCTTCCGGCTTGCGGCCGCGCTCGGGTTCACACCGCGCGACACGTTCCGGCAGCTGGAATGGCCCATGTTGCGCGATCTGGTGCCGGGGGCGTTTCTGGTGATCTTCCTGATCTGCCTGACCAGTTTCTCGGTCGCGCTGACCATGGGGGGCGGGCCGCGCGCGACGACGGTGGAATTGGCGATCTATCAGGCGTTCCGATTCGATTTCGACATGGGCCGCGCGGCAGCGCTTGCGCTGGTGCAATTCGGGCTATGTGCTGGGGCGGGTGTGATCGCATGGCGCGTGGCCTTGCCCTCGGCGCTGGGGGGCGGGATGGACCGGCCTGTGCAGCGGTTTGATCTGGGCGGCGCGGGGCTGCGGCTTTGGGATGCGGGCCTGATCATCGCGGGGGCGCTGTTCCTGCTGGTGCCGCTTTGCATGGTGGTGTTGCGCGGTGCGCCGTATGTGGTGGGGCTACCGTCCGAGGTCTGGCAGGCGGCGGGGCGCTCTTTGGTTGTGGCACTTGGCGCGACCGCTGTGACCATCGTCATGACGCTGGCGCTGGCCCATGCTGTGCTGGCCTTGGGGGGCACGCGCGGGGCGGTTCTGGAATGGCTGGGGCTGGCGGCGCTCGCGGCCTCGCCGCTGGTGATCGGGACGGGGCTGTTTCTGGTGATCCGGCCGCTCGCCAATCCGCGTGATTTCGCGCTGTTGGTGACGATGCTGGTCAATGCGGGTATGGCCATGCCCTTTGCGCTGCGGCTGATCCTGCCGGATTTGCGCGCCGAAATGGCCACACAGGGCCGACTGGCGACGTCGCTGGGATTGCACGGCTGGGCGCGGTTGCGGATTGTCACCTTGCCCCGGCTGCGTCGGCCCCTGGGCTTTGCTGCCGGGCTGACAGCGGCGCTGTCGATGGGCGATCTGGGGGTGATCATGCTGTTTGCGGAACGCGAAGGGGCGACCTTGCCGATGCAGCTATACCGGCTGATGAATGCCTATCGGCAGGATGATGCCGCAGGGGCGGCGCTGGTGCTGCTGGCGGCGAGTCTGGCGCTGTTTGTGGTGTTCGAGAGGTGGGGGCGTGGGCGTGCTGGAACTTGACGGCGTGCGGATCACGCAGGACGATTTCACGCTTGCCGCCGATTGGGCGATCCCTGCGGGCGCATTGGTTGCGGTGATCGGCCCATCCGGGGCGGGCAAGTCAACGCTTCTGGGCGCGGTGGCGGGCTTTGTGCCGGTCAGCGGGGGGCGGGTGCTGTGGCAGGGGTTTGACATCACGCAGGCCAGCCCGTCGGGGCGGCCTGTGTCGATCCTGTTTCAGGACAATAACCTGTTCCCGCATCTGAGCGCGTTTGAGAATGTGGCTCTGGGGGTGAAGCCGTCGCTGCGTTTGACTGCGGATGAGCGTGCGCAGGTCGAAGCGGCGCTTGCCCGTGTGGGCCTTGAGGGGTTTGGCGCGCGCAGACCGGCGCAGCTTTCGGGCGGGCAGCAAAGCCGCGTGGCGCTGGCGCGGGTGTTGTTGCAGCGCAAGCCGCTGGTGCTGCTGGATGAGCCGTTTGCGGCGCTGGGTCCGGCGCTGCGTATGGAAATGCTGGGGCTGGTGGCCGAGATTTGCCGCGAGACCGGGGCCACGCTGCTGATGGTGAGCCATGACATTCGCGATGCCGAGGCGATTGCAGATCATCTGGTGCTGGTCAGTGACGGCGTGGCGCAGGCCCCTGCCCTGACGACGCAGATGCTGGCCGATCCGCCAGAGGCGCTGCGCAACTATCTCGGTTGAGGTAAGGTGCGTGGTCACCACGCACCTTACGTTTCACGCGAGAAGCTGGCTTTGCGCATATCCCGTCACGCGCGCCGCAACGATCGCGCCGACAGGCTGGGGCAGCTCGAACCTGACTTCCGTGAATTGGGCAGTCCGCCCCATATCGGGCGCTTCCATCAGCACCGCATGTTCCGCCCCGATCTGCGCATGCAAGTGCCGCTCCAGCGCCACTTCACCGGCGGCGCGCAACTTCGCAGCGCGCTCCTTGATCACTGGTCCCGGCAGTTGCGGCATGCGCGCGGCAGGCGTGCCCTTGCGCGGGCTGAAGGGAAAGACATGCAGGAAGGTCAGGTCGCAATCCTCGACCAGGCGCAGCGAGTTTTCGAACATCGCCTCGGTTTCCGTCGGAAATCCCGCGATGATGTCCGCGCCAAAGACCATGTCCGGGCGCAGGCGGCGGGCTTCCTGACAGAAGCGGATCGCATCCTCCCGCAAGTGCCGGCGCTTCATCCGCTTCAGGATCATGTCATCGCCCGCCTGCAGCGACAGGTGCAGATGCGGCATCAGGCGCGGCTCGGTGGCGATTGCGTCCATCAGCGCCTCATCGGCCTCGATCGAATCGATCGAACTGATCCGCAGCCGCGCCACATCGGTCAGGCGCAGGATGCGCCGCACCAGATCGCCCAGACGGGGGGTGCCCGGCAGATCCGCGCCCCATGAGGTCAGATCGACGCCTGTCAGCACCACTTCCAGATAGCCCTGCCCCACCAGTCGGTTGATCTGATCGACCACCACGCCCGCTGGGACGGAGCGCGAATTGCCGCGACCATACGGGATGATGCAGAAGGTGCAGCGGTGATCGCAGCCATTCTGGACCTGCACATAGGCGCGCGCGCGGGTGCCGAATCCGTCGATCAGGTGGCTGGCGGTTTCGCGCACCGACATGATGTCATCGACCTGCACGCGCTCGGTCGCGCCAATCAGGTCGGGGACCATCTGCGCCCATGTCTCTGGTCGCATCTTCTCGGAATTGCCGATCACGCGGGTCACTTCGGGCATGGTGGCGAAGGTTTCGGGTTCCGTCTGGGCCGCGCAGCCTGTGACGATGATGGGCGCATCGGGATTTTCGCGGCGCAGTCGGCGAATTTCCTGACGGGCCTTGCGGACGGCTTCCGCCGTGACCGCGCAGGTGTTGACGACCAAGGCATCGCGCAGGCCCGCAGATTCGGCCATGTCGCGCATGGCCTCGGTCTCGTAGGCATTAAGCCGACAGCCCAGTGTGGTGAAACGTGGCGCACTCATGCCGTGCCTGCCAGAAATGCGGGCGTGAACACGCCGTCAAAGACATGCGCAACGGGGCCGGTCAGCCAGACGCCATCTTCGCGCCAGTCCACTTCCAGCGTGCCGCCATCGGCTTCGATCACCACGCGCCGCCCGGTCAGCCCGCGCTGATGGGCGGCGACTGCTGTCGCACAGGCGCCGGACCCGCAGGCCAGCGTGATCCCGGTGCCGCGTTCCCAGACGCGCAGGCGCAGATGGTCGGGGCCAAGCAAGGACGCGAATTCGACATTGGTGGCTTCGGGAAACAGCGGATCATGTTCGACCTGCGCCCCGTTTTCGGCCACGGGGGCAACTTCCGCATCCGGCACGAAATGCACGCAATGCGGGTTGCCCATGCCCACCGCCACCGGATCGCCCGACAACGGCAGATGCAGCAGATCGACCGCGCGCGCCAGTGGCACGCCCTGCCAGTCGAGGATCGGCGCGCCCATATTGACCCAGATCTGTGCGCCGCGCCGTTCGGCATGCAAAAGCCCGCGTGCAGTGCGAATCGTCAGGCGGTCGGTGCCGCGCTCGTCCATCACCGCAGCGGCCACGC
>JAFIEL010000173.1 GCA_020832585.1 Natronohydrobacter sp. | reverse complement strand
ACCACGCGGCCATCGGCGACATCCAGACAGGGAATGATGCGGGTTTTCAACATGCGCCCCTGATAGCGCGGCAAGAGGCCCCGGAAAAGAGGCATTTGATACGGATCAAGGACGGCACCCGCGCAATTGCGCACTCTGCATGATGTGAACAGGAGGACATCATGACCGACATCGCCGCCCGCCGCGACCAGATCAAGCAGCGCCAACTCGAATTGATGGCGCGCGCCACATTCATCGATCAGGAGCTCGGCACCCATGGCAGCCCGGATTGGGAAGACAACGCAACCGAGCATGAAGATGACGAGACGCTCGAAGCCCTCGGCCATGCGGCGCAGCGGGAATTGCAGATGCTCGACGCGGCCATGAAGCGGATCGAGGCCGATGAATACGGTTTTTGCGTGAAATGCGGCACCGAGATCAGCGAAGAGCGGCTTGACCTTCTGCCGGCAACCCCCTTCTGCCGGAACTGCGCGCAATAACTTGCGCGGGCGCGCGTCACACCCTATACGCGCGCCATGCTGGATCATGCCTCAAATCGCCCCGAATTGCCCGCCGAAATCGCCCGTCGGCGCACCTTTGCCATCATCTCGCACCCGGATGCGGGCAAGACGACGCTGACCGAGAAATTCCTGCTCTTTGGCGGCGCGATCCAGATGGCGGGGCAGGTCCGCGCCAAGGGGGAAGCGCGCCGCACACGCTCGGATTTCATGCAGATGGAAAAGGATCGGGGCATCTCTGTTTCCGCCTCGGCCATGTCCTTCGATTTCGGGCAGTATCGGTTCAATCTGGTCGACACGCCCGGCCACTCGGATTTCTCCGAGGACACTTACCGCACCCTGACCGCCGTGGATGCCGCGATCATGGTCATTGACGGGGCCAAGGGCGTCGAATCCCAAACCCGCAAACTGTTCGAGGTCTGCCGCCTGCGCGACCTGCCGATCCTGACCTTCTGCAACAAGATGGACCGCGAAAGCCGCGAGACCTTCGACATCATCGACGAGATCCAGCAAAATCTGGCGATCGACGTGACGCCCGCAAGCTGGCCCATCGGCACCGGGGGTGAGTTTCTGGGCTGTTACGACCTGTTGCGGGACCGGCTTGAACTGATGAACCGCGCCGACCGTAACAAGCGCGGCGAAAGCATCGTGGTCAACGGTCTCGATGACCCGGAAATGGCCAATCATGTGCCCGCGCATCTGCTGGAAAAGCTGCGCGAAGAAGTCGAGATGGCGCGCGAACTCCTGCCCCCGCTCGATCCGAAATCCGTGCTCGAAGGGCACCTGACGCCGATCTGGTTCGGGTCTGCGATCAATTCCTTTGGCGTCAAGGAACTGATGGACGGGATCGCCGCCTATGCGCCGCTGCCCCAGATCCAGAAGACGGAAAGCCGTCAGGTCGCCCCCGAGGAAAAGCCGGTCACAGGGTTCGTGTTCAAGGTTCAGGCCAATATGGACCCCAAGCACCGCGACCGCGTGGCCTTTGTGCGCCTTGCCTCCGGACATTTCCAGCGCGGCATGAAGCTTAACCATGTTCGGTCAAAGAAGCAGATGACCGTCGCCTCGCCGGTGTTGTTCCTCGCGGCTGACCGCGAACTGGCCGAAGAAGCCTGGGCCGGCGACATCATCGGCATCCCCAACCACGGCCAGTTGCGCATCGGTGACGCCCTGACCGAAGGCGAGGCGTTGCGCTTCACTGGTATCCCGTCCTTCGCGCCGGAACTCTTGCAAGCTTGCCGCGCGGGCGACCCGATGAAGGCCAAGCATCTCGACAAGGCGCTGTTGCAATTCGCCGAAGAAGGCGCGGCCAAGGTGTTCAAACCGGTTTTCGGCTCCGGCTTCATCGTGGGGGTTGTCGGCCAGTTGCAATTCGAGGTTCTGGCCAGCCGGATCGAGCTGGAATACGGCCTGCCTGTCCGGTTTGAGCCCACGCAATTCACTTCGGCCCGCTGGGTGATGGGCGAGAAACTCGCGGTCGAGAAATTCGCTGCCGCGAACAAGCAGCATATGGCCGAAGACAGCGACGGCGACCCGGTCTTCATGACCCGCCTGCAATGGGATATCGACCGCGTGGCGCGCGATTACCCCGATGTGCGCCTGACCGCGACCAAGGAAATGATGGTCTGACACTTGCGGGTTCAGACTCATGGATGTTCAAAGCCAGAACAGCACGGTCGCTGCGCGCGCGACGGCATTAACTCAACGCTTGCTTTGCGATCTTGCTTTATTTCAAATGAACGTATCGTACGTCAATGGGCCTCATTTGTTCCCTTCGATCAGAATCTCTGATCTGCCGTAATCCGGGCCCCCAACGCCCCCTCCAGCGCTTCTACCGACTCCACCACCACAAAAAACTCCCGCAGCGACGCTGCCGCAAATCCCTGCGCTATGACATGCTCGACCAGCGCTATCAGCGGATCCCAGAACCCGTCCGTATTCAGCAGATAAATCGGCTTTTCGTGCAGCCCGATCTGCCGCCATGTCAGCACCTCGAAGAACTCGTCCAGCGTGCCAGCACCCCCTGGCAGCACCACGATGGCGTCGGAATTGGTGAACATGACCTTCTTGCGCTCATGCATCGTCTCGGTCACGACCAGCATGCCCAGATCGCGCTTGCCGACCTCCAGCTGCATCAGATGGGTCGGGATGACGCCGAAAACCTGCGCGCCCGCGCCCTGCGCCGCGCGCGCCACTTCGCCCATGATCCCGATATCGCCCGCGCCATAGACCAGCCGCCAGTCGCGCGCGGCGATCATCTGCCCGACAGCGCGCGCGGCTTGCGCATAGGCGGGTGACAGGCCGGCGCGCGAGCCGCAAAAGACACAGATCGAGGGACGAAGCTTCGACATTGCCACACCGTATTTCAATTTGCTTTGCCACGCGCTAACGGGATTGTTAGACTCGTGCAAGCCGCGATTGCGCCTGCCACGGGCGCGCGCTGGAGAACCGGGATGCTGAAATATCTGCCCAAAGACGTGCTTGCCCAATGGGTAATCGGGTCCGTCGCTGTCGCGGGTGCGGCCAGTGTCGCCTATGTCGTGGTTTTCCCGTCCGAAACGCCTGTTCCCGACCTGCCGCGGCCCGAACTTGTCCTGACCGAGCCGCCCGCCTTGACGCTACCGCGCGACGAGCCCGCGCCAGATGTCCAGATCGCCATGGCCCCGGTTCAGGCGGATTATGCGCCCAGTTTCGATCTGGTGCGTGTGACTGATCTGGGCGATGTGCTGATCGCGGGCAAGGCACCGGCCACAAGTGCCGTGGCAGCACTGATCGATGAAGAACCGGTCGCCCAGACAATCAGCTCCGCTGCGGGCGAGTTCGTGCTCATGTTCGAGGTCGTGCCCGCCCCGATGCCGCGTGTGCTGGAACTGGAAGTCCGTCTGCCGAGTGGCGACAGGGTGCGCTCGGCCGATACGCTGATGCTGGCCCCGCGCAGTGAGGTGCTTGCTTCGGGATCTGTGGCCGGTCCGATGGTCGCGCAGGCCAGCGCGCGCGAAGTCGCAGTCGAGCCGCTTTTCGCGCCGAGCGCGGCCCCGGCACAACCGCAGGTCATGGCCGAGGCCCGGTCGCCGGATCGGGTTGAAACAGCGGATCAGTCTGACGTGACAGAGCTTGCTGCGCGTGACGCACAAGCGGGTGATCCGCAGGCACCACTGGCGGTGCTGATGCGTCCGGATGGATCAGTGCAACTGCTGGGTGAGGTCGCGCGCCTGCCCCATCGCGGGAGCAGCGGCAATGTCAGCATCGAATCCGTGACTTACGACGCGGGTGGAGAGGTTTCGGTCAGCGGGCGCGCGGCAATGGGGTCCGCCGATATCCAGATCTATATCGACAATCAGCCGATCCTGCGTGCACGCGCTGCCCCCGATGGCAACTGGCAGGCGCAGCTTGACGGGATCGAACGCGGTGTCTACCGGCTGCGCGTCGATGAACTGGACGAGGCCGCGCAAGTGACTTCGCGCGCGGAAATCCCGTTTGAGCGCGTGACGCCCGAGATTGCGCGCGAGGCAGCGGGTCCACAGGCGTTGATTGTCCAGCCCGGCAACACGCTTTGGGGCATGTCGCAGGACCGTTTCGGGGATGGCACGCGCTACATGCGGATTTTTGATGCCAATCGCGATCAGATCCGCAATCCGGACCTGATCTATCCGGGGCAGGTGTTCATTCTGCCGGAAGAAACGAACTGAGCCCTTCCGGTCGCTGCAATGGTTGCCGGATGGCAACCATTGGGTTACAGGGCTCAGTAACGCTTGACCCTCTTGATGCCATGCCTGTATTTTGGGCAGGCGAGGACGACCTCGCGTTTTGCCCTTCATTGCCAGGACGACCTGGTCCGACAGGAGGATCAGATGCCCTGGATTTATCTGGCTATTGCGGGTGTTCTCGAAGTGGTCTGGGCTTTCGCGATGAAGCAGTCGATGGGCTTCACGCGGATGGTGCCGACCGTGATCATGGGGGTGTCTATGCTGGGCAGTTTTGCGCTGCTGGCCATCGCCATGAAAACCCTGCCCCTTGGCACCGCCTATACGGTCTGGACCGGGATCGGGGCGGTGGGGGCCTTTACTGTGGGGATCATGGCATTGGGCGAGGCCGTGACGCCCATGCGGGTGATGGCGGCCGCGATGATTGTGGGCGGGCTGGTGCTGATGAAGCTCTCAGGCACAGGCGAGACCTGACACGCCCCCTCTGGTCATTTCGGGGGCGCGGTCCTAGATAGCGCGGACAGATGCAAGAAAGCCCGACATGACCAATTCAGACCCGACCGCGCCTTCAGCACCGATTCCGACAGCCACTCAGGAACGTGCCAGCGGATGGCGGACAATCCGGCGGGTGGTGCCCTATCTCTGGCCTGCGGCGCATCTCTGGGTGCGGCAGCGGGTGGTTCTGGCGCTGGTGATGCTGGTCTTGGCCAAATTCGTCGCTGTGGGCACCCCGTTTTTCTACAAGGGCGCGGTTGATGCGCTGGCAGGCGAAGGCACGGGCTGGCTACTGGCCTTGGGCGCGGTCGGGCTGACGGTTGCTTATGGCGTCGCGCGGCTGATGGAGATCGGCTTTCAGGAATTGCGCAACGTTCTGTTCACGCGTGTCGGTCAGCGTGCGTTGCGACAACTGGCGCTGGAAACATTCGAGCATATCCACCGCCTGAGCCTGCGCTACCACATCACTCGCAAGACCGGCGGCTTGAGCCGGATCATCGAGCGCGGAGTGAAGGGCGTGGATTTCCTGCTGCGTTTCCTGCTGTTCTCGATCTTTCCACTGCTGTTGCAGCTTCTGATGATCGCGGTGATCTTTTTCTGGCTGTTCGATATCTGGTATCTGGCAACGGTGGTGGTGACGATCAGCCTCTATGTCTGGTTTACCTTCCGCGTGACCGAATGGCGCGTGACCCAGCGCCGGATCATGAACCAGCAGGATACGGATGCCAATCAGAAGGCCATCGACAGCCTGCTGAATTTCGAGACGGTCAAGTATTTCA
>JAFIEL010000172.1 GCA_020832585.1 Natronohydrobacter sp. | reverse complement strand
CGGGCAGATGCGAGGGGCGCACATTCATCAGCGCGCGGAACATGACATTGCGCCGACCGGGGCTGCGCTTTTCCCACTCGTTCAGCAGCGTCTTGACCTGCATCCGCTGCAGCCCGTCCTGAGAGCCGCAGAGGTCACAAGGGATGATCGGGTAATTCATCGACTGCGCGAATCGCGCGCAATCTTCTTCTGCCACAAAGGCCAGCGGGCGGTAGACGAACAGATCACCTTCCTCATTGACCAGCTTCGGCGGCATCGTGGCCAGCCGCCCGCCGTGAAACAGGTTCATGAAAAAGGTCTCCAACAGATCATCGCGGTGATGGCCCAGCACCACGGCGCTGCACCCTTCCTCGCGCGCGATCCGGTAGAGGTTCCCGCGCCGCAGCCGTGAACACAGCGCGCAATAGGTCCGGCCTTGCGGCACCTTGTCCATGACGATGGAATAGGTGTCCTGATACTCGATCCGGTGGGGCACCTGCATCTTCGTCAGGAACTCGGGCAGCACAGTCGCGGGAAAGCCCGGTTGGCCCTGATCCAGATTGCAGGCCAGCAGATCGACCGGCAACAACCCGCGCCATTTCAACTCGATCAGCGCGGCCAGCAGCGTATAGCTGTCCTTGCCACCCGATAGGCACACCAGCCAGCGCGCGCCGGGTTCGACCATGCCATACTGGTCGATCACCGCGCGGGTCTCGCGAATGATACGCTTGCGCAGCTTGCGAAACTCGGTTGTATCTGGAGCGTTTTGCAAGATCAGCGGCAGGTCCGTGTCATCAAGCATCGCGTGGGTCTTTCTTGCAGCATTGCGCATCATGGTCCGGATCTACACCCGGCACCGGATCATAACCCGAATGACCCCAGGGATGACAGCGCCCGATCCGCCGCATGGCAAGCCAGCCGCCCTTGATCGCGCCATGCCGCTCAAGAGCGTCCAGCGCATAGGCCGAACAGGTGGGTTGATAACGGCAGTTGAACCCGACCCAGGGGCTGAACACGATCCGGTAGAATCGCACGGGCAGCGAGAGAAGCCATGCACCGGGTCTCAAAGCGTACCCCCATGCAGCTTGCGAAGCGCGCGTTCCAGATCGGCGCACATCGCCGCGAAATCATGGCTGACGGTCGCACCGGGCCGCCCGATCAGCACATAATCCCACCCGTCACGGGCATGCTGTGGCAGCACAGCGCGCGACACAGCGCGCAGGCGGCGCTTGGCGCGGTTGCGCGTGACCGCATTGCCCAGTTTCTTCGTGCAGGTATAGCCGATCCGCGCGCCGCGCACCGCTTCCGCATCATCGCGCGCGCGCGCCTGCAGCAGAAAGGCCGGGCAGGGCACGCGCCGCGCCTTGGCCGCGCGCAGAAAATCGGCGCGCCTGAGTAGCGTTGCAGGCATCAGGCATGACAAAACCGCCGGCGCAACCGCAGCCTCGGCGTCTTGCCTTGCCACATCTGCCCCCGGCGGTGTCATCTCACTTCCCTCAGGCCCGCACATGCAGGCCATCGCGCTCAAGCCGACAGGTTCTTGCGGCCGATGCGACGACGGGCGTTCAGAATCTTGCGGCCGGCCTTGGTGGCCATGCGGGCGCGGAAACCATGGCGGCGCTTGCGAACCAGGTTGCTGGGCTGATAGGTGCGTTTCATCGCTCCGTTTCCTTACATTCTGGCGCGCGCTCATCCTGCCGGATTCGGCCGCCTTGTCATTTCAAGCTCGCCGATTACCTGCCTACTGCCTGCAAGTCAATTCGCAATTCCTTAGTTTTGCACGACTGCGCCGGGTAAGGTGCGGAAAAATGCGCGCGCAACACTGCGCGCTGATCAAGCCCTTGTGATCACGATGAAACAGCCGAAACAACTGGCCATTCAGGGCGTAAGGCCCCATGAACATGACAAAGCGGAGTTTCTCGTGGACCAACATGAGACAATGAACAAACAATCGGTCTGGCGACAGCGCCTGCCGATCCTCGTGATCGCGCTGGTGGCCATCCTGGGTGCGATTACCCTGCGCGATTACCTGTCCTTTGAAACCTTGCGCGACAATCGCGCCGCACTGATTGCCATCCGCGATTCGCATTATACGCTAACCGCACTGGTTTTCGTGCTGACCTATATCGCCATCGTTGCCTTCTCGTTGCCCGGCGCCACGGCGGCCACGCTGACAGGCGGTTTTCTGTTCGGGGTCTTTCCCGGTGCGCTGTTCAACATCCTTGCCGCAACCGTCGGGGCCGTCGCGATCTTCTGGGCTGTGCGCGCGGGGTTTGGCCGGGCCATGTCTGCAAAGATCGATGCCAGTGACGGGCGTATCAAGCAGATCACCGATTCGATCCGCGCCAATGAAGCGCCAGTGCTGTTTTCGCTGCGGCTGATGCCCGTGCTGCCCTTTTTCGTGATGAATGTGATTCCGGCCCTGATCGGGGTGCGGTTGTCGGTTTTTGCCGCAACCACGTTTTTCGGGATCATGCCGGGCGGTGTGATCTACACATGGGTTGGCGCGGGCCTGGGCGAGGTCTTTGCCCGCGATGAGACCCCCGATCTGGGCATCATCTTCGAGCCGCATATCATCGGCCCGCTGCTGGGCCTGGCCGCATTGTCGCTGATGCCGGTGATTCTGAAGCAAATCCGTCGCAAAAGGGGGCAGCCATGACCCGGATAAAGACAGATATCTGCGTGATCGGCGGCGGTTCCGGCGGCCTGTCCGTCGCTGCCGGGGCGGTTCAGATGGGCGCGCGTGTGGTGCTGATCGAAGGGCACAAGATGGGCGGGGATTGCCTGAATTACGGCTGCGTGCCCTCCAAAGCCCTGCTGGCGCAGGCAAAGAAAGTCCATGCGCGCGGGGGCGAGCCGACGCCAGAGGATTTCAAATCTGCCATGGCGCATGTGAAGTCCACCATCGCCGCGATTGAACCGCACGACTCGGTCGAGCGGTTTGAGGGGCTGGGCGTGCAGGTGATCCAGGGCTTTGCGTGTTTCATCTCGCCCACCGAGGTCGAAGTCGCAGGCCAGACCATCACCGCGCGGCGCTTTGTCATCGCGACAGGCTCGCGTGCATTGGTCCCGCCCATTCCGGGGCTGGATGATGTGCCTTACATGACCAACGAAACCCTGTTCGACCAGACCGAACGCCCCGGCCATCTGCTGATCATCGGCGCAGGGCCCATCGGGCTGGAAATGGCACAGGCGCATCGGCGTCTTGGATCGCGCGTGACCGTGATCGAGGGCGCACAGGCGCTGGGCCGCGATGACCCCGCCGCCGCTGCGGTCGTGCTGGATCAGTTGCGCAGCGAAGGGGTCGAGATCATCGAAAACGCACAGGTCGAGCGTGTCGGTGGGCGTCCGGGCGCGCTGGAAGTGCAGGTCAAGGGGGGCACGATCTTTACTGGCACGCATCTGCTGGTGGCGGTAGGGCGTGTGCCGAATCTCGAAAAGCTGGATTTGGCCAAGGCCGGAGTGAAATTCGACCGCGCCGGGGTCAAGGTCGATGCCGGTTTGCGCAGTACCAACAAGCGCGTCCATGCGATCGGCGATGTGGCCGGGCAAGGGCAATTCACGCATCTTGCGGGTTATCACGCAGGGGTGGTGATTCGTTCCATGCTGTTCGGCCTGCCCGCCAAGGCGCGCCATGACCATATCCCGCATGTCACCTATACCGATCCCGAGCTCGCGCAGATCGGACTGTCCGAGGCCGCGGCGCGCAAGAAATACGGGGGCGGCGTGTCTGTCCACAGGGTCGGCTATGACCAGATCGACCGGGCACAGGCCGAGGGCCGCACGCAGGGTTTTCTTCAGTTGATCGCCGCGCGCGGCCGGCCGGTCGGGGTGACAGTTGTCGGGGCGCAAGCGGGCGAAGTGATTGCCCCCTATGCGCTGGCCATGGCAAACAATCTCAAACTCAGCGCCATTGCGGGGACGGTCCTGCCCTATCCCACTTTGGCGGAAATCGGCAAACGCGCAGCAGGGGCCTATTTCTCGCCGCGACTGTTTGATAACATGAATGTGAAGCGCGTGGTTAGGTTGGTTCAGAGGTGGCTACCCTGACCTGCGCAGGCTAGGTTAGGGCATGATTTCGAGCAGTCTTTCAGCGCGGTTTCTCTGGCTTGTCGTCATCTTCGTGATGCTGGCAGAAGTGCTGATTTTCGTGCCCTCGGTGTCGCGCTTCCGTGAGGAATATCTTCTCGCAAGGCTGGAACGTGCGCAGATCGCCTCATTAGCACTGCTGGCCTCGGATGGGTCCATCGCTGGCGAACTGGCCAGCGAATTGCTGGAAAATGCGGGCGTTTTCAACGTTGTGCTGCGACGCGATGCTGTGCGCGAACTGATCCTCTCGTCGCCGATTCCCGCGCAGATTGACGCGACCTATGACCTGCGCGGGGCCAGCGCCTTTGAATTGATGCGCGATGCCCTGGACGAAATGCGCCGTTCTGAGCCCCGTATCATCCGGGTGATTGGCGATCCGGTGCAACAGGCGGGCCTGCTGATCGAGATCACATTGGACACCGCGCGGCTGCAACAAGAGCTTTGGGAATTCGGCAAACGCATCCTGCTGCTTTCATTGCTGATTTCCGGCGTCACGGCCCTGCTTCTCTATCTGTCGATTCAAGCATTTGTCGTCGCCCCGATGCGACGCTTCATCCGGTCCATGCAGGATTACGCCGAAGCCCCGCAGGACGCGACGCGGATTTTGTCGCCGAGCTCGAAAATCCGCGAGTTGCGCGAGGCAGAGGAAGCCCTGACGCGGATGCAGACCGACCTGACCGGATTGTTGCGGCAGAAAGACCGGCTGGCGCAGCTTGGCGGTTCGGTCGCGCGGATCAGCCATGATCTGCGTAACATGCTGGCAACGGCCTCGATGCTGGCTGACCGCATGGAAATGAGCAACGACCCGAGCGTGAAACGCGCCGCCCCCAAGCTGGTGGGGTCGTTGTCGCGGGCGATCAACCTGTGTGAATCGACCCTTGCCTTCGGCAAGGCCGAAGAGCCCCCGCCGAAACTCGTCCCCCTGCGGCTTGCCACTGTCCTTGAAGATGTTGTCGAGAGCGAGAAACTCGCGCTTGCCGAGGGGGCAGAAATCACCTTCCTGATAGATATGGGCAAGGATCTTGTGGTCCGTGCCGATGGCGAGCAGATTTTCCGTGTGCTCAGCAATCTTGTGCGGAACGCAAGACAGGCGATCGAGGCCACGAAACAACCCGGCGTGATCGAGATCCTCGCCAAGCCCACAATGCAGGAGAACACGAAAGGTGTCGCCATCCGTATCGGCGATTCCGGCCCCGGTCTGCCGCCCAAGGCGCGTGAGCACTTGTTCGAGGCATTTCAGGGCGGTGCGCGCAAGGGCGGGATCGGTCTGGGGCTTGCAATTGCTGCGGAACTGGTGCGCGGGCATGGGGGGAAACTGGAACTGATCCGCAGTGATCAGGATGGCACGGAGTTTCGTATCTGGCTTCCGTTGGCAGAGTAACGAGTTTCGCGGAATAACTTCGGTTTCCTTGCGAAACCCCCCTTGCATTGCCCGGAACAGGGCGATATGTCGCCCTCAACGCGCCCGTAGCTCAGCTGGATAGAGCACCAGACTACGAATCTGGGGGTCAG